>CAYXSL010000019.1:0-36997 GCA_964466605.1 uncultured Verminephrobacter sp.
AGGAACTGCGCCGCGTGATCGAGCCCATGATCACCCTGGCCAAGGAAGACTCCGTTGCCAACCGCCGTCTGGCCTTCAACCGCCTGCGCGACCGTGACAGCGTCACCAAGCTGTTCAACGACCTGGGCCCCCGTTTCAAGGTGCGTCCCGGTGGTTACACCCGCATTCTGAAGATGGGTTTCCGCGTGGGCGACAACGCGCCCATGGCCCTGGTCGAATTGGTCGATCGCGCTGCAGAAACCGAAAATAATTCGGC
Source organism: uncultured Verminephrobacter sp. (assembly GCA_964466605.1). Taxonomy (GTDB): domain Bacteria; phylum Pseudomonadota; class Gammaproteobacteria; order Burkholderiales; family Burkholderiaceae_C; genus Acidovorax. The sequence goes on from CAYXSL010000019.1 coordinate 257, forward strand.
AGCTGCCGAATAATAGGGTATAATTTATTTCTTACCGCGCGATGGAGCAGTCTGGTAGCTCGTTGGGCTCATAACCCAAAGGTCGGAGGTTCAAATCCTTCTCGCGCAACCAAACACAGCGGTATACGCTTTGCAAAACGCCCACTCTTCAGTGGGCGTTTTTGTTTTTGTCTTGGATATCTGGGGGCAGGCTGCTCCTCTGCAGCCTGGTTCTTACTGCATTGGGCGCATGGCAAATGCATGCTGCTTTCTCCCGCTGGGGAGACGCCGGGTGAACCGGGCAATGCGTGTCTGAAAGTGGCCCGTCCGCTTATCCATGCAGCTTTTTCGGGACACCCCACCTGAAGATGTTCTGATGGTCCGTGCAGCGGAAACGGGTGCTGCACCTCATTCAGCGGGCGAAAAGATCGGCCTTGGCGGCCTTGGTGATCGCAACAACGCAAGGGTGCGTGATCCGCCGCTCCACAGAAATCGCGAAGAACTCTTCCACCAACTCGGTGGATCGGCCCATCACCTCCACGCCAAACTGGGCCGTGGTTTCCTCGTCCAGTACCGTCGGTGACGTGAAGATGCCCCGGCCCTGGCGGCCAAACGCGTTCATGAGTGCGCTGTCGTCGAACTCGCCGACCAGGCGGGGCTGCAGGTGGTGCTTGTTGAGCCAATGGTCCAGTTGCTGCCGCACGGACGACATCGGGCCCTGGATCAGCATGGGCGCCCCGTGCAGGCACTGCGGGAAGGGCCCTTCCAGCTGAGCGCGCAGGCTCGGCGCGCACATGAAACTCATGCCACTGGTGCCCAGCGGGTGGTTGAATGCCTTGACGCCAATCTTCTTGGACACGGGCTCATCTGCCAGCACCAGGTCAAGCTTGTGCAGGCTCAGCTGCGCGATCAGCTCAGGAAACTTGCCCTCGTGGCAGGTCATGTGCACCCGTTGCGGCATGCCCAAGGCGGGCTCCAGCAGGTGGTAGGCCACCGATTTGGCAATCGAGTCAGCCACCCCCACGCGAAACTCCAGCGTTTTTTCCTGGCCGCGCGACAGGCGGACGGATTTCTCCAGCTCATCCCCTAGCGCAAAGATCTGCTCGGCATAACCCAGCGCCACCCGGCCTTCGCTGGTCAGTTCCAGGCCCCGGCCACGCTTTCTGAACAGGTCGTGGCCCAGCCACTCCTCCAGTTGCTTGATCTGCCCGGACAGCGTCTGGGGGGTGGTGTGCAGCTGTTCGCCAGCGCGCATCACTCCGCCCGCCTTGGCCACGGTCCAGAAATAGCGCAGGTGCTTGAAGTTCATGGTGCGATTTGAATACTTCGAAAAAAGCGAGCAATAAAACTCAATAAAACGAATATACGCGAAGTGTCAAAGTCTCTACATTGAAGGCTTGGCCCTTGTCCGTGGCGCGTTGCGCCCGGGAAGGAACTGTCAGCGTTCTTGAGAACCTGTTCTAAGGAGTAGCAACGATGCGTATCACTACCAGAGGACAACTTGCCGTGTCGGCCATGACCGACCTGGCCCTGCGCCAGAAAATGAGGCCGGTGGCCCTGTCCACCATCAGCGCGCGCCAGGGCACGTCCCTTTCGTACCTGGAGCAGCTGTTCAGCGCCCTGCGCCGTGCCGGGCTGGTGGACAGCACGCGCGGACCTGGCGGTGGCTACACACTGGCCCGGCGGGCCGACCAGGTGTCGGTGGCGGAGATCATCCTGGCGGTCGAAAACCTCAAGGCCGACGAGCTGCAGAACCTGGGCCCGAGCCAGGCCGCGCAGGTCAAGTCCATGACTGGCGAGCTGTGGTCCACCTTCAACTTGCGCGTGATGGAGTACCTGCAGTCGGTGACCTTGCAGGACCTGGTGGCCCAGCAGCTCGAAAAAGGGGTGACGCTGGAGGAAGCTGCGCCCGCCGCCGCTGCCAAGCCCCGGCTCACGCCCAAGCCCCGGCCGCTGATGGCCCGTGTGGGCGTGCCCAACTCGGTGTTCGCGCTGGGCTCCATGCCCCTGCTGCAACGGCGTTGAGTCGGCCCCGGGGGCATTGCGCCCCGGTGGGGCGGGCTACAACTGGTGCGCGAGTTGCTTGACGCCGCGCAGCAGCATTTCTACCGAGATCGCGACCAGGATCAGCCCCATCAGGCGCTCAAACGCCATCACCACGCGCTCGCCCACCAGGCGCTGGATGCGTTCGGCCATCAGCAGCACGATGGCGCACACCGCCATGGTCACGCACAGCGCGCCCACCCATTCGAGCTTGCGCTCGGGCGCCTGGGCCACCAGCAGCATTACCGTGGCCAGGGCCGAAGGGCCCGCGAGAGCAGGAATGGCGAGCGGCACGATCAGCGGCTCGCCCGGCAAGTCCGCCTGCGGCCCATCGGCCGACGGAAAGATCATGCGCAGCGCGATCAGAAAAAGCACCACCGCGCCCGCAATCTGCAGCGACAAATCGCTCAGGTTCATCACCCGCAGAAATTCCGCGCCGAAGAACAGGAACACCAGCAGCAGCGCAAACGCGATCAGCACCTCACGCAGGATCACCCGCGCCCGGCGTTCGGGCGCCACACCGCGCAGCGCGTTGGCAAAGATGGGGATGTTGCCCAGCGGATCGGTGATCAGCAGAAGCAGGATGGTGGCTGACGCGAAGGTGTAGCTCATGTGGCGTACACCGTGTCCAGCGACCGGAAACCCTTGATCTCGATCGGGTTGCCGCTGGGGTCGTGGAAGAACATCGTCCACTGCTCGCCCGGCTGGCCTTCAAAACGCACCTGGGGCTCCAGCACAAAGGCCGTGCCTGCCGCCTTCAGGCGCGCCGCCAGCGCATGCCAGTCGGGCAGCTCCAGGATGGCGCCGAAATGGGGCATGGGCACCAGGTGCTCGCCCACGTGGCCGGTGCGGGCGCTGGCAAACGGGGTGCCCAGGTGCAGCGAGATCTGGTGGCCGAAGAAGTCGAAGTCCACCCAGGTGTTGGTGCTGCGGCCCTCCTGGCAGCCCAGCACGCCGCCATAGAAGCGGCGGGCGGCATCAAGGTCGGTAACGTGGAAAGCAAGGTGAAAGAGGCTGCGCATCCTGCAAAGGATAGCAGCCGGGGCTGGGGAGCGCGCCGGTGTTCAGGTGGTCTGCCGGTGCTGCTCGGCCTTTTCCTGGCAGTGCACGCAGCGCGCCGCCTCGGGGGTGGCATGCAGGCGGGCGGCGGTGATGCGGGCTCCGCAGTCCGTGCATTCACCGTAGGTGCCAGCCGCAATGCGGGCCAGGGCCGCGCCCACGGCGGTCAGGTGCGCGGTTTCGTGCTCGTCCAGCGCAAAGGCCAGTTCGCGCTCGGTGGCCCGCTGGGCGCGCGGGTCCTCCGGCTGGCCAAAGTGCTCGGCGGCGGCTTCGGCCCGCCCGATGGAGCCGCCGCGCTGCTCGGCCAGCTGCGCGAGCAGTGCGGCCTGTTGTGCCAGCAGCAGCTGGCGGTAGGGGGCGGCTTGGGTTGCGTCCATGCAAAGCTCCGGAAGTGGTCGTGAAGGGGGGGGGGATGCCTGCATGGTGCGCCCGGGCACTGCACCCTGGGTTGACCAGGGTCAAGAACCGGTGGGGTGGGGTGGAGCGGCTGCAGGGCGGCCCCAAGGCGGGCTCTGGCGGCGGGCCTGCACAATGGGTGCTCCCGCCAGCCCTGGCGTCCCGTGAGCTCCTTGCCATGACCACTCCGACTCCCCTGCCCGACTACCAGCGCTATGAAACCCTGCGCATCGCCCGCCGAGGCGCCGATGGCGCGGTGCTGGACATCCAGATGCGCGCGCTCAACGGCAAGCTGCCCACCGCAGGCCATGTGGGGCACCGCGAGCTGTGCGAAGTCTGGCGCGATGTGAATGCCGACGACAGCGTGCGCTGCGCCGTGCTGCGGGGCGAAGGCGCGGGCTTCTCGGGTGGCGGCGACCTGGCCATGGTGCAGGACATGACCGAGGATTTCGAGCTGCGCTGCCGCATCTGGAAGGAGGCGCGCGACCTGGTCTACAACATCGTGCATTGCGACAAGCCCATCGTCTCGGCCATCCACGGCCCGGCCGTGGGGGCTGGCCTGGTTGCAGGCCTGCTGGCCGACATCTCCATTGCGGCCAAGGGCGCGAAGATCGTGGACGGCCACACACGCCTGGGCGTGGCGGCGGGCGACCACGCGGCGATTGTGTGGCCCCTGCTGTGCAGCATGGCCAAGGCCAAGTACTACCTGCTGCTGTGCGACCCGGTGAGCGGCGAAGAGGCCGAGCGCATCGGCCTGGTGTCGCTGGCCGTGGACGAGGACGAGCTGCTGCCACGCGCCTACGAGGTGGCCGACCGCCTGGCCGCAGGCTCGCAGACCGCCATCCGCTGGACCAAACACGCGCTCAACCAGTGGCTGCGCCAGGCGGGCCCCATGTTCGAGACCTCGCTGGCGCTGGAGTTCATGGGCTTTGGCGGGCCCGATGCGCGCGAGGGCGTGGCCAGCTTGCGCGAAAAACGCCCGCCCCGGTTCTGAGATCGTGAGCACGTTCTGAGCCCCGGGGCGGCACAGGTGCCGGGGGCTATTTCTTCGGCCGCGCCAGCATTTCGGCGGTGTTGGTCTTGCGGTCCGCATTCACGCGCTGCACATGCGGGCGTTCGGCCATGCGGGCCAGGTACTCGCGCACGGGCAGGTCGGCCAGGTAGTCGCGCCCGTAGATGATCTTGGTGGCCGAGGCCACCAGCGGCAGGTGCACGATGGCGGCACAGTCGGCCAGGGTGAAACTGTCGCCACCCACATAGGGGCTGAACTTTGCCAGCTGGCCGAAGGCGGCGATGTTCTTGGTGAGCTGCGCGCCCACCTTTTCCTTGGCGGTGTCGCTCACGGTGCCGCCAAAGAAGGCTTGCGGGTACAGGTTGCGCGCCACCAGCTCCAGGTGCAGCTCCAAAAAGGTGATCAGCTCGCGCACCTGGGCGGCCTGGTAGGGGTCGGCGGGGATCAGCGGGTGCGCGGGGTGGGCGGCTTCGATGTAGTCGGCGATCACGGCCGATTCGCACAGCGGACCCTGGGGCGTGCGCAGGTAGGGCACCTTGCCCAGCGGGCTGGCGCTGCGGTCGGTTTCGCCCACCCAGGCCAGTTCCTCGGTGAACGGCAGGCCCTTTTCAAGCAGGGCAAGCTTGACCTTGTTGTAGTAATTGCTGGCCGAAAAGCCACAGAGTGTCAGCATGGTGTTGTCTCCGGTGTTGTGGTGGATACAGCGCGCATCCTAGGCGCGGGCGCGGGCGCCGTCCGTCGCGCAGATGACCCGGATCAAGGTCCGGTGGGTGCTGCCACCTACAATCGGGCCCTCATGTGCGCCTCCCTGCAAACCCTTCGCAGCCTTCGCTGGCTCGCCCGCCTGGTGCTGGCGTGGTTTGTGGTGTCGATGGGCGTGGCCGTGGCGTCGCCGCTGGTCAACCCGCAGGCCATGGAGCTGATCTGCTCGGGTTCGGGCGCGATCAAGCTGCTGGTCAAGACCGACGACGGCGCCCAGGAAATGCAGAGCCACACGCTCGACTGCCCCCTGTGCGCACATGTGGGCGCACCGCCCCCCGCAGCGCAGGCCCGGCTGCCTGTGGCCCACCCCCTGGCGCATGCCCTGCGCCCCATCCCCGCCGCGCACATCGCTGCGCGCACTGCCGCGCCGCTGCCGCCGCGCGGGCCCCCGGCTTTCTCCTGAGTTTGCTATCTTTTTGATAGCTGTTTGCGCTTGCCCACCGCGCGCAGACGGCCTATTTGGCTTGAAATTCAGGAGTTGAACCCATGCGCAAAAGCCGCATGGCGCTGGCCGTGGCCAGTGCCTTTCCCTTGGTCCTCACAATCACGTTGGCCGGGGCTGTGCCCGCGTTCGCCCAGACCGCTGACAACACCGGCAGCGCCGGCAGCAGCAATGCCCCCCTCAAGGCGCTGGGCGTGGTCACCATCACCGGCGGCCAGCCCACCTCGCTGCCCACGCAGATCCCCACCACCATCGAGGGCGTGACGCGCGAGCAGATCGAGCATGCGATCAATGCCACCGACAGCGAAGACGCGCTCAAGTACCTGCCCAGCCTGCTGGTGCGCAAGCGCTACATCGGCGACTACAACCATGCCGTGCTGTCCACCCGCGCCTCGGGCACGGGCAACCCGGCGCGGTCCATGGTGTTTGCCGACGGCATCTTGCTCAGCAACTACCTGGGCAACGGCCCCACCAACGCGCCGCGCTGGATGCTGGTCACGCCCGAGGAGATCGAGCGCGTGGACGTGCTCTACGGCCCGTTCTCGGCCGCCTACGCGGGCAACTCGGTGGGCGCGGTGGTGGACTACGTCACGCGCATGCCCACGAAGTTCGAGGCGCACGGCCAGGTCAGCTACCAGCACCAGCCGTTCGATCTGTACGGCACCAGCGCCACCTACGCGGGCAAGCAGGTCAGCGCCTCGGTGGGCAACAAAAACGGCGACTGGTCGTGGTTCCTCAACTTCAACAAGACCGACAGCGAAGGCCAGCCGCTCACCTTCCCCACGCGCCTGGTGTCGGCCGGCGCCGCGGGCAGCGCGGGCACGCCGGTCACGGGCGCTGTGCTGGGCAACAACCGCAGCAACCAGCCCTGGGCGCTGCTGGGCACCGCCACGCAGTACCACACGCAGCAAGACCACATCAAGGCCAAGATCGCCTATGACATCTCGCCCACCGTGCGCGCGGCCTACACCTTCGGCTGGTGGCACAACGAATCCGAAGGCCGCCCCGCGAGCTACCTGCGCGATGCCAACGGCAACGCGGTGTACAGCGGCACGGTCAACATCAACGGCCGCTCGTTCACGCTGGCGCCCACCGACTTCAATGTGTCCAATGAAGACCTCACGCACTTCATGCACGGGCTGGTCGTCAAAAGCCACACCCAGGGCGTGTTCGACTGGGAGGTGGCCGCCAGCCGCTACGACTACCAGACCGACACCCTGCGCGCAGCCACCGTGGCGCTGCCTGCGGCACTGAACGGCGGCGCGGGCCGCATCGTCAACAGCAAGGGCACGGGCTGGAACACGCTGGCGGCCAAGGGCACCTGGCGGCCGGGGGGCTTGCAGGGCACGCACATCGTGGACTTCGGCCTGCAGCGCGATAGCTACCAGCTGCGCACGGTCGAGAACGCCACGACGAGCTGGATCAGCGGCGATGCCGGCGCGCGCAACCAGGCCTTCAGCGGCGACACCCGGCTCATCGGCCTGTGGGCGCAGGACACCTGGAAGATCGCGCCGCAGTGGAAGGCCGTGCTGGGCGCCCGCGCCGAGCGCTGGAGCGCCAGCAACGGCCAGACCGGCAATGCCACCACCACCCTGGGCCACCCCGAGCGCAACGAAACCCATGTCTCGCCCAAGGCCGCCGTGGCCTGGCAGGCCAGCGACCTGTGGGTGCTCAAGGCCTCTACCGGCCGCGCGGTGCGCATGCCCACCGTGGCCGAGCTGTACCAGGGCGGCATCAGCGGCAGCGGCACGCTCATCAACAACGACCCGAATCTGAAACCTGAAAAGAGCTGGACCACCGAGCTGACGGCCGAGCGGGACCTGGCGGGATGGGGGGGCGAGGGCTTGCTGCGCCTGACGGCCTTCTTCGAGCGCACCCGGGACGCGCTGTATTCGCAGACCAACGTGCTCGTCACGCCCAACGTGACCAACATCCAGAACGTGGACGCGATCCGCACCCGGGGCATCGAGCTGTCGTACCAGGCGGCCAATGTGTTCGTGCGCGGGCTGGACCTGGGCAGCAGCCTGACCTGGACGGACTCCAGGATCACGAAGAACGACAAGTTCCCCGCCAGCGTGGGCCAATGGCAGCCGCGCGTCCCGCAGTGGCGCGCAAGCGCCGTAGCCACCTACCGGCCGGACGACAGGTGGTCGTACACCGTGGGTGCCCGCTACAGCGGCAGGCAGTACGGCACGCTGGACAACAGCGACGTGAACGGCGCGGTCTACCAGGGCGTGAGCCGTTACTTCACCGCCGACGTGCGCGTGCGCTACCAGATCACCAAGCAGGTCAGCGCGGCGGTGGGCATCGACAACCTCAACAACTACCAGTTCTGGAACTTCCACCCCTACCCGCAGCGCACCTACATGGCTGAGCTGAAAGTAAGCCTCTGAAAGGAAAACACCCCATGCCTCTCAATACTACGAAAAAGATAGCTTCTACCGCTTTGCTGCTGGGCGCTGGATGCCTTTTTGGCTCTGCAGCGTCCGCCCATGTGGTGCTCGAATACCAGGTGGCCCCGGCGGGCGCCAGCTACAAGGCCAGCTTCAAGGTCGGCCATGGCTGCGGCGCATCGCCCACGCGGCAGGTGGTGGTGGACATCCCGGCCGGCATGCGCGGCGCGCGCCCCATGCCCAAGGCCGGCTGGACGCTCGACGTGCAGCGCGACAAACTCACCCAGCCGTACACCAGCCACGGCCGCAGCGTCACCGAAGATGTGGTGCGTATCACCTGGACGGCCAAGACGCCAGAGGACATGCTGGCCAGCGCCCACTACGACGAGTTCGTGCTCGTGGCCCAGGCGCCCGAGCAGGCTGGCACCGTGTACTGGCCCGTGCGCCAGGTCTGCCCCGAAGGCCGCAACGACTGGGTCGAGGTGCCCCGGCCTGGGCAAAAACTCTCGGACCTGAAGTCCCCCGCGGCGGCGCTGGAAATCCTGCCCGGCGCCACTGCCGGCGCCCACCATCATTGACAACAGGCTTTCTGCCGCTCGCTCAACACCCCTTTGCTTTGAACAAGGAATATTCGCCATGAAAAAACTGCTCCACACCGCCACCCTGGCTGCCGCTTTGGTCGCTGGCGCCCCCGCCTGGGCACAGACCGCCGCCGTCAAGGTCGAAGGCGCCTGGGCCCGCGCCAGCGTGCAGGGCCAGAAAGCCACGGGCGCCTTCATGCGCCTGACCGCCCAGGACGGCGCCCGCCTGGTGCGCGTCGAGTCGCCCGCCGCCGGCCTGGCCGAGGTGCACGAAATGAAGATGGAAGGCGACATCATGAAGATGCGCGCCCTGCCTGCGCTGGACCTGCCTGCTGGCAAGACCGTGGAACTCAAGCCCGGGGGCTACCACGTCATGCTGCTGGACCTGAAGGCCCCGCTGGCCAAGGACAGCGCGGTGCCCCTCACCCTGGTGTTCCAGGACGCCAAGGGCGCAGAAAGCAAGCTGGAGTTGAGCGTGCCCGTGGGCACCGCCGCGCCCGGCGCCGCCAAGGCGCATGAGCACAAACACTGAGGAACAGGCCCGCACGGCCGCCTTCGCGGCCGCAACGCATTGGGGTAAGCTGTGGCACCACCACAGACCCACCCAGATCCACCTCTTGCGGAGCGGCCATGAGCGACACATCCAACAACTTCGGTTTCGGCAAATTCGTCCCCGGTTTTGACTTTCTGCAAAGCCTGGCCAAGGGGGCGTCCAGCAGCATTCCGCAGTTGCCCAACCTGTCCAACTGGGTGGCCCCCACCATCAGCGTGGAAGAGCTGGAAAAACGCATCGAAGAGCTCAAGGCCGTGCAGTTCTGGCTGGAGCAGAACTCCCGCGCGCTGGCCGCCACCATCCAGGCGCTGGAGGTGCAGAAGATGACCCTGGCCACGCTCAAGGGCATGAACTTCAGCATGGGCGATGTGGCCAACGCCTTCAAGCTCAAGACCGCCGACACGGTGATGAGTGGCGTGCAGAAAGCCGCCGACACCGTGAGCGGCGCCGCCGAGGCCGTGGCTGGTGCGGCGGCCCGTGTCACGGGCCGTGCCGCCGCTGAAGAAGAAGCCCCGGACGAGACCGACGCCGAGCCCGCTGCAAAGGCCAAGCCCAAAGCCAAGGGCAAGACTGCGGCTGCGGCCGAGCCCGCCGTGGTGGACCCGATGCAGTGGTGGGGAGCGCTCACCAGCCAGTTCCAGCAGATCGCGGCCAACGCCATGAAGGACGCGGCCAAGCAGACGGCCATCGACACCACCAAGAACATGGCCACGGGCCTGGCCAAGGAAGCCCTCAAGACGGCCACCGGCATGGCCAGCCAGTTTGCCGCCAAGGGCATGCAGACCATGCAGGGCGGTGCCAAGCGGGCGGCAGCGTCCGGCACTGCCACAAAGACCGCCACAGCCAAGAAGCCCGCAGCGCGCAAGACCGCCGCCAAACCCGCAGCCAAGAAGGCCAGCAGTACCCGCACTGCGGCCGCCCGCAAGCGAACGGGCTGACGCCCACGCCGACGCAGGCGGGCAGGGCCACCCGCGGGGGCGCAACGCCGGCCCAGCCCTGTCCCGGTACGGAGACCTCCACCATGAAACTCTTTCCCACCGGCCATGCCACCCACCCCCAGTGGCGCATGGCAGCCGCGCTGGTGCTGGCGCAGCTGCGCGCCCAGATGGCGCTGCCCGACTATGCGACAACGCCCACGCTGGGCCTGCTCTACATCACCGACCATTACGCGAGCGATGCCCAGGCCCTGCTCGACCACCTGAGCGCCGAACTGCCCGAGGTGACCGACTGGAGCGGCACCGTGGGCGTGGGGGTATCGGCCAACAACGCCGAGTACTTTGACGAACCCGCGCTGTCGGTGATGCTGCTGGATGTGCCCGCCGACCAGTACCGCGTGTTCTCGGGCGTGGCGCCGCTGCCTACGCATGCGCCCCGCCCCGGCACCGGTTTTGTGGCGCACACGGCCTTGGTGCATGCCGATGGCCACACACCCGAGCTGGCTGAACTGCTGGCCGAGATGGCCGCGCGCACCGAGTCTGGCTACCTGTTTGGCGGCCTCTGTGCCAGCCGCACGGCCAGCGTGCAGTTCGCCGTGGGCGGCGACGGCAACATGGCCGGGCAGGGCGGTGCCAGCGGGGTGTTCGACGGCGGCCTGTCGGGCGTGGCGTTTGATGCCAGGGTGGCGCTGGTGTCGCGCGTCACGCAGGGCTGTCAGCCCGTGGGGGCGCTGCACGCCATCACCGCTGCGCAGGACAACGTGGTGCTCGCGCTCGATGGCGAGCCCGCGCTCGATGTGCTGCTCGATACGCTGCAGGTGTCGCTCGACGGCGGCGACCCGCAGCCCGCGCTGCGCAAGGTGCGCGCCACGCTGGCCGGGCTGGTGAGTGCGGGCGAACAACCCCAGGGCCAGCGCCGCACGGGCCACTTTGGCACCGACACGCGCGTGCGCCACATCGTGGGGCTCGACGGCAGCCGCCGGGGCGTGGCCCTGGCCGACCAGGTGGAGCCAGGCATGCACCTCTCGTTCTGCCAGCGCAACGTGGCGGCGGCGCGTGCCGACCTCATGCGTATATGCGCCGAAATCCGCGAGGAGCTGTCGCCCGAGGAAATGGAACCTGCGCCGCTGGAATCGTCATCCGAGGCGCGGGGCGGCCCCGCCCCGGCGCCCGGAACACCCGGCACGGGGGTGCTGCCCCAGACGGGGCGGCGCATCTGTGGCGCGATCTATGTGAGTTGCTCGGGCCGGGGCGGCCCGCATTTTGGCGGGCCCAGCGCCGAGCTGCAGATCGTGCGCCATGCGCTGGGCGATGTGCCGCTGGCCGGTTTTTTTGCGGGCGGCGAGATCGCCCACCACCACCTGTATGGCTACACCGGGGTGCTCACCGTGTTTGTGGACAGCGGTCCCCAGGGCTGAGCGCAGGGGCTGGGATCAGAGGGCCGGGCTGTCCTCGGCAGCGGCCTTTTCTTCGGGCGTGAGGCGGGTGGCCAGGATCTTGTCGATGGTCTTGCCATCCATGTCCACCACTTCGAGCTTCCAGTCTTCCCACTGCACCGTGTCGGTCACCTTGGGCAGGCGGCCCGTCAGCAGCATGATCATGCCGCTGAGCGTGTGGTAGCGGCCGCGCTCTTCCTCGGGCACGGCGTCCAGGTTCAGGCGGTCTTTCAGCTCGGGCACGGGGATGTGGCCGTCCAGCAGCCAGCTGCCGTCTTCGCGCTGCAGTGCCCACGATGTTTCAGGGTCGCGCGGCTGGAACTCGCCCGTGATCGCCTCGATCAGGTCCTGCAGGGTGACGATGCCCTGCACTTCGCCGTACTCGTCGATCACAAACGCCATGTGCACATCCGACAGACGGAAGTTGTCCAGCAGCTCCATGCCCGTGATGGTCTCGGGCACATACAGTGCCGTCTGCAGCGGCTGGTCGGCCAGGCTGCCACGCGCCTTGTCGCGCAAGGTCCGGGACAGCCACTGGCGCGCATTGATCACGCCCAGAATGTTGTCCATGCCACCGCGCACCACCGGAAAGCGTGCGTGGTCGGACGCTTCGATGCATTGGAGGTTGTCGTCAAACGATGCGTCGACATCCAGGCACACCACGTCTCCGCGCGGAACCATCAGCGAGCCGATCTGGCGGTCGTCCAGCCGGAACACGTTGCGCACCATGGTGTGCTCGTGCGACTCGATCACACCGGCGGTGGTGCCCTCGACCAGCATGGCGTGGATCTCTTCTTCTGTCACGGGGCTGCCGCTGGTTTCCTTCACGCCCATGAGGCGCAGCAAGGTGCGGGTGGAGGTGGACAGCAGCAGCACAAACGGCTTGGTGGCCACGGCCAGAAAGTTGATGGGTCGGGCCACCAGGCGCGCAAAGGTCTCCGGGTGGGACTGGCCGATACGCTTGGGCACCAGTTCGCCCACCACGATGGAGAAATAGGTGATCAGCACCACCACGAGGCCGGTGGCCGCGTAGTTGCCGTAGGGGCGTGGTACTCCTAGCGATTCCAGCCACGCGGCCAGCGGCGCGGCCAGTGCGGCCTCGCCCACGATACCGTTCAACACGCCGATCGACGTGATGCCGATCTGGATGGTGGACAGAAAACGCGTGGGGTCTTCGCCCAGCTTCACGGCAGCTGCGGCGCCGCTATCGCCCTCATCAATCAGCTTCTGCAGCCGGACCTTGCGGGCCGTGACCAGAGCGATCTCTGACATGGCGAAAAGGCCGTTCAAACAGATGAGGGCGAACAGTATTGCTATTTCCATACAAAGGGCGCCCAGTGCGCCCTTGGGTGTTGATCAACGGGACATTGTAAGAACCTGTGGCGATAGGACATTTGTGTGGGGGTCAGCGATATGTCAGTAAAAACCGGGCACTTAAGGGTTTCCACTGTCGGTCGCACAAAGGGGGATTCACTATCGTACGGGGCAGCCGCGCAACCTGTGTTTGTTACGTCAGGCCCGAATAGTTCATACAAAGGAGACATCCCATGAAATTCGCCTTCAAGCTCGCCGCCCTCGCTGGTGCAGTTGCACTGTCCACTGCTGCCTTCGCTGCAGACCCCATCAAGATCGGAGTGAATGGTCCTTTCACTGGCGGATCGTCCTCGATGGGGGTCAGCATGCGCGATGGTGTGCGCCTGGCCGCTGATGAAATCAACAAGGCCGGCGGCGTGCTCGGCCGTCCGCTGCAATTGGTCGAACGCGACGACGAAGCCAAAAACGAGCGCGGAGTACAGATTGCCCAGGAGCTGGTGAACAAGGAGCGCGTGGTGGCCGTGGTCGGCTACATCAACACCGGTGTGGCATTGGCCTCGCAGCGCTTCTTCCAGGAGGCCAAGATTCCGGTCATGAACAACGTGGCCACCGGCTCCATCATCACCAAGCAGTTCGAGAAAGAGCCAGAGAACTACGTGTTCCGCAATGCTGCGCACGACAGCATCCAGGCGCCCATGATTGTGGAAGAAGCAGTGACTCGCCGCGGCTTTAAGAAAGTAGCCATCCTGGCGGACTCCACCAACTATGGCCAGCTCGGGCGCGAAGATCTGGAAAAGGCATTGACTGCCAAGGGTGTCACACCGGTTGCGGTCGAGAAGTTCAACATCAAGGACGTCGACATGACCGCCCAGTTGCTCAAGGCCAAGGCTGCGGGTGCTGAGGCGATCCTGACCTACGGCATTGGCCCCGAACTGGCGCAGATCGCCAATGGCATGACCAAGCTGGGCTGGAAGGTGCCGATGGTGGGCAGCTGGACCCTGTCCATGGCCAACTACATCGACAACGCAGGCCCTGGCGGTGAGGGTGCGCGCATGCCGCAAACCTTTGTGCAGGAACCCACCACGCCCAAGCGCCAGGCGTTCATCGTGAGCTACCTGAAAACCTTCAACCCGAAGAACAGCCGCATTGATTCTCCCGTGTCTGCTGCACAGGGCTACGACTCCGTGTACCTGCTGGCTGCCGCGATCAAGCAAGCGGGTAGCACCGATGGCCCCAAGGTCAAGGCTGCCTTGGAAGACCTGAAGGCCCCGGTGGAAGGCGTTGTCACCACCTACGTCAAACCGTTCTCCAAGACCGACCACGAAGCCATCACCGCCAACATCCCCGTGTTTGGCGAGGTGAAGGGGCAGCGTGTGGTGTATGCCTACCCTGAAGACCAGAAGAAGGCTTCTGAAGTCCGCATCAAGAAGTAAGCGGAACTTGTCCGGTTGCCGCTGCCGGAAACACCCGGCAGCGGTATTTTTTTGTTTTCTGACAATTTCAACGCCATCCGACAGACCCGTACGCGAGGGCTCCCCGCATGCAAATTTTTACCCAACTCGTCTTCAGCGGCATTGCCCTGGGCATGATCTATGCCGTCATCGCATTCGGCTATCAGCTCACTTTCGCCACCTCGGACACCTTGAACTTCGGACAGGGCGACGCCCTGATGCTCGGCGCGCTGGTCGGCCTGACGCTCGTGGGCCTGGGTGTCAACTACTGGCTCATGATCCCGCTGGTGTGCCTGTTTGGTGCCGTGCAGGGGGCCGTGGTGGAGCGCATCGGCGTTCGGCCCGCCATCAAGATCAAGTCAGAGTTCGGCTGGATCATGTCCACGATTGCGCTGGGCATCATTTTCAAGAACGTGGCTGAAAACGTGTGGGGCCGTGATGATCTGAAGTTCCCATCACCACTGCCAGAGGCTCCGTTCCAGTTCATGGGGGCCAACATCTTGCCCATGGAGGTGCTGGTGGTTTGTGGTGCGCTGGCCATGATGCTGGCGGTGGAGTTGTTCAACCGCCGTTCCATCTACGGCAAAGCGGTGGTGGCGACCTTCAATGACCGCGACGCCGCCAAGCTGATGGGCATCAACACCGGTCTGGTGATTACCTTTTCGTATGCACTGTCGTCGCTGACGGCTGGTTTCGCGGGCGTACTGATTGCGCCGCTGACACTGACGGGCGCTACGATGGGTGCGGTGCTGGGGCTCAAGGCCTTTGCCGTTGCCATCATTGGTGGCTTGACCAGTGGCCTGGGCATTGTGGTGGGCGGCATCATCCTGGGCGTGGCAGAGACCACGACAGGGTTCTATCTCAGCACCGGCTACAAGGATGTTCCGGGCCTGGTGTTGCTGCTGATTGTGCTGGCCGTGCGGCCGCAGGGCATTTTCGGCAAATCTGTGATCAAGAAGGTCTGACAAAGTGGCTGTACTCTCTACTTCCTCCCCGGCGGGCTCTGGCAGTCCGCAGCGCCCCGCATCGCCAACACCCAACAGCACCAAGGTGTTGCGCCTGGTGTTGTCCATCGCGGCTTTCGCCGCACTGCTGGCGTTCCCCTCCGTCGTCAGCAACCCGTACTACATCCACTTGCTGGAGACCATCATGATCTACGCGATCGTGCTCTTTGGTCTCGATATCGTGGTGGGCTACACGGGGCAAGTGTCGCTGGGCCATGCCGGTCTGTTTGGGCTGGGCTCGTACACGGCGGGTGTGCTGGTGTTCAAGCTGGCTGCACCCATCTGGGTCACGATTCCGGCAGCCATTGTGCTGACGGCGGGCTTTGGTGCGCTGCTGGCGCTGCCGGCCCTGCGCGTTTCGGGACCTTACCTGGCGATGGTGACGCTGGCCTTCGGCACCATCATTCAGATCCTTATCAACGAGATGAGTTTTCTGACCGAAGGCCCCATAGGCATCAAGCTGGACAAGCCTGAGATTGGCGGATTCCAGCTGGCCAAGCGCGAATACTTCTGGCTGGTGGCCACCATGATGGTGCTCTCGCTCATCGTGTCGCACCGTATTCTGCGCTCTCACCTGGGACGGGCCTTCGAGGCGCTGCGTGGCAGCCCCGTAGCGTCCGATTGCATGGGGGTGTCGGTGTATCGCTACAAGGTGTACGCGTTCGTGATCAGCGCTGGTTTTGCCGGGCTGGCGGGCTGCCTCTATTCGTATTCCGAGCAATACATCTCGCCCAACTCGTACAACTTCGAGCTCACGGTGTTGTTCCTGCTGGCGGTGATCATGGGCGGACGCAAGAGCCGGATCGGCTCGCTGGTGGGCGCAGCCATCATCGTGCTGCTGCCCAAGCTGCTCGATGACGTGGAACTGTTCCGCTACGTGTCGGTGGGGCTGGCCATCTTGGTGGCCATCACCGCGGTCGTTGCCATCCAGCGCGGGCGCTCCACCCTGGCACAAATGGCGATCCCGGTGGTGGGCAGCATTGCCCTGGCGGGGCTGTCGTTCTGGTTGCAGACGATGACCGACTGGCGGCTGTCGATCTTCGGCGTGATCATGCTGTTTGTTGTGTACTACCTGCAGGACGGCATTGTGGGTTTTGTCCGCAACGCGCTCAACATGCGTACGGCACCTCCCGAAATTCCCGTGCAGCCGGTCGGTTCGTCGCAGGTGGATGCCGTGTCCACGGCTGCCATGGGCGGTGGGTCCGCACAACTGCTGGAAGCCCAGGGCGTCCTCATGCAGTTTGGTGGCCTCAAGGCACTGAACAATGTGAACCTGAGCATCCAGCGGGGCACCATTCACGGGCTCATCGGTCCCAACGGCTCAGGCAAGAGCACCATGATGAACGTGCTTACCGGCATCTACGTGCCGACGGCTGGTTCGATCCAGTTTGGAGGCCACTCTGTGGTGGGTCGCACCTCGTCTGACATCGCCTTGTCGGGCATTGCGCGCACCTTCCAGAATGTGCAGCTGTTTGGCGAAATGACCGCTCTGCAAAACGTACAGGTGGGCCTGCACCACAGCTTCGATAGCAACCTGTTTGATGTCGCCGTGCATACGGGGCGGTATCGGCGCGAAAACAATGCCGCCATTACCCGCGGCATGGGGTTGCTGCGATTTGTGGGCCTGGAAGACCTGGCCGTGGAAGAGGCGCGCAACCTGCCCTATGGCAAGCAGCGTTTGCTGGAGATTGCGCGGGCCCTGGCGCTCGATCCGCAGTTGCTGTTGCTGGATGAGCCTGCGGCCGGCCTGACGGCCCCCGACATCGTGGAGTTGATCTCCATCATCAAGAAGATCCGCGACCACGGCGTGACCGTGATCCTGATCGAGCACCATATGGATGTGGTGATGAGCATCTGCGACACGGTGTCGGTTCTGGATTTTGGTCAGAAGATTGCAGAAGGCAGGCCCGCAGAGGTGCAGGCCGATGCCAAGGTCATTGAGGCCTACCTGGGCGGTGGTGCGGAGACCATCATCGCCCAGCCCGCCTGAGCCCGATGCCCAAAGAAACGAAGATACAAGACGCACAACACATGCTGACCATCCAGAATCTTTCGGCCGGCTACGGCAAGGTACAGGTGCTTCACGGCATCTCCATCGAAGTGCCCAAGGGCAAAGTCGTGACCCTGATCGGCTCCAACGGCGCCGGCAAGACCACCACCATGCGTGCGGTGAGTGGCATGATCGCGCCGACTGCGGGCGAGATCACGCTCAACGGCAAACGCATCGACGGGCAGGAGGCCTACGCCATCGCCAAGCTGGGTTTGGCCCACTCCCCCGAAGGGCGGCGCGTTTTTGCCACCATGACGGTGACCGACAACCTCACCCTGGGCGCTTTTCCCCGGCTGACGGGCAGTCGCCCCCGGGGTGATGTGTCCGGGGATCTGGAGCGGGCGCTGGAGCTGTTCCCGCGCCTCAAGGAGCGTCGCAACCAGTTGGCTGGCACGCTGTCGGGGGGAGAGCAGCAGATGCTGGCCATGGCCCGCGCCATCATGCTCAACCCGGAGGTCGTGCTGCTGGATGAACCCTCCATGGGACTCGCCCCCATTCTGGTCGCCGAGGTGTTCCGCATCATTGAACGCCTCAAGGCCCAGGGGGTCACGATGCTGCTGGTCGAGCAGTTTGCAGCGGCCGCGCTTGCGGTGGCGGACTATGGCTATGTGCTGGAGAACGGCCGTATTTCCGTCCAAGGCCCTGCAGATCGCCTGCGCGACGACCCTGCCGTGAAGGCCGCTTACCTCGGCGGGGGCCACTGAGAGGGTGTGAAAGAACCCCGCAGGCCCGCTCATCCCGCCCAAACGCTCCCGTTCATCGTTGCAAATGCTCGCCATAGCCCAGGCTGTGGCTGCGCTGAGCGCCTTGATCGGAGGTGTTTTGGCGGTCTGCTCTGGCACGCTGGATTCATTTGTACCTTCTGAGGCCACGCACCCAGTCGATCCGGCTGCAGGGCAACGGGCCCATGGGCCCACTTTGCCCGTTGGCCCGTTACTTGCGCTAGCGTGTGGGTCCAGCCCTGCGCCCAGGCTGTGTCTGTGTAAACAGTGGCTGGTCGGTCATGCGTTGTTGCCGATCCGATGTCCAGCGCTGGCGCAAGCCAGGCGGCCACTCCCTGCGGTGCCAGGGGTATTGCCGGTGAACGCAAATTCCACCTCGGGCGCCAGGCCGCTCACGATGCGTGCAACCGACTTGCCGGACCCGCAGGCATGCGTCCAGCCCAGCGTGCCATGACCGGTGTTGAGAAACAGGTTGGCCAGCTTGGTCTTGCCGATCAGTGGCACGTTGCTGGGGGTGGCGGGGCGCAGGCCGGTCCAGAACTGCGCTTGGGTGGTGTCGCCCGCGCCGGGGAAGAGTTGCTCCACGCGCCGCACGATGGCGTCGCAGCGCACCTGGTTCAGGTGGCGGTCATAGCCGTTGAGCTCGGCAGTGCCCGCAATGCGTAACCTGTCACCACCCCGCTCGCTGGTGTAGCGCGAGAACACAAGCTTGTACTCATCGTCCGTCAGGCTCACCTGGTGCGCCATGCTGGCGTCCTTGACTGGCATGGTCACCGAGTAGCCCTTGGCCGGGTAGATCGGCAGGCGGATGCCCAGCGGCTGCGCCAGCAGCGGGCTGAACGAGCCCATGGCCAGCACAAACGCATCGCCGCGCACGCGCTCGAAGCGGCCTTCGGCGGTGGTCACTTCCACATGGTCGATGCTGCCACCTAGCTCGCGCAGCGCGGTGATGTGGTGCCCCATGCGGAACTGCACACCTGCCGCCTCACACAACCTGGCCAGTTCACGCGTGAACTGATTGGCGTCACCGGACTCGTCTTCGGCCGTGTAGGTGGCGCCCGCCAGCTGTGGGCGGATGTGGGCCAGCGCGGGCTCGATGCGCACGGCCTCATCGGCGCTGATGACCTGGCGCTCGCAGCCCAGGGCGCGCATCTGCTCGGCCGGGCCCAGGGCACCGTCGAATTCCTTGGCGTTGGTATAGAAGTGCAGGATGCCCTGCGTGCGCTGGTCGTACTGGATGCCGGTGGCTGCGCGCAGCTGCTGCAATGTGTCGCGGCTGTAGGTGCCCAGGCGGACGATCTGCTCGATGTTGTGGCGCGTGCGCGCCGGGGTGCAGTTGCGCAGGAAGGACAGGCCCCACAGCCACTGTCGCATGTCGGCGCGGATGCGGAACAGCAGGGGCGCATCTTCTTTGCCTAGCCATTGCAGCACCTTGAGCGGTGCGCTGGGGTTGGCCCAGGGCTCGGCATGGCTCACCGAGATCTGGCCACCGTTGGCAAAGCTGGTCTCGGCGCCGGGCGCACCCTGGCGGTCGATGACGGTCACGTCATGGCCAAGTTGTTGCAGGAAATAAGCCGAAGTCACGCCGAGCAAGCCGGCGCCCAAAACGATCACGCGCATGATTTTCAAAGCCTTTCTGGGCTCTGGCGCTAGAACAACATACGCTGGTAGCTATGAAATCAATAGCTAACAGTTGGCGCATGAATGTCCAAGCTGCCGCTCCCCCTGTCCTTGGTACCTGAGAGATTCACCGCCACCCACCCGGGCTGCGGTTTGCTCCTTCGGTGCGCCACGTGGCGTGGCGGCTCTCCAGACGGCTTTGATGAATGGTGCAGTACGGGACCTGAGCGTGTATGGGAGTTTGCGCCTTCGGTGCAGCGGTGGCCTGTGCCTGCCGTGCTCTCCTGCGAGGCCGATTCTAGGGGGCAAGCCTGTGCGCCGGATCAACTGCGGCGGCTAATGGGGCGCAATCGTTGCTGATGCAGCGGGCGGGGCCGCCGGTGAGGGGGGCGCCGATAATCCCGCCGACCCGTTGCTCTGCGGAGAGTTTTTGCCATGTCCCCCACCGCTTTGGACCCTGTCGCCAGCGCCGCCGTCATCACCCTGGCCCGGGAAGGGCGCACGCCCCGCCCGCTGGACTTTCCCGCAGGGCTGCGCCCGCGCGATGCCACCGAGGCCTATGCCGTGCAAGACGCGGTGGTGCGTGCACGCGGACCCATCGCTGGCTGGAAGGTCGGCGCTGCGTCGCCCCAGGCGCAACCGGCACGCGCCGCGCTCACCCGGGATTCGGTGTGGGTGGCTGCAGCGGGCGAGCCCGTGTTGCTGGCTGCATCTGGTTTTGCGGTGATGGGTGTGGAGGCGGAATGGGTCTACGAACTGGGGGCCGACCTGCCCGCCCGCGCCACTCCCTACAGCGCCGCCGAAGTGCTGGCGGCTGTGGCGTCGGTGCGGGCCGCCATCGAGGTGTGCGACACCCGCTTTGCTGCCTGGGCGCAGCAGGGCGAGTGGAGCCGCCTGGCCGACCAGGCGTGCCACGGGGCGCTGGTTGTGGGGGCTGGCACCCACGATATGGCCACCTTACAGCCCCTGGCGCAAGCGGTGACTTTGTCGGTGAACGGGGCCGTGGCCGTGCAACATGCCACCTGGGGCAACCCGGCGGGCGACCCGCTGCGGCTGCTGGTGTGGCTGGCCAACGAAGGCGCGCGCAGCCTGGGCGGGCTGCGCGCGGGGCACTGGGTCACCACCGGGTCATGCACCGGCACCGTGCTGGTGGCGCCGGGGGCCGAGGTGGTGGCCGACTTTCCACGGCTGGGGCAGGCGGTGTTGCACCTGCGATAAATGCACAGGGCCTGGCGCCCTGGCTAGCCAGCGGAGCGTCGATCAACGATCAGTTGCGGCGCGGGTTGTCCGGCTGGTGGTCGCGGCGGTTGGGCACGCCGTCGCCGTCACGGTCGCGGTCATTGCGGTTGGCAATGCCGTCGCCATCGCGGTCCCAGCCGCCCCGGTGCAGTTCCCAGCGCCCGTCGCGCTGCTCCCAGTGGGGTGTGCGATAGCGGTAGCCTGGTCGCACCTTTTCAAAGTGGCCTGCCACCCACACATGGCGGTGGCCCCGCCAGTCCCAGTAGCCAGGCACCCACACCTGTCCCTTGCGGGCGTGCGGAACGGCTTCGCGGCGGGGTGGCGGGGGTGCTGGAATGACGATGCCCTGCTGTGGGCCCGACTGCACGATGACAGTGGCTTGCGTGGCGGCCTGTGCCGGTGTGATGGCCCCTGTCAGCGCCGTCAGCGCTGTCACGGACAGGGCCGCTGCAGTGAAGGTGTTGCGCAAGAAAGTGGCGTGGGTCATGGTGAACTCCTTGTCGTGTCTGGCCGACCGCAGGCACTGCCTGCGTCGGGCCGGGTGTTGCGTCTGTGGCCTCATCGTGGCCGGTGGGTGGTGGCGCGTCTGTCAGTCGGACTGCCCATTGCCTGTCGGCGCGCGCAGCGGTCCCACCGGGGTGGATCAGCGGCGGTAGGGGTTGTCCGGGCGCTGGTCGTAGCGGTTGGGCACGCCGTCTCCGTCACGGTCCCGGTCGCGGCGGTTGGGGATGCCATCGCCATCACGGTCCCAGCCGCCGGGCTGCATGTTCCAGCGGCCGCCGTGTTCCACCCAGCGGGGCTCGCGGTAGTGGTAGCCGGGGCGGGCCTTCACCCAGTAGCCCTGCATCCACACATGGCGGTGGCCACGCCATTCCCAGTGGCCGGGCACCCACACCATGCCGCGGCGCGGGTGCGGCGCCACCTCGTAGCGGGGTGGGGGCGGCGCCTGGTACTGCACGCGCACCGGGGCGGGTTGCTGGTAGACGGGCGTACCTGCCTGGATGACAACGGTGGCGCTGGTCTGCGCCTGCGCCGCGCTCGCGGCGCCCAGCGACAGCAGTGCGATGGACACAGCGGCAAGTGCTTTGCGGGCCATAAGGTTCTCCTCAGATGTGATTCCTTGCGGAACCGGAGACTTCATGGTGCGCACGCTGCGTCAAGCCGGTGTAGGTCAATTGCGAAGCTTTGTGAAGTTGTGTTGCCGACTTCGGAGGCAAACGGTTGCCGTGTGATTTTTGTCACGCCTGCTCAGGCATCCGGCGTCGGCGTCTCCCATCCATCCGCCCGCGATGGCTTGCTTCAGCGCCACCACACCAGCGTCGCAATCACCAGCAACGCGCACCACGCCGGGTGTCTGCCATGCGTGGCAAAGAACACCAGCATGCCACTGGCCAGGGTGGCAATGCCCACGGCGTCGGCGGCCCAGGCGCCCAGGGCCGCGTCCCAAGGTGCGGTGCCCAGGCGCCAGAGCAGGGCGCTCAGTGCCCAGCACAGTACCGAGGCCACATGCCAGGTGCCCCACAGAATGCGCAGGTGCGGGGCGTGCAGCAACTGCTGCGCCGTGCCAACCTCCGCGCGCCCCGCCGTCTGGCGGCCCTGCGTACGCAGCCTGCGAAACAGTAGAAGCTCTCCCAGCACCGAGTGCGCCACACCCACCAGGGCCAGCCCGGCGGCCGCCAGGGTCAACGCGGTGTTCGCGGTGTTTGTCATGGGTGAACGGCCAGCGCCTTGTGGGCGCGGGTGTGCACCCGGGCACCCAGCCGCGTCAGCAGGTGCATAAGCCCCATCCACATGCGTTCGAACGCGGGCATCTCGCCGGGGATCTGTGCGAGGTGCTGGCCCAGCACGCGCTGGTGCTGGCTGGGGGTGATGGGCGGCGGTGTTTTGGTGCCAAAGTCAAACACCGGCTGGGTGAAGGGCTCGATCTGCCAGGCCTGCATCTCGGCCAGCGCGGGGGCGAGTTCAGTGGTGTAGGCCTGCACGGTCAAGTCCTTGCGCAAGAGCCCCAGCGCCTGGTAGGCCTGCAGCACCTGTGCGTTGCGCGTGGAGTCGGTAGGGGCGCGCAGCAGGGCAGACCATGCCTGCACCACCTGCGCACGGAATGCGCTGGGCAGGGCGCGCGTGCAGCCAAAGTCCAGCACACCCACCGTGCCATCGGGCGCGAACAGAAAGTTGCCCGGGTGCGGGTCGGCATGTACCCGCCCCAGCACAAAGATGCAGTGCATGAACCAGTCCCACAGGTGCTGCCCGGCTTGGTCGCGCAGTGCCTGCGGTGGCTGTGTGGCCAGCCAGGCTTGCAACGGCAGCCCGGGCACAAACTGCTGCGTGAGCACCTGGGCGCGCGTGTGCGAGAGGATGGGCTGCGCCATCACCACGCCCGGCTGCGCGGCATGCTGGGCAAACCATTGCAGCTGTTCGGCCTCCTGCAGGTAGTCCACCTCGCGCAGCAGGGTGGCCTCGATCTCGGTCATCACGCTGTCCAGCACGGCATCGGTGGGCAGCGGCATGTCGGTGTGGGCCAGTGCGCGCAGCGCGGCGCGCATCAGCTGCATGTCGCTGGCAATGGTGGCGGCAATGCCGGGGTATTGCACCTTCACGGCCACCGTGCCGTGGCCAGCAAGTTGCGCGCGGTGCACCTGGCCCAGGCTGGCGGCGGCAAACGCGGTGGGCTCGAACTGGTCGAACAGCGCCTCCGGCTCTTGCCCGAAAGCCTGGCGGAACACGCGTCCCACCAGCGCGCGGTTGAGCGGCGGGGCCTGGTGGTGGGCGCGTGCCAGTTCGCTGCGCACGCCGTCGGGCAGCAGGCCCGGGTGCATGCTGAGCAGCTGCGACACCTTGAGCGCGGAGCCGCGCAGCTGCCCCAGCGCACCAAACAAAATGCGGCCCAGCGCTGCCTCGTGCTCTGCCTGCGCCTGGGCCGAGCGCTTGCGCGTGCGGTGTCCCAGCTCGGCCATGCCGATGCGCGCAGCAGCGAGCCCCGTGATGGCGCTGCGCGCCAGCTTGCCGGTGCGGGGTGCGTTTGCGTCAGTTTGGGCCATGGTCTGCCAGGCGCTGCGCCGTGCCGCGTGCAATCACGCGGTGGATCGGCGTGATCACCGCCATGTACGCATGGCCCAGCTTGTTGTGGATGTGCACCACCGTGCTCAGCACCACGCGGGGCGCGGTGCCGGGGGCGGCGGGCTGTTTGCAGATGGACACCTGCACGTCCAGGTGCTTGTCGTCCTGGCCCATCACCACCTCGGTGTCGCTCAGGTGCCGGATGCGGAAGATGCCCACGCGGTCGCCCACGCGGTAGCTGCGCGCGTCGCGCAGGGATCGGCCGCTGGCGGGCGGGTGGCCGTCATCCAGCTGGCCCAGGTCCTTCAGGCCCACCAGGCGCACGGCCTTGTTGCGCACGAACATGAGGGCGCGTGTCCACGCCGGGGTGCGGGCCGCCACGTCCAGCCACGACTGCAGGGCTGAGCGCGCGGGGTGCCGGTCGGCCACTTCGTAGGCATCAAAAAAATCGGCCCCGGGCAGCGTGGCGTGGATGGCCGTGCCGGGCGGCACCTGGGTTGCGCGCGCGGTGGTGGGGGCGGCGAGGGCAGAGGACGCATTCATGGGGCGCTCTTTCTTTTGCGGGGCGTGGCGGGGCGCGGGGCGGTGGGGGCCTCCGTGGGGCCGGTGGCCGCCCGGGGTTTGCGGGGTGCACGCGCAGGCTGCGCAGTTTTGGGGGCGAGGCCTTCGGCCGCTGCCTTACCGGCAGGGGGCTGCGATGTCCGTGCTGCGGGCGCGCTGGCCATGGCTTGCTGGGCCATGTGCAGCATGCCCATCAGGCCGCTGCCGTGCTGCACCATGCGGGCCATCTGGCTGCGCAGCACAAAGCCACCCAGTTGCAGCACGCGGTTGACCAGTCCGCCGCGCAGCGCCTGCACCAGCACACCCAGCGACAGGTCCACCAGCTGCGTGGTGTCGGCAAATTCGTCGGAGGTGTCGGCCAGCCAGTACGTCACCACGCCTGCGAGGTAGTCGGTGTAAAGGCTGCCTGCCAGGCCCTTGAAGTCGCAGGGCTCGATCTCGCCGCTGGCCTCGGCCGCCTCCAGAAAGCTTGCCACCGCCTCGCGCAGGCTCTGGCGCGCAGCCAGCGGCTCGGCCAGCATCGACAGCGGTGAGCGCCGCGCCAGGCTGCGCACCTGGGCCACAAACTCGCGGTCGGCCAGCAGGCGCTCCAGCACGGCATCGGTCAGGCGCTGCAGCTTTTCTTGCAGGGCGTAGCCCGCAAAGCCCGGCGTCTGCAGCGTGTCGGCCAGCGCCTGGTGGGCCACATCGTCCAGGTAGCCCAGAACGATGCGGTCCTTGGTGGGGAAGTATTTGTAGATCGTGGCGTCGCCAATGCCGGCGGCGCGTGCGATGTCTTTCATCGTTGTGCCGTCAAAGCCCTGGCGGGTCATGAGATCCACCGCGCTGGCCACGATCTGGCGGCGCGTGGCGTCTTGCTGCTGGCGGGTGGTTTTCATTTGACTATTCTTAAATTAGTTGATTTTGCAATTTAAAGAATAGTTATTTCTTTTTAAAGCGTCAAGCCATCTCTTGGCGGGCGCAAGCAGGGGTTTTGAGGCGTTTTTAGCCCCAAGCGCAGGTAATTCAAACGCTGGCAGCTATCAAAATAATAGTAAATGGAGGCTGATTCATGGCGCTGCGGCCTGTCCCTGCACCTGTCAGGCGGCCGCTGCGCTCAACCAAGGGCCGGAGTTGGCTTGCAGCGACGGCCGTCGATTGCGGGTAACTGCGAAATCGGCGGGAGGCTTACCGCCGCATGCTGGCAAACGCCTCGAACTCCCAGCTGCGCATCGCCAGCAGCAGGGTGTAGCCCTCGCGCTCGCGGTCGGGCAGCTTCTGGTCGGCCAGGTGCTGCTGGGCAAAGTCCTGCGCCACGCGCTGCATGCGCTCCATGAACGCGGGCGCAAGGCTGCGGCTGATGTTGCCGTGCACCAGCAGCACGCCTTCGCCCGGGCCATCAAAGCCGCCTGCAAAGTAGTCCAGCAGCGCGTGGTCGCGGAAGTAGTTCATCACCGGGCCATGTGGGCGCCAGCGGAAGGTCTTGGCCAGCTTGAGGCGGTAGCGGTTGAGCGGCCGCAGCTCGATGATGCCGATGCGGTCGAGCTGCGCCAGGTACTTGATGCCTTCGGCGTCCGTCAGGCGGTAGTAGCCCGTTACCTGCTCCAGCGTCCACTGGCTCAGCACACAGATCGCCATCAGCAGCAGCTTCTTGTCGGCCACCACGGCCTTTTCCTGCTCGTGGGTCAGCTCTTTCAGCAAGGGCTGCTCGTCGGCCACGCGCCGGGCCAGGTCGGCAAAGTCCAGCGCCAGCGCGCGGCAGATGGCGTCGATGCGCGACAGCGGCATGTCGCCCTTGGCCAGCATGCGCTTGACGCTGGACTCGGCCATGCCCAGCGCCTGCGCCAGATCGGCATAGGTCATCTGCGCGGTCTTGAGTTCTTTTTTGAGGGCGGTGACGAGGTCGGCGGTCGTGCTCATGGTGAGGGGGCTCCTGGGTATCAATTATCAATACCCGAAGGTGCGTGGGTAGCACCTTGCGCGACTTTTTGAGGCCGCCGATGGCGCCGCTACCCACACTGCGCGGCATCGTTCACTTTCTACGGTGTGTGTGATGTCTTCTTCCCCTGTGACTCCCCCTCGTGCGCGCGGCCTGGCAACGCTGTCGCGACTGTCGGGTGCCGAAACCGGCCTGGTGCTGGGCGCGGCTGCGCTGCTCGCCCTGGCGTTGTTCGGCCCCGCGCTGCCCGCCAGTGCGCACCAGCATGACTTTGCCGACCAGCGCACGCTGTGGGGCATCCCTTGTGCGTTGGATGTGTTGAGCAACTTGGCCTTTGCCTTGGCAGGTGCATGGGGTTGGTGGGTGCTGCGCCGTGTGCCGCCGGCCGCGCTGGACGTCACCTCCCGTGCGCTGGCTGCCCTGTTCTTTGGCGGGCTGCTGTGCACTGCCGCAGGCTCGGCGCTGTACCACTGGCAGCCGCAGGACACGAGCCTGCGGTGGGACCGTCTGGGCATGGTGCTGCCCTTTGCGGGGCTGCTGGGCCTGGCGGCGGCCAGCCGGGTGAGCGCGCGGGCGGGCGTGATCGCCGCAGGCGCCGTGCTGCTGGCGGGGCCACTGGCCGTGTGGGCTTGGGTGCACACCGGCAACCTGCTGCCGTGGGCCGTGGTCCAACTGGGCGGCCTGCTGGTGGTGCTGGCGCTGGCATGCCTGCCACGCCGCGTTGGCGGACTGGCGCTGCACCTGGGCGTGGTGGTGGTGCTGTACGCCCTGGCCAAGCTGCTGGAGGCGGCAGACCACTCGGTGTTCGAGGCCACGGGCGGATGGGTGTCAGGCCACAGCCTCAAGCATGTGCTGGCGGCGTGCGCCGCCTGGCCGGTGCTGACGGCACTGGGGGCGCTGGTGGCTTTGCGCCACAGTGACGCGACGGCGATGCCGCTGGTCATGCCGTCCGGGCAGAATGGCGCCCACGCAGTGGGTGTCGCCCGCAGATCCGGCGCATGAAGCGCAGGTCCGGAAAATTCCAACAAGCCAACCCATCGGAAACGAGGAGAAACGCATGAGCCCCGACACCGCCTCCACCAGCGTGGCCCCCGCGCCCACGCACGAGCACCCGAACCAGTTTGCCTTGCTGCGCCAGCGGCGGTTTGCCCCCTTCTTCTGGACCCAGTTCTCCGGCGCGGCCAACGACAACCTCTTCAAGTTCGCCTTCACGGTGATGGTGACCTACCAGCTCAGTGTGGACTGGCTGCCGCCCGCGATGGCGGGGCTGGTGATTGGCGCGCTGTTCATCCTGCCGTTCCTGCTGTTCTCGGCCACATCGGGCCAGCTGACCGACAAGTACGACAAGACGAAGATGATCCGCTTCGTGAAGAACCTGGAGATCGCCATCATGCTGGTGGCGGCCGTGGGCTTCATCGCGGGCAACATCCCCATCCTGCTGCTGTGCACCTTCTTGATGGGCGTGCACTCCACGCTGTTCGGCCCGGTCAAGTTTGCGTACATGCCTCAGGTGCTCAATGAGCGCGAACTGACGGGCGGCAATGGCATGGTCGAGATGGGCACGTTTGTAGCCATCTTGCTGGGCAATGTGGCCGGTGGTTTGCTGGTGGCGTTGCCCGGCATCGGCCACACCACCGTGGCCGTCGCCTGTGTGGTGGTGGCCCTGGCGGGACGCGCGGTGGCGCAGTTCATTCCCTCGGTGCCGGCCACCGACCCGGGCCTCACCATCAACTGGAACCCCTTCACCGAAACCTGGCGCAACCTCAAGCTGGCGCACGAGAACATCGTGGTGTTCCGCTCGCTGCTGGGCATCAGCTGGATGTGGTTCTTTGGCGCGGTGTTTCTGAGCCAGTTCCCCAGCCTGGCCAAGAACGTGCTGCATGGCAACGAGCAGGTGGCTTCGCTGCTGCTGGTGGTGTTCTCCATCGGCATCGGTGTAGGCTCGCTGCTGTGCGAGGTGCTGTCGCGCCGCCATGTCGAGATCGGCCTGGTGCCACTGGGCGCCATCGGCATGAGCGTCTTTTCCATCGACCTGTACTTTGCGTCGCGCAGCCTGCCAGCCTCCGACATCATGGGCCTGGCCGCCTTCATGGCCCAGGGCGCCCACTGGCGCGTGATGCTGGACCTGGCGCTGCTCAGCCTGTTTGCGGGCCTCTACAGCGTGCCCATGTACGCGCTGATCCAGATGCGCAGCCAGCCCACACACCGCGCCCGCATCATCGCGGCCAACAACATCCTGAACGCGCTGTTCATGATCGGCAGCTCGCTCATTGCCGGCGCCTTGCTGGGCGCGGGCTTCACGGTGCCGCAGATCTTCCTGTTCACCGGCCTGGCCAACGCCGTGGTGGCGTTCTACATCTTCATGCTGGTGCCCGAGTACCTGCTGCGCTTCATCGCGTGGGTGTCTTCCCGGTTCGTGTACCGCTTCAAGGTGCAGGGTGATGAAAACCTGCCGTCCACCGGCGCGGCCATCCTGGCGTGCAACCACGTGAGCTTTGTGGACGCCGTGCTGCTCATGGCGGCCAGTCCGCGCCCCATCTACTTCGTGATGGACCACCGCATCTTCCGCGTGCCGGTGCTGGGCTGGCTGTTCCGCCTGGCCAAGGCCATCCCGATTGCGCCGTACAAGGAAGACCCGAAGACCTACGAAGCCGCCTTTGACCGCGCGGCCCAGGTGTTGCGCGAAGGCGATCTGCTCGCCATCTTCCCCGAAGGGGGCATCACCAAGGACGGGCAGCTGCAGGAATTCAAGGGCGGCATCATGAAGATCATCGAGCGGGCGACGGCCGAGGGTGTCGAGGCTCCGGTGATCCCCATGGCGCTGACCAACCTGTGGGGCTCGTACTTCAGCCGCATTGAAAAGGGCGGCGCCATGGTGCGGCCGTTCCGCCGGGGCTTCTATAGCCGCGTGGGGCTGAATGTGGGCTCTGCCGTCGCGCCGACCGAGGTGCAGCCCAACCTGCTGCGCGAGCGGGTGCAAAAGCTGCTGACGGCCTGAGCCGCCAGCCCCTGTGCGGGGCGGTTCAGATCAGCGAGAGCCCGGCCAGCCGAGCCAGGCGCTCCTGCTCTTCACGCGCCGTGGCGTGGGGGTGATCAGCCGTTGCGAAAAAGAAAGCTGTAGGCGTTCAACGCCGGCACCCCTCCCAGGTGCGCATACAGCACGCGGGAGCCTTCGGGGAATTCGCCCTTGCGCACCATGTCGATCATTCCGTGCATGGACTTGCCTTCGTACACCGGGTCAGTCAGCATCCCTTCCTGGCGCGCGCACAGGCGGATGGCTTCGAGCGTGCCTTCGTTGGGCAGGCCGTATTCGGGGCCGCCGTAGCGGGTGTCCAGCACCACGTCTTCGGCCGTGATCTCCTGGCCCAGCTCGACGAGCTTGGCGGTCTTCTGGGCGATGCGCAGGATCTGCGCATGCGTCTTCTCGGGCTTGGCCGATGCGTCGATGCCGATCACCTTGCGCGCCCGGCCGTCGGCCGCAAAGCCCACCACCATGCCCGCCTGCGTGCTGCCCGTGACCGAGCACACGACGATGTAGTCGAACTGGAAGCCCAGTTCCTTTTCCTGCTGCCGCACTTCCTCGGCAAAGCCCACAAAGCCCAAGCCGCCGTACGGGTGCTCAGAGCAACCGGCGGGAATGGGGAAGGGCTTGCCGCCCGCCTTCTTCACATCGTCCATGGCCTGTTCCCAGCTGGGGCGGATGCCGATGTCAAAACCCGCTGCGTCCAGGCGCACATCGGCGCCCATGATGCGGCTCATCTCGATGTTGCCCACGCGGTCGTACACCGCGTCGGAGTAGTTCACCCAGTTTTCCTGCACCAGCACGCACTTCATGCCCAGGTGCGCGGCCACGGCGGCCACCTGGCGCGTCTGGTTGGACTGGATGCCGCCAATCGACACCAGTGTGTCGTAGCCGCCTGCGATGGCTTCGGGGATGAGGTATTCGAGCTTGCGCGTCTTGTTGCCGCCAAAGGCCAGGCCCGAGTTGCAGTCCTCGCGTTTGGCATACAGGTGCACCTTGCCGCCCAGGTGTGCCGACAGGCGGTTG
This sequence comes from uncultured Verminephrobacter sp., assembly GCA_964466605.1. Lineage (GTDB taxonomy): Bacteria > Pseudomonadota > Gammaproteobacteria > Burkholderiales > Burkholderiaceae_C > Acidovorax. The sequence continues at coordinate 30,832 of CAYXSL010000019.1, forward strand.
AGGGGCGTGATCGGCGAGGGGCCGAAGGTGAGCGGGTGGCGGGCAAATTTCTGCAGGTTCATGGCGGTGTTCCGGTCGGTGAAGAGGAGTCGCAAGCGGGGGGCTTGCAGTGCCTTCATCGTAGAAAAACACGCGCATCAAGTGGTTGCAAAAATTGTCAAGATTTCGGCATTTAAGTTTTATGAATGAAAATAGAAGCCAGAAATATTTCTTTAGATCGTTTATGTGCGCAACAAAAGTTCGTGCCAAGAATGCACCACAGGCCGATGTCTCTGCCGAGCTGGACCGTACCGACAAAGCCATCCTGCGGCAGCTGCAGCGTGATGCGTCGTTGTCCAATGTCGCGCTGGCCGACAAGGTGCATCTGAGCCCGCCCGCCTGCCTGCGCCGCGTGGAGCGTCTCCGGCGCCTGGGGCTCATCGACAAGGTGGTGGCGCTGCTCAGCCCCCAGGCGGTGGGTGCGGGCATGCTCGTGATGATTGGGGTGGTGCTGGACCGCTCCACGCCCGAGTCGTTTGCCGAGTTTGAAAAGGCGGCGGCCAAGGTGTCCGGCTGCATGGAATGCCATGTGGTCACCGGCGAGTTCGACTACTTCATGCTGGTGCGCACGCGCGACAACGACAGCTTCAACCGCCTGCACGCAGAGCAGTTGCTCTATCTGCCGGGCGTGCGTCAGGTGCGCTCGTTCATGGTGTTGCGCAACGTGCTCTCGACCACCGAGCTGCCGCTGGCGGTGTAGCGCTCCGCCTCTGTCCGGTTACTGGGCGCCGCGCAGCCGCCCCATCATGGCCGCCCAGGCCGGGCCGCCAAACACGTTGACCACCAGCCCCGCCATCAAGAGCCCGGCGCCCGCAAAGTGCACGGGCAGCAACTGCTCGCCAAACGCCACCCAGCCTGTGGTCAGGCCCACCACGGGCACCAGCAGCGTGAAGGGCGCCACGCGGTTCACGGGGTAACGCGACATGAGGTAGGTCCACAGCCCGAAGCCCAGCAGAGTCGATATCCATGCGATGTAAGCGACGGCGGCCATGGATTGGAAGGACAGGTGCTGCACGGCCGCCCACACCGTGGCAGGCCCGTCCAGCCACAGCGAAAGCGCCACAAACGGCAGTGGCGCCACCACGCTGGACCAGACGATGAAGGCAAACTGATTCATGGGCCCATACCGCCCCACAGCGCGGGTGACGATATTGCCGCAGCCCCACATGGCGGCTGCCGCCACCGTGAGCGCAAACCCTGCCAGGGGCATGGAGGCGCCATGCGCGCTGCCGATCAGCACCAGCCCGCAGCCCGCCAGCGCCAGGCCTGCCACCTGGTTGCCCTGCCATTTTTCGCGCAGCCACCACGCGGCCAGCAGCAGGGTGAAGAACGACTGCGACTGCAGCACCAGCGACGCCAGCCCCGAGGGCATGCCGATGTGGATGGCAGTGAACAGCAGCGCAAACTGGCCCACGGCCATGGTCATGCCGTACAGCAGGTACAGCCGCAGCGGCACCTTGGGCGGCTTGACAAACAGGAGCGCCGGGAAGGCCGCGAGCAGATAGCGCAGCGCCCCCAGCAGCAGGGGCGGCACCCCGGCCACCCCCACTTTGATGACAGCGAAGTTGAGGCCCCAGACCACGATGACAAGCAGGGCCAGGGCGAGGTCGCGGGGGCGCAGGGAATTGTTCATGCCCTGCATTCTCTGGGATCGGGGAGGCCGCTAGCCGATCGTTTCAGGACTGGCAAGGTGCAAAAACGGACCAGACCGTGAAGAAGTTCAGAGGGCGTTATGTAGACTCGACCGCGAAGCTCAGCCCCGCATTCGCTTGCAGCCGCGCGATGAGCCGGTCGCCCATCGCCGGAGCGGTGGTCCAGATGCCGCCCGGTGTTTCCGTGGCTTCCTGCAGCAGGCACACGGCCGCTTCGGTGATCATCTTGGAGGTGGAGCCGTAGCCCGGGTCGCGGTCGCCCTTCACGCCCACGCGCAGGGTATGGCCTGCGTCGTCGGTGCCCAGGAACAGCACGTCGTAGAAGCCGTTCTCGCGTTCTTCGCGCGAAGGGCCTTCGCCCGGCTTGGGGCCTTTGTCGGAGCCCAGCGACTTGTCGCCCGCCACCGCGTTCGCGATGGCCTCGCCCTTTTCGCCGGGGCCGGTGATGAGCATTTCGTCGTAGACAAAGTCGGTGCCGTAGGCGTGCTGCAGCAGGAAGTTGGAGCGGTGCACGTTGCGGGTGTTGATGGCGGCCATCACGAACGGTGCCACCCACACGCCTTCACCCAGGGCCTCGTCCACCATGGGCTTGTTGCCCGACGGCTGGCGTGGCCCCTCGAAGCCGGGCGTGAGCGAGAACGGGTTCTTCAGCAGGTCCAGCACGCCGGGTTGGCTGGCAGCGGCGGCCATGGTGGCCTTGAGGCTGGCGGCAGTGCCGCCCGAGAAGGTGCCCTTCATCTTGCGCACCCGGCCGCGCACGCGGGGCGCCGGGTGGCCGAAGCGGTGGCGGAATTCCTTTTGCAGCAGGAACACGCCCAGGTCGAACGGAATGGAGTCAAACCCGCACGAGAACACGATGCGCGCGCCGCTGGCCTTGGCGGCGGCTTCGTGCGCGTCGATCATCTGGCGCATCCAGGCAGGCTCGCCACACAGGTCCACATAGTCCACACCGGCCTTCGCGCAGGCGGCCACGAGCTCGTTGCCATACAGCTGGTACGGGCCCACGGTGGTCAGCACCAGGCGCGTGGCGTCAATCAGCGCCTGCAGGCTGGCGGGGTTGCTGGTGTCGGTCACGACCAGCGGGGTGTCGGCCGGCGCGCCCACTTCATCACGCACGGCGGCGAGTTTGTCGGCATTGCGGCCCCCCATGGCCCAACGCAGGCCGCTGCCCGCAGGGTAGCGTTGCAGCAGGTATTCGATCACCAGGCGGCCGGTGAAGCCGGTGGCGCCGTGCACGACGAGGTCAAAGGGTTTGGTCATGGGGTGGGTCTCCGTCCATCAAAACAAGCAGGCGCGCATGGCATTCAGGGCTGCCACGCAGGGTGCTGCCATTGTCTTTGGCAGGGGCGGCGGCCCGTGTCGCGCAGGTGCGGGTTGCTCATCCGTAGGGCGTAAACAACGGATTTTTGCGGCCAAACTGAGAAAAAGTACCGCTAAACGATACCGGTCAGGCTGCGGGTAGCCACTGTTACGGTTCAATGCAGACACGCAAGTTACGTCTGGGCACCATTCGCCCCGTGTTCAACCAACGCCCCCCGGGGCACCACAGCAATGTCTTCTTCTACCATCGTTGTTCAGCGTGACACCAAGGCCTGGCAGCTGCAGGTGTGGGTCTCGTTCGGCATCGCGGTTTTTCTGTGTGCGGTGGGCTTGGCGTGGCTGCCCGGCGAACAGCTGGAGCAGGCGTTCATGGTGATGGGTTATGTGTTCTGCCTCTCGGCCGCGTTTGTGCTGGCCAAGTTTGTGCGGGACAACGCTGGCACCGCGCGCCGGGGCGCTGGCGACACCCCCCTGTGGAAGCTGGTGGTGTGGGGCGGCTTTGCGGTGGCCATGGGCCTCACGGGCTGGGGCCTGTTGAGCATGGACATCAACGTGACCTACAAGGCCTTTCTGGGCGTGAGCTGGCTCTACCTGATCACCACCGCCTTCACGCTGGCCAAGATGCTGCGCGACCGCCACGAGGCGGACCTGATGGACGCCCGTCTGCAGGGCCGCCGAGAAGCGGCCCAGGCAGCCGCCAACGGCAACAGCGCGCACTGATCGCATCGGATGTACGCAGGCGGCGCATCGCTGCCTGTACCGGCAAATTTTCTTTCTGGTTTTCGACCCGGTTTCTCCCGCACCCTGGGTGCGTGGTGGGGCCGCATTTTGAGGAGTGAATGATGATGAACACGGTGTTTTCTTCGTGGGGCGCCACCCGACTGTCCCGTGCCCTGCTGGTGGCCGGTGTGGTGTGCGCGACGCTGGTGGTGGCCGCTCCGGCCCGGGCGCAAAGCGAGGCTTCTGCCGCGCTGTCGATGCTGCCGGTAGCCTCGGTGGTGGGCACGGCATCTGTCGCATCGGCCGCCGCCGGTGCGGTGGTGGCGGTGCCGGCCGCGTTGTCGGTGGGCGGCGCGGTGCTGACGGTGCGGGCGGTGGAGGCCTCGGCCGTGGGCACGGTGTACCTGCTGGAGCGCGCCTCCGACGGCGCCCAGGTGAGTGTGGAGGTGGTTGGCCGTGGCGTGGCGGGCTCGGCCTACGCGGTGGGCACGGTGGTGACCTGCAGCGTGATCGGCACGGGCGTGATCCTGTCGGCGGCGGGCGAGGCGATTGCCTTTGTGCCCAACGCCATCGGCCGTGCCTTGCTGCACAACGAGCGTCTGTGAATATGAAGTGCAACCCCCTGAGCAGCAACATCGCTCGGTGCTGGCCGCCGAAGGCGGCAGCTCTTCAGGCCGTCCAAGCGTGCGCAGGCACGCTTGGAGCCGCGGCCTTCAGCCCCTTCTCTCTACGCGCTGGGCGCTACGGGAAGGGGGACGGTGCCCTCACTGCGGGGCGGCCCTCGCTCGGCATCCCTCGCCTTGGTCGCGCCAGTTTCATGGGCCATGGGCTCGCGGTACTGACAGCTGTTGTCGCGGTCGCGGCAGCCGTTCCTGCCCACGCTGGGCGCTCCTGCGAATCCCGCAAGCCCGTGCCCCCGCAGGTGATCGAGCGCGGCATGAAGCTGGCCGAGCAGACCTCGGCTGCGCTCGATGCCGAGCACGCCAGGTCGGGCGCGCAGGTGGTGGCCCTGGCCCGTGCGGGGCAGGACCTCTCCAAATATGGCCTGCGCTATTCGCACATGGGCTGGGCCTACAAGACGGCCGAGGGCCCGTGGCGCGTGGCGCACAAGCTCAACGAATGTGGCACAGCCGTGGGCCACCTGTACCGCCAGGGCCTGGGCGAATTCTTTCTGGACGACCTGTGGCGCTACGAGGCCGTGTACGCCGTGCCCACGCCCGAGGTGCAGCAGCGCCTGCTGGCCGTGCTGCAGGACAAGGGCCGCACCAAGACGCTGCAGCACCAGCCTTACAGCATGGTCAGCTACGCGTGGGGGCGCAAATACCAGCAGTCCAACCAGTGGGCGCTGGAAACCCTGGCGATGGCCATGGAGCCCACCACTGTGCGCGCGCGCGACCAGGCGCAGGCCTGGCTGCAGTTCAAGGGCTACGAGCCCACGGCACTCAAGCTCGGGCCGCTCACGCGCATGGGCGGGCGGGTCGGCTCGGCCAACATTGCGTTTGACGACCATCCGAACGAGAAGCGCTTCTCGGACCGCATCGAGACCGTGACGGTGGACTCGGTGCTGGCCTGGCTGCAGCGCACCCAGCTGGCCGCGCCAGCGGTGGTACTGGGGCTGAAAAACTGAAAAAAACGGCCTCTGCGCGCGTCCGGTAAGCGGTTTTAGCTATCAAATCAGTAGTAATCGAGGAGAGCAGTCACCATGAGCAAATCACTGCGTTTGTCCGAAAAATGGTTCCGCCGGGGCCTGTGGCTGGTGGCGCTGGTGTTTGCCAGCTTCCTCATCGGCCTGGGCGGCACCATCGTGGGCGACCTGCCCAAGGTCGAGACCCCGCTGCGGGTGGACGACTTCCTCGACAAGCCTGCGGCCGACAAGCTGCGTGCCGAGGTCAAGGCCGCGCGCCAGGCCGAGCAGGACGCGCAGACCGCGCTGGAGCAGGCCCAGCTGCAGCGCAGCAAGGTGCGCAGCGAGGTGCAGGCCGAGAGGGACAGCTTCAACAACTGGCTGTCCACGCGCAGCGCCACGCAGCGCGCCGACCAGGACCCCGAGGTGCTGGCGCGCACCCAGGCGCTGGATGTGCTCAAGCTCTCCGAACGCAAGACCCAGCAGGCGGTCGAGGCCCAGCAGCAGGCCGCACTCGATGCGCGCCAGGCCGCCGCCGCCCGGCAGGAGCAGCTCAGCCGCATGGAGTCCGACGGCTACGAGAAGCTCGCCGCCGAGCGCCGCAAGGTCGAGCTGCGCGTGTTCCTCTACCGCCTGGCGCTCACGCTGCCGCTTTTGGCCGTTGCGGGCTGGCTGTTCGCCAAGCAGCGCAAAAGCACCTACTGGCCGTTTGTGTGGGGCTTCATCTTCTTTGCGCTGTTTGCCTTCTTCGTCGAACTGGTGCCCTACCTGCCCAGCTACGGCGGCTATGTGCGCTACGTGGTGGGCATTG
>CAYXSL010000020.1:0-36802 GCA_964466605.1 uncultured Verminephrobacter sp.
GGCAGCATCACCGCCAACTACGACGGCGCCAACAAGCACCGCACGGTGATCGAGGCCGATGTGCATGTGGGCAGCAACTGCGTGCTGGTGGCGCCCGTGACCATCGGCGCAGGCGGCACGGTGGGCGGTGGCAGCACCATCACCAAGAGCACGGCGCCCGGCGCGCTGAGCGTGGCGCGGGGCAAGCAAGTCAGCATTGCCAACTGGAGCCGCCCCAGGAAGGGAGGCACCCCCTGAGGCGCTTCGCGCCTTCCCCCTCTCCTTCGGGAGGGGGACGCACCCGGTGGCCTGGCGGAGCCAGTTCCACGGGTGCACTGGCGGGGGGCGTGCCAGTATCTACCGATGTGAGCAGGCGGGGCGTTGCTGAATGCCGTGCCAGGTTCAGTGGGGTGTGAGTCATGAACGACGAAGACATTCAAAAGACCGTCGAGAAACTGCGCAGCGAACTGGCCCGCAGCCAGCAGCAGGTGGCCGACATGGCGGCCGCGCAGGAGGAGTTCTTGCGCGCCGTTTCGCACGACCTGCGCGCGCCGCTGCGGCATGTGACCTCATACGGCACGCTGGTGCGCGAGGTGCTGGGCGACTTGCCGCCCGAGGTGGCCCAGGGCCCCGAGGTGCAGGAGGCGCTGGGCTTTCTGGCCACCATGGACCAGTCCGCCCGGCGCATGAGCCTGATGATCGACGGGCTGCATGCCCTGGTGCGCGCCAGCCGCGCTCCGCTGCGCCTGCAGCCTGTGCCGCTGGCGGGCGCGGTGGCCGAGGCGCGCGCCACGCTGGCCGCTGCCGAGGCGGGGCGCGCCGTGGAATGGCGCATGGATGCCACTTTGCCCACGCTGCAGGCCGACCCGGTGTTGCTGCAGGAATTGCTGGTGCAGCTGCTGGGCAATGCGCTCAAGTTCTCGCGCCCGGTGGCCTCGCCCTGCATCACCGTGCGGGCCGATGCGGCACCCGACGGCAGTGTGGCCTTCACGCTGCAGGACAACGGCGTGGGCTTTGACCCCGCGCGTGCGGGCGGCTTGTTCGGCGTGTTCCAGCGCCTGCACCGCGAGGCCGAGTTTGGTGGCGTGGGCACAGGGCTGGCGCTGTGCCGCGCGATTGCCCAGCGCCATGGCGCCACGGTGGCTGCCACGGCGGTGCCAGGGGAGGGCTGCACGGTGCGGGTGGTGTGGCCGGCGGCCGCAGCGTCCGCAGCCGCTGTGCAAGAGCCGGTGGCTCCATAAAAAAGCGTTCAGACAGCTGGCGCCAGCGCGGGCTCCATGTAGCCCGACACGCGGTTGCGCCCTTCATGCTTGGCCGCGTAGAGTGCCGCGTCGGCGGCATCGATCCAGGCGCGCAGGTTGCTGTGGCGGTGGTCGGCCGGGGCCACGCCAATGCTGCTGGTGATGCGCAGATCGGGCAGGTGGCGCAGCCGCACGCATTCGGTTTGCTCGCGGATGCGCTGGGCGATGGTGAGTGCGTCGCGGGCGTGCATGCCGGGCAGCACGATCGCAAATTCATCTCCGCCAAAGCGCCCCGCGCAGTCGCCCGCGCGCACGTGGCCGCGCACCACATGGGCCAGGGCGCGGATCACCTCGTCCCCCACGGTGTGGCCGTGCAGGTCGTTGATGCTCTTGAAATGGTCGATGTCCAGCATCAGCATGCAGGCGGGTTCGTCGGTGGTGTGGTGGCGGCGCAGCGCGGCCTCGGCCTGCTCCTGCCAATGGCCACGGCCGAACAGGCCGGTGAGCGCGTCCACGCGCCGCAGCTCGTCAAGCATCAGGTTGTTGTGCGTGGCCTTGCGGATGAGGTGGTAGCTCACGATGCTCACCGACAGCGTGTGCAGAACCATCACCGGCAGGCAGGCCATCATCACCTGCATGGATGTCTCGGGCGCCCAGTGCGTGCCGGTGAGCAGGGTGCTGGCGACACCCGCCACCAGCATCACCCCCAGGGCCCGGGCCCACAGTCCCCGGATGCCGGTGGTGATCTTGTCCACCAGCGTCAGGGTGACCAGCAGCACGCTGGGCAGCAGGTTGAAGTGCATGAGCGGCACCAATGCCGCGGCCAGGGCCGAGTCGATCAGCAGGTTGCGGGTTTCGGTGCGGTAGGGGTCAGCACTGCGCTGGGTGAGCAGGTAGGCCGCATGGGGCCACACAAAACAGGGCAGCACCATGCACAGCCAGGCCAGTGCCGAGGCCTGGCGTTCCCACAGCACCGCGCCCACCACCATACCGCCCAGCCCCATGCCCAGTACGCGCAGCGGATAGATGCGGCGGGGCATCTGGCGTCGGGAGGTTGGCATCGGTCTGTGGGAGCGCCCGCACGGGCAGAGGTCAAGGATGCGCGGGAGCTTACAACGCACATCCGGGCGATGCCAGCAAGAAATGACCATCTGGCGCAAGGCGCGCTGGGTGGGTCTTTGGCTATCAAAATTGATAGCAATAAACGCTTTTCAGTCGCGCGCAAGAGGCACTTTTGTGTCAAATTTTGCACGCCGGGTTGCAAAGAAGGCCTTCACATTGCGCACGTTGGCGTCGCCGGTGAACAGCCGCTGCGACAGCGCCAGATACCCCGGCATGTCGCGCGTGTGCACCACCAGCACGAAGTCCGGGCCCGGCGACACGCGCCAGCATTGCTGCACGGCGGCGTCGGCCACCGCGCGCGCCTCGAAGGCGTCGAGCTGCTCGGCGCCCTGGCGGTCCAGCGACACCTCGACGATGCAGGCCAGCCCGTGGCCCTGCAGCGTGGCCAGCCGGTCGGGCTGCAGGATGGCCACCTGGCGTTCAATCAGCCCCGCATCCTGTAAGCGCTTGACGCGGCGCAAACAGGTGGGAGGCGACACATGCACCTGCTCGGCCAGCGCCTGGTTGCTTTGCGCAGCGTCGGTTTGCAGCAGGTTGAGCAGTTGCAGATCGGTAGCGTCCAATGTGATTTGTTCCGTCATTGTTGATATTTTGAACTTAAATTTCATGCACGGATGTCGATGAAATTTAAGTTCAAATTTGTATAAATATCAATAGAACATTTCTTTCTTGGCTGCCTACCATCGCACCATCATTTGGCAACCAAGGTATTCACCATGTGCGGCATCGTCGGCGCGGTCTCCACGCGCAACATCGTTCCCATCCTCGTGCAGGGCCTGCAGCGGCTGGAGTACCGAGGCTATGACTCCTGCGGCGTGGCCGTGCATGGCGCCAGCGTGGACGCCTCGCGCCACGGCACCGCGCGGGGCGGCCTGCAGCGTGCCCGCAGCACGGCCCGTGTGGCCGAGCTGCTGGAGCAGGTGCAGGCCGAGCATGTCGATGGCGCCACCGGCATCGCCCACACCCGCTGGGCCACGCATGGCGCACCGGCCGTGCACAACGCCCACCCGCACTTCAGCCACGGCCTGGGCCCGGACGCTGCCACCCAGCAGGCCGGGCGCGTGGCGCTGGTGCACAACGGCATCATCGAAAACCACGAAGAACTGCGCCGCAGCCTGCAGGCGCGGGGCTATGTGTTTGCCAGCCAGACCGACACCGAGGTCATCGCCCACCTGGTGGACAGCCACTACAGCGGCGACCTGTTCGAGGCCGTGCGGGCCACGGTGGCCGAACTGCACGGTGCCTACGCCATCGCCGTGATCCACAAGGATGAGCCCCACCGCGTGGTGGGCGCGCGTGCCGGCTCGCCACTGATCCTGGGTGTGGGCAAGGACGGTGCAGAGCATTTCCTGGCCAGCGACGCCATGGCCCTGGCGGGCGTGACGGACCAGATCGTCTACCTGGAAGAAGGCGATCTGGTGGACCTGCAGCTGGGCCGCTACTGGATCGTGGGCCAGGACGGCGCCGCACTCACCCCCGCGCAGCGGCCCGTGCGCACCGTGCTGGCCCACAGCGGCGCGGCCGAGCTGGGCCCCTACCGCCACTACATGCAAAAGGAAATCTTCGAACAGCCGCGCGCCATTGCCGACACGCTCGAAGGCGTGGAAGGCATCGTGCCCGAACTGTTCGATGGCATCGGTCAGCACGGCCAGCCCGGCGCCGCCGCCTGGCGCGTGTTCAAGGAGATCGACAACGTCCTCATCCTGGCCTGCGGCACCAGCTACTACAGCGGCTGCACGGCCAAATACTGGCTCGAAGAAATCGCCGGAATCCCTACGCAGGTGGAAGTGGCCAGCGAATACCGCTACCGCACCAGCGTGCCCAACCCGCGCACCCTGGTGGTCACCATCACCCAGAGCGGTGAAACCGCCGACACCCTGGCTGCGCTGCGCCACGCGCAGAGCCTGGGCATGTTGCACACGCTCACCATCTGCAACGTGGCCACCAGCGCCATGGTGCGCGAATGCAAGCTCGCCTACATCACCCGCGCGGGGGTCGAGATCGGCGTGGCCAGCACCAAGGCGTTCACCACGCAGCTGGCGGGCCTTTTCCTGCTCACGCTGGCCTTGGCGCAATCCAAGGGCCGCCTCTCCGAAGAACAGGAAGCCGCCCACCTCAAGGCCATGCGCCATCTGCCGGTGGCCCTGCAAGCCGTGCTGGCACTGGAGCCTCAATTGATCAGCTGGGCCGAAGACTTCGCGCGCATGGAAAACGCCCTGTTCCTGGGCCGGGGCCTGCACTACCCCATCGCGCTGGAGGGTGCGCTAAAGCTCAAGGAAATCAGCTACATCCACGCCGAGGCCTACCCTGCTGGCGAACTCAAGCACGGCCCCCTGGCCCTGGTCACCAGCGCCATGCCCGTGGTCACGGTGGCACCCAACGATGCACTGCTCGAAAAGCTCAAGAGCAACATGCAGGAGGTGCGCGCCCGCGCCGGCGTGCTCTACGTGTTGGCCGACGGGGACACCCACATCGAAAGCAGCGAAGGCATCCATGTGATCCGCATGCCAGAACACTACGGCGCGCTCAGCCCCCTGCTGCACGTGGTGCCGCTGCAATTGCTGGCGTATCACACGGCCTGTGCGCGGGGGACGGACGTCGATAAGCCAAGGAACTTGGCCAAGAGTGTCACGGTGGAGTGAGGGAGAGGAGGCTCTTCGCTGTTGTGACTCTCCGGACCAAGATCACCGTTGGCGCGGGCAGCCGCAGTGCAGCGGGGGTGTTCGTTGGCTGTTGCTTCTTCTTGCGCGGTTGGTAGTGGGCCGTCGGGCAGCCAACGGGGGGCGCAAATCTCAAATCGCGCTTTACAAGAGTGGCGAGTGCAGGGACTTGAATTCAGGGCCGTGATGCTGAGGGATCATGTCGGGTTACAGCTCTGCAGCGGTTGCCGCGATCGCGGACGAGGCTCCTTCTGCAGCGAGGGGCCAGAATCGGGCGCTGAATCTTGAACCACGAAGCTGGCTATGGGATATGCAGCCGCTCAGGTGCGACGCAGTGAGGCCGCTGTCCCGAATAGCAGTCGAACGCGCCGCAGCATCAGAAGGTTGCTTTCACATCTGCTTCTATGTCCTCAATCGGGCCCGGAGCAAACTGGGTCGATTTTCTGCAGACCTCAACGCATAGCATCCCGCATGAAATCCACGAAGGCGCGTACCTTCGCCGGAACGTAGGACCGGCTGGGATACACCAGCCAAGCGTTTGAAGGCGCTTCACTGGCCGCCACCTGATGGTCAGGAAATAGGTCCACCAGACGCCCGGCCGTGATGTCGTCGTCTATCAACCAGTCAGGTAGCAACGACGGTCCCATTCCGCCCAACGCGCATTCGCGCAGTGCAATGCCACTCGTCATTAGTACGTTTGGGACCACAGCGACGGCAGTTCCCGAGGAGTTGTCATGCGCCCCCGATTCGCTAAACCACCAGAGATCCCTGAACCCCGGCAGGGAAAATGTCAAACAAGGCATCCTGGCCATGTCCTCGGGTACTTGGGGCGGTTTAGTCTGCGACATGAGCCACTCAGGACTTGCAACAACCCGGTATCGGATGCGCAGCAGTGGCAAGGCCACAAGAGAAGAATCGCGAAGCGTTCCCAACCGGACGGCAACATCTATTCGCTCTGCGACCAAGTCCACCACTGCGTCTGAAAAAACCAGATCCAGCTTCAACAAGGGATGGGCCCTGCTGAATTCGGGCAGCAGAGGCACTATGCGGCGCAATCCAAAAGTATTGGACACGCTCAAACGCAGCACGCCCTGAACTTTGCCCGCTGCGTCCACGGCCGCTTGGCGCGCGGCCTGGAACTCTTCCAGCAATGGAGTCAACCGGCTCACAAAGGCGGCGCCAGCTTCGGTCAATGCCAACTTGCGGGTACTCCGCTGGAACAAGCGAACGCCTAGGTCGGCCTCGAGTCCAGACACCGCTCTGGAAATCGATGACGGGTCCACATCCAACTCACGAGCTGCAGCAGCAAAGCTCCCGGCTTGCACCGCACGCGTTAACCACTCAAGTTCGGAAAGATTCATTCAGATTGATGAGAAATTCCCATTTATCAATTGCGTGAGATTGATTGTCATGCAAATAGGGCATGAATACTCTTCTGTTGGTGATCAGTTTCGGAGGTCGGTGCATCGGCAGGTTGTGAAGGCTAGCCGCCGAAATGGTCTCGCCTGGCACTTCGGAGCGCGCGCTGTATCCCCGAGTGCGACCGCAGTGCCTCGTTTTATCGAACTTACCTCAAAGGACCCAATGAAGAACACCTCTGCCCCTACATTGCTGCGCATTGATTCCAGCGCCCGAAGGAACGGATCTGTGAGCAGGCTACTTGCCGACAACATCGAGAACGCTTGGCTTGGCGCCCATCCCGATGGCGAAATCAAAAGGCGCGATCTGGCCGCCGACCCGATGTCCCACATTAGCGAGACCACTATTCAGGGCTTCTACACGCCAGCTGAACAGATGACTTCCACCTTGCTGGCCGCCACTGCGTTGTCAGATGTTCTGATCGCCGAGCTGAAGTCAGCTCACACGGTGCTCATCTCTGCGCCCATCTACAACTTTTCACTGCCCTCATCTCTCAAGGCCTGGATCGATCAGGTGGTACGCATCGGGCACTCGTTTGCCTACGACGGGCAAAGTTTTTCAGGATTGGTCACTCAGCCACGCGCCGTGCTCGCCCTGGCCTACGGTGCGGCGGGGTACCAAGGCCCGATGAAAGACATGGACCACCTGGGCCCGTATCTCACCCAACTGCTGGGCTTTCTGGGATTGCCCCGAGTAGATCTCATAGCGGTAGAAGACACCACGGGTGATGCTCTAAAGGTGTCGGATGCCGTCAAAACTGCTCAGTCCGCGATTCCGTCCTTGTTTCAGCGGGTGCCAGCATGACGGGGCATGTCGCCTTCCTGGGGTTGGGCGCTATGGGGCAGCGCATGGCGCGACGCCTGTTGGAGGCAGGAAACCCCGTTGTGGTCTGGAACCGAGATTCCGCAAAGACATCCGCCTTGGAGACTGCGGGCGCCCAAGTGGCAGCGACACCGGGCGCGGCAGCCAACGGCGCCATCCTGGTAGTGTCCATGGTGCGTGACGATGAGGCTTCTCGCAGAGTTTGGTGTGCCCCTGGCGATGGTGCCTTGGCGCGCATGGATGAGAGTGCTGTCGCCGTAGAGTGCTCAACCCTGAGCCGAGGCTGGGTGCGAGAACTTGCGGATGCAGCAGCCAAGCACGGTGTGCCCCTTCTCGATGCACCGGTTGCAGGCTCTCGACCGCAGGCCGAATCTGGACAACTCATCCATCTGGTCGGCGGTGAACCTCCGGCGCTGAAGCGGGCGGAGCCTTACCTCAAGAGCTGGAGTGCAACGGTACTGAGCGTTGGCCCGAGCGGCAGCGGCACGCTCGCCAAATTGTTGTTGAATCAACTATTCGCAGTGCAGGTTGCTGCGATGGCGGAAATCGTTGCCAGTGCACGGGGTGCGCAGGTGGACGTGTCCCGCCTGATCGACGCGATTGGCGCAACACCGGTGTGCAGTCCGGCATTAAAAGTGGCCTCCATGGCAATGCTCGGGACCAACCATCCCCCACAGTTTCCGCTGGAACTGGTTGCCAAGGATCTCAGCTATGCCGCCTCATTGGCGGACAGCACACTGCATCCCATTTCCGAGGCCGTTCAGCTTACGGTGGCGAATGCCCTGAGAGTAGGTCTTGGCGGGCAAAACATCACAGCGCTATGTCAGCTATACGATTAACCGCTACGTGTCAGATACCATCGCCAACGCGACGGGACACCAGCAGATTGCCAACCTGATTTTCTCGGCGTATTGAAGAACGGCTTGCCGTGAACTCAGCGCCAGATGCGCCTGGCAGCGCAAGCCCGCATCTGGTGTTTCGTGTGGCGCCGCAGCCCCAACTGTCCGTGCCACGAAGATTCCGCGGGGCGTTCATTGCCCAGGTAGCTGTAGTTGCCGCTTGCGCTGCTGCAGCCAGCTTACGCTGCCCCATCAGCCGAGTAGAACGCGTTGTTCACGCCCATCACGCCATTGGCATCACACCCCAGCCCGCGCGCGTGGACTAGCCTGCGCTACATGACCGGTGCCATCATCCCCATCGACGGCGGCGCCAGCGCGCGTTAGCGCCTGGAGCATTCGTTCAGTCCTTTCCAACCGCAAACACAGAGGAAGCCACACCATGATCATCGTCACAGGCCATGTGATCGCACGCCAAGATACGGAGGAGGCCGTTGAACGGCTGGCCGTGGAGCACGTCCTGCGCTCCCGGGCCGAGCCAGGGTGCATTTCCCACGAAGTGAGCCGCGATGTGCAACAGCCCCTGCGCTTCGTGTTCGTGGAGCGCTGGAGCGACATGGCCGCACTGCAGGCCCATTTCCGAGTGGAAGCTTCGCGCAAGTTCGCACAGTCGATGGGCAGCTTGTGTCAGGAGCCTCCGCACATCGACATCTATGAGGCAGAAATGGCTGCCGCGCGCTGACGCTAGTGCAATACCTGCGATCCCGCCAACGGGACCAGGAACTCTATGTGCTCTTGAATAGGTCCAGAACCACTTTCCGCGACCAGCGAACGAGTTGGGAGTGTTCATGTCGGCGGCTCCAATGCACAGACACCGTGAATTGGTTGGCGGGGAAATCCGTGTCGAGCAACATGAATTCCTCTCGCGGCAAGAAATCGCGCGCAATCGCCAACGGCATCAACGCTGCCAAGTTGGTGCTCCTCACGATGGCAGGAAGCGCAAGGAAGGTCGAGGTCGTCAGCTTGATCTGTCTTTCCAGGTTTGCCGTCTTCAGCATCTGAAGGGTCTGCGTGTGCGAGCGAACAGCTACGAGATCCATCGTATGCATTTTTTTCACGGTCAATACACTGCGCTTGAGTAGTGCCGTGGCCGGATGCCCCGAACGCAACAGAACGACGTAGCGGTCTTGCAGCAACCTCTCGTGCGCCGAACTCTTTAACTCAGGAAGAAAGCCGATTGCAAGATGGATGTCGCCATTGTCCAGAGCCGTAGCGATCTGCGACTGTGGCCATGTACTCGCGTTCACATGGATGCCCGGGGCTTTTCGCCGGATTTCCGCCATCAAGCTCGGCAGAAAGCGCGCCTCGCCAATGTCGGTGAGGTGGATGCGCAACTCCGCAGTTGATTTCAACGGATCAAACACAGTGTCGGATGCAAGTCCTGCATCCAGCTGTGCCAGGCCCATCTGAACAAACTGGGCCAGGTCATCCGCCCTCGGTGTGGGCCTCATCCCGTTGCGCGTGCGCTCAAAGAGGGGGTCGCTCAACGTGAGCCGCAGCCGGGTCAGCGCCTGGCTCGTGGACGGCTGCGACATACCCAACTGCTCTGCAGCGCGACTCACGTTGCGGGTGCGATAGATGACGTCGAACACCCGCAGGAGGTTCAGGTCGATAGGCTCCATATTCGATAGGCCAATAGTGCTTAGTAGGTTCATATTGTTGTCGAATTTTTCGAATTTCTCGAAACTGGCTGCTCATGACAACAGCAGATCACTACGCCATGCCAACCGATGCGCCACGCCAACCCACCGTAAGGGACGCTTTTTTTCGATTGATGCGGGATTTGCAGATCGACACCATCTTCGGCAACCCTGGCTCCACAGAGCTGCCGATGTTTCGCGATTTCCCAGGCGATTTCCGCTACGTGTTGGGTCTTCAAGAATCAGTGGTGGTGGGCATGGCCGATGGCTATGCGCAGGTCACGGGCAACGCAGCGTTGGTGAACCTGCACTCTGCTGCTGGTGTGGGTCACGCCATGGGCAACATCTTCACGGCGTTCAAGAATCAGACGCCGCTTATCGTCACTGCGGGTCAGCAGGCGCGCTCCATCCTGCCCTTTGACCCGTTTCTGTCGGCCATGCAGGCCACTGATCTGCCCAAGCCTTACGTGAAGTGGGCCTGTGAGCCCGCCCGGGCTGAAGACGTGCCTCTGGCCATGGCGCGGGCCTATCGCATAGCGATGCAGGCTCCCCGCGGGCCGGTGTTCGTGTCCATTCCTGCCGATGACTGGGATCAACCTGCAGGCTATGTGGAGCCGCGCCAAGTCAGTCGCAGCATTGCCCCGGACCCTGCCATGCTGCGCCAGTTGGCTGATGTGCTCGACAGCGCGCAGCGGCCTGCGATTGTGGCGGGCACCGGGGTGGACCGTGACGGCGCCATGGACATGCTGGTGGAACTCGCCGAACGCCATTGCGCAGCGGTTTACACCGCGCCCATGAGCGCGCGTTGCGCCTTTCCAGAAACCCACCGGCTGTTTGGCGGTTTCTTGCCCGCCATGCGGGAGCGCATTGTCGAGAAGCTTGCAGGGCACGACGTGGTGCTCGTGCTGGGGGCTCCTGCATTCCTGTACCACGTCGAAGGGCAGGGCCCGCACCTTCCCGATGGCGCGGCGCTCTGGCAGGTTGTGGATGACCCGCAGATGGCGGCTTGGACGCCCGTCGGCAACAGCTTGGTGGCCAGCCTGCACTTGGCGGTGGGTGCGTTGCTGCAGGCATGCAACCCGCCGAAGCGCCCGCTACCCCCGGCCACTGCGCGGCCGGAACCCGTTGTCGCTTGCCGCCCCATGGAGGTCGCCTTCGCACTCCAGATGCTCAACAGCGTACGTCACAAAGATGACGTGGTGGTGGAAGAGGCCCCAGGCTCGCGCGGCCTGATGCAGGCGCTGCTACCCATGGCAGGTCCAGACAGCTTCTACACCATGGCCAGTGGAGGGCTGGGCTACGGCATGCCGGCGGCGGTGGGTGTGGCGCTGGGTCGGCAGCGGATGGGCTTGAAGGGGCGCACCATCGGACTCATCGGCGACGGCTCCAGCATGTACTCCATCCAGGCGCTCTACACCGCCGTACAGCTGGCCCTGCCAGTCACTTTTGTCATTCTCAACAACCGCCGCTACGCGGCCTTGCAGGACTTCGCGCCGGTGTTTGGCTTCGCCCCGGGTGAGAGGCCCGCTGGCACGGACCTGCCCGACCTCGACTTCGTATCGCTGGCACGTGGCCAAGGCATGGCAGCCACTCGGGTTGACGACCCATCCCGTCTGGCGGAAGGCCTGCGCGCCGCTCTCAACGCCACGGGCCCCTGCCTGATTGAACTGGTGGTGACCTGACACATTCCCCACGGCTTTGCATACACCCACGCCACCCCCCAAACAGGAGACATGACATGAGCAACACCATCAGCATGCTGATCAACGGCGCGGACCGCGCCGCCAGCAATGGCGCCACTTTCACCCGCACCAATCCGCTGGATGGGCAGGGGGCTACTTCTGCCCCCGCAGCCACCGTGCAGGACGCAGTCGCGGCCGTGGAGGCGGCCGCTGCCGCCTTTCCGGCCTGGTCCCGGACCGCGCCCGGCGAGCGCCGCGCGCTGCTGCTCAAGGCCGCGCAGTCCCTGGAGGCCAGGGCCGCAGATTTCACCGCCGCAATGGCTTCGGAGATCGGCGCCTCCGGCATCTGGGCCGGGTTCAACGTCCACTTGGCTGCGGACATGCTGGTGGAGGCCGCTGCGCTGACCACCCAGATCAGTGGCGAGGTCCTTCCCTCCAATGTGCCGGGCAGCCTGGCCCTGGCCACGCGGCAGGCTGCGGGCGTGGTGCTGGGCATGGCGCCATGGAACGCGCCGGTGATCCTGGGGGTGCGCGCCGTGGCCGTGCCACTGGCTTGCGGCAATACGGTGGTGCTCAAGGGCAGCGAGCTGTGCCCCGCCACCCACGGGCTCATCATCCAGGCCCTGCAGGAGGCCGGGCTGCCGCCCGGCGTGGTCAACTTTGTGACCAACGCGCCTGAAGATGCCGCCGAAGTGGTGGAGGCCTTGATTGCACACCCGGCCGTCAAGCGCGTGAACTTTACCGGCTCGACCCACGTGGGGCGCATCATCGCCGCACGCTGCGCGTTCCACCTCAAGCCCTCGGTGCTGGAGCTGGGGGGCAAGGCACCGTTGCTGGTCCTGGACGATGCTGACCTGGACGCTGCTGTCAACGGCGCGGCCTTTGGCGCCTTTGCCAACTCCGGGCAGATCTGCATGTCCACCGAACGCATCGTGGTGGACCAGACGATCGCCGATGCCTTCGTATCCCAGCTGGCCTCCAAGGCCCGGGCCTTGCCGCTGGGTGATCCGCGCCAAGGCCCGGTGGTACTGGGTTCAGTGGTGGATATGCGCACGGTGCGCCGTGTCAACGAGCTCATCGACGACGCCCTTGCCAAAGGCGCAACACTGGTTTGCGGCGGCAAGGCCGACAACACGCTCATGCCCGCCACCTTGCTCGACAACGTGACCCCGGCCATGCGCATCTACAGCGAGGAAACCTTCGCGCCCGTGAAGGCCATCGTGCGGGTGGACGGCGAGGAAGCCGCCATTGCCTGTGCCAATGACAACGCCTTCGGCCTGTCGGCCGCCGTATTCACGGCCGACGCTGCGCGCGGCTGGCGTGTGGCGCAGCGCATCGAATCGGGCATCTGCCACGTCAACGGTCCCACCGTCCATGACGAAGCCCAGATGCCCTTCGGTGGCGTCAAGGCCAGTGGCTGGGGCCGCTTCGGCGGGCGCGCAGGCATCGACGCCTTCACTGACCTGCGCTGGATCACGGTGCAGACCACGGTGCGGCACTACCCGTTCTGACGCACTGGCGGCCAGATTCATTCTGCTGGCTGGCCCCAGGTGGTCCAAAAACTTCTCCGCTTTCAATGCTACATCCGGGGGACCCATGACTCGATCGATTCCACGCAGACACTTCATCGCAGGCTCCAGTGCCGCAGCCCTTTCACCGCTTGTGGCCTGCATCCTGGCCGGGTGTGCAACAGGCCGTACCGCCTCTCTTGCGCAAACCGCGCAGCTGGAACTCACGGCCTCGCAGGCCCTGGACGCCATGCGCTCTGGGCAAATGAGCGCGCAGGACTACATGCGGACGTTGCTGGAGCAAGCCGAGCGGGTCGCCGATCTGCGCAGCATGATCTCGCTGGACAAAGCCGGGGCCATGGAAGCGGCCCGCCTCGTGGACGAGAAGCGCTCGCGCGGCGAGCAGCTGCCCTTGCTTGCGGGTTTGCCCATCGTCGTCAAGGACAACATCAACACGCGCGCCTTGCCAACAACCGGGGGAACGGCAGCGCTGCGGAATGTACGCCCCGCCGAAAACGCTCCTGCACTGCAGCGCCTGCTCGACGCGGGCGCCATCGTCATGGGCAAGGCCAACATGCACGAGCTGGCCTTTGGTGCTACCAACACGAACCTTGCGCCGTTTGCCGGAATCACGCGCAACCCCTACAACCGCAACCATGTGCCCGGCGGCTCTTCCGGAGGTACCGGCGCAGCCGTAGCGGCGCGTATCGCACCCGCAGGATTGGGTACGGATACCGGTGGGTCGGTTCGCATCCCCTCCGCCTTCTGCGGCCTGGCCGGCTTGAGGCCTTCGGTGGGAAATGGTGGACAGGAGCGGCGCTATGACGGCAGCGGTGTGCTGCCCATCAGCCACACCCGCGACACGATCGGACCCATGGCGCGAACCATGCGCGACGTGGCGCTGCTGGATGCCGTGATCAGCGGACAGCCCCCCGCGCAGCCTGTGCCGCTGAAAGGCCTCCGCCTGGGCGTGCCCGCCTCGTTCTGGGCGGGCACGGAGCGGCAGGTTCTGGAGGTGCTCGAACGTGCGAAGCAAAAGCTCAAGGCGGCAGGCGTGGAACTGGTGGACGTGGACACCACAGGCCTCGCCGCCCTGAATGGATTGGCCGCGTTTCCGATCGCGCTGCACGAGGCCCATGAAGACATTCCTGCGTACCTGAAAAAGACCGGTGCGCACGGAATCACGCTGGCGGACATCGAAGCCCAGGTTGCCAGCCCGGACGTTCAAGGCGCCATGCGGGCGGTTGTGCAGGACGTAGCGGGCAAGGACTACGTCGCAGCGATCAAGATCCACCGCCCCCGCATGCGGCAGCTCTACGCCGACTACTTCACCGCCAACCGCCTGGACGGCATGCTGTTTCCTACGGTGCCTGTGGTCGCTCCCGTGATCGATGCGGTCAAGGGTAGCTCCCAGATCAGCGTGGACGGTGGTCCTCTGGTCGATACCTTTCCCATGATGATTAGAAACACGGACCCCGGCAGCACGACAGGCATCCCGGGCATCACGCTGCCAGCGGGTCTTTCGAAAGACGGTTTGCCCGTCGGGTTGGCCATTGATGGGCCAGTGGGGTCGGATTCACGCCTGGTGGGCATTGGAATGTCCATGGAAGATTTGTTGGGCTCTTTGCCCGCACCACGCGTCGCTGGCCTTGCGCCATGAAGACCGCAGCCACGTGTGCCGGCACCATGGGCCCGCGAACCGGTGGACTGCTTGCAGAGCACGGCCATGCGGTCACGCTGATTGAGGTGACTGACTCCCACCCAGCGACCCACCGGTCGCACGAGCAGGGCTCACGGACCGGGCGGGAGCCGGAGGGGGCCGTGTCGCCAGCGCAGTGGCCCGGCCCACACAGAGCCCCGTTTAAGACGCCTCACCGTATTTCCCATCTCACCAACTACAGGAGACATCCATGCGTAATCGACGTTCCCTCTTGCTCGGCGCTGCCATCCTGGCCAGCACCTGCTGTGGCCTGGCTTCGGCTGACACCTACCCCTCCAAGCCCATTCGCTGGGTCGTTGCCTATCCCGCTGGTGGTGGCTCTGACGCCCTGGCACGTGCGGTAGGGACCCAGCTTTCGACACAGCTTGGTCAGCCCGTGCTCATCGAAAACAAACCAGGGGGCGCGACGGTCATCGGAGCTGAAAGCGTGGCCAAGTCGCCGGGAGATGGCTACACCGTCTTCACGGCTGACAACGGGACGCTGGTGTTCAACACGGCCTTGTTCAAGAAGCTCTCCTACGACCCGCAGAAGGACTTCACCTCCATTGGCATGATGGCCCGCTTTCCGCTGCTGCTGGCGGTGAATCCGAATGCAGGATACGCAGACGCAAAATCATTGCTGAATGCCGTGCAAGCGAATCCTGGAAAAATCAGCTTTGCATCCTCCGGGATCGGGAGCCCGCATCACTTGGCCATGGAGATGCTGAAAGCGCGCAACAAGCTGGACATTGTCCATATCGCCTACCGCGGCGGAGCGCCAGCTGTTCAGGATGTGGTGGGTGGGCAGTTGCCGGTGATGGTGGCAGACCTGGCGACATCCATGCAGATGATCAAGGCGGGAAAGCTCAAGCCGCTGGCGACCTTTTCAAAATCTCGGTTGGCCGCACTTCCCGATGTTCCCACGCTGATGGAGCTGGGCTACACCGACATGGAGGCCGTGGCGTGGCAGGGCCTTGTCGTGCCGTCTTCCACGCCGCCGGACGTCGTCGGAAAGATCAGCAAGGAACTGCAGAAAGTTCTCCAGTCTGAAACCGTCCGCACCCAGCTTACTGCAATGGGCATAGAGCCCACGCCGTCCGATGCCGTTGCAATGCAAAAGCACTGGAGCCAGGAGAACGCGTTCTGGCCCCGCCTGATCCGCGAGCGCGGCATCACGCTGGACTGACTGAAGTGCAATTCAGGGGGCGGCGGACTGCCCCCTCCACCCATCCACAGAAGCTGCATGCCCACACCGCTCAACACACAGGACTGGCGCGCCTTGGCACGGCGGCACCTGCCGAAATTCGTCTTTGACTTCATTGACGGCGCCGCAGAAGATGGCCTCACGTTGCGCACGAACCGCGAGGCATTCGAGGCCGTTCAACTCTTTCCCAGGGTACTGCGCGACACCACGGTGGTGGACACGAGCACCACCGTCTTCGGGCGGCGCTGGACCCTGCCTCTGGGCGTGGCCCCCATGGGACTCAATGGGCTGACCCGGCCGGGTGGCGATACGGCATTGGCCCGGGCTGCGGCGGCAGCCGGAGTACCGTTCGTTCTCTCCACCGCATCCAATGATCGGATGGAGCGTGTGCGGCAACAAGCACCCGAGGTGGCGCTTTGGCTGCAGCTGTACGTCATGCAGGAGCCCAGCATGACCCAGCAGCTTCTTCGGCGCGCGCAGGCCAACGAAGTGGAGGCGCTGGTATTGACCGTGGACGTGCCCGTGAGTGGCTTGCGCGAGCAAGACCTGCGCAATGGATTTCGGCTGCCTTTTCGGCTGACACCGCGGTTGCTGGCGGATCTGGCCACCCACCCCCGCTGGTCCTTGCGCCAGGCTGTGGCAGGGCAACCGGCATTTGTGAACCTGGTGGAGGAAATCAACGGACCTCTGTCGCCCCAGGCCCAGGCGGCGTTGCTGGCGCGCTCCATGGACCGCAGCCTGGACTGGGCACGGCTTGCCAGGATCCGGGAGGACTGGCGCGGGAAACTGCTGATCAAAGGCGTGCTCCATCCCGAAGACGCGCGCTTGGCGGTGGAGGCGGGCGTGGACGGGATCATTGTCTCTAACCACGGAGGGCGGCAGCTGGACGGGGCCGCATCCTCCCTGCAAGTCTTGCCAGCCGTAGTGCAGGCCGTGGGGGGGCGTGCACCTGTGTTGCTGGACAGCGGCGTACGCCGTGGCGCGGACGTGCTCAAGGCCCTGGCGCTCGGGGCCGCTGGTGTGCTGGTGGGGCGCCCCCTGCTTTACGGGTTGGCTGCACAGGGTGAGGCCGGCGCCAGGCAGGTTCTTTCGACCTTCGAGGCGGAAGTCCTGAGGGCCATGACGCTCCTGGGGGCAACTTGTGTTGCAGAAGTGACCGGGGCCTGTGTGCAACCGCCAGTCCCCGTCCGGGAAGCGTGTGAGGGTTCAGGTCGCTTTTAGAGCCTGTTCACGACTTCGGAGAGGTCGGGGTGAAGAAGAACAGCCGCCACTCAACCCGCGGGAACGGCCGCAGGCGCGGCACGCAGAAGGCCCGTCTGTGCATGGCAGTTGAGGTATTCGAAACGCAGCTCGTCGGCCCGCAGCACCGCCACCTCGTGCGACAGGCGCAGTGCAATATTGAACTCCATGGCCTGCACCATGCGCATGAACGTGCCGAAGATGGAGCTGTGTGTGGAGTGGCCCTGCGCCCACTGCTCCATCTTTTCCAGGCTCGACCACCAGCTCAGGCCATAGCTCTTCAAGGTGGGCTGGAACGCGGAGTCAAGGGCACGCAGGTAGCGGCTCGCCAGGCAACCCGCCGCGAGCCCACCGGTGCTGTCGAGAAACTCCATCCCCTTGCGAAGCACGGGTTCGACCTCGTCCTGATACAGATCCCTTTCCTTGCCCTGGGTCGCCGCCCAGTCCTGGCCTGAGCGGATCAGTGCGATGTTCTCGGTCCCAGGAAGGACAATGCGCGCGCGGGGTGCCGGCTGGGGTGCAACCCCGGTGGCGGAAGAATCCAGCGGGTCGAACTGGGACGCAGGGAGACGATCGCGCATGCTTCCCCAGTAGCCGTGCTCCCGAATTTCGCCACTCATGTGCTCGGCCAGGCGGCCCACTCCTTCGAAGCCTTCCTGGCTGGAAAACAAGGTTTCGAGCCGTTCGGCGCGCGGCTGTGCGACTTCCATGAACCAGCCGCAGGGCTCGTCCAGTCGGTCATCGCAGCCCCACCACCGCGCAAACGCACTCTTGGACTTCCAGGCATCGAAGCGGCGCGGATCACTCCAGTACGCCGCCCACAACAGCGTGTGGCAGCCCGCCGCGTCGGTTCCGAATGCGATGTCGTGGTGGTCGGGCGCATGCTCATCCCCTTCGGCCCAGCGGCGCACTGCGGCCTGCGCCAGCGCCTCGCCTTCGGCATCGCGGTACTGCGCGCCCACGAAAGCCATGGTCATTTGCTGCTGTGCCTTGCTGAACCGCGCCGTATAGGCGGGGTTGGGGGGCACATGGCCGGGCGCAGAGCCTGCAGGCCGCGAGCGTGGGCAGCGAAGATGTTCAGGGATGGCCGATTCCATGGAAGCCTCCTTTTGGTTCACCGCGTTCAGCGGCGTGAGATGCGCAAGGGTGCGGCGGCTCATCTGCTACCAGCCCTTGCATCAGGGGGACACTGTTTGGTGAAGTGCCGCCGGCCGCATGGCGGCTATGCGGTCGCTCAGCTCCGCTGGACCTCGCGCCAAGGCCTGGGTACTCCGCTGGGCCAGCATCCCCCGCCCGAAGATCCGCTGCATCCAGCGCCAGATGGGGTGGGAAGCAATCTCAGGCATGTGCGGCGCCTGGGCTCATGCCGCCGTGGCGGCTTGCGGCTCAGGATCAATGCTGTCCACCGGCAGCGCAAAGTGCTCCACCCGCGCTGCCTTCTTGCGGTTGAGCAGCAGGCGGTGCACGTCTGGGCGCGAATAGTGCCCCACGGGGTCCATGGCGTTCTTGGCCACGCCGATCCTCCCGAGGTCGATCTCCGCGATCAGCAGGCCTTCGGCGTCCTCGGGCAGCTTCTCCACCAGGGGGGCGCCATCCGGCCCGTAGATCACCGCATGGCCGCCCCCCACATGGGTCAGGGTGTGCTTGTCGGGGGTATCGCACAGCTCATCGACCATTTCCTTGGAAATGACGGCGCAGGGGGCCACCACAAAGCAGCCGCCTTCTACTGCGTACACCTTGCTGACTGCGTTGTTCACTTCCCAGCCCAGTGCATGTGCGAAGGGTTCATAGGTGGAGAAACTCGGCCAGGCTGCAATGTGCACTTGCTCGTGCTGCGAGAACATGGCGTATTTGTTGAGCGACAGGATGTTCTCCCAGCACGCCAGTTCACCCACACGGCCCAGCGGGGTGTCATGCACCTTGAGATCGCTGCCGTCGCCGTCGCCAAAAACGGTGCGCTCAGAATGCGTGGGCCGCAACTTGCGCCGCTGCGAGATCGTTTCTCCGTCCGGGCCAATGAGCCACTGCGCGATGTAGAGGCTGCCGCCCGAGCGCTCCGACAGACCCAGCGACGCGGTGATGCCTGCGGCCTTGACGGCCTGGCGCAGTTTTTCGGCCTGCGGGCTGTCATAGGACGGGGAGTTGTCGAAATACCGCTGCACAAAACCCCGGCCGATGGCCCAGGCCGGCGCGCCCATCCAGATGTGCCAGGGATAGCCGGGGATGAAGGTTTCGGGAAACGCGATCAGCTTGCAGCCCTTGTCAGCGGCCTCCTGGATCAGACGGATGCACTTGTCCACCGTGGCGTCCAGGTCCAGCCAGACCGGCGCGGCCTGCACTGCGGCAACTTTGTATTTGGGATGGGTAAGGCCCATGGTGTGTACTCCTGGTTGGGTTGGGAAAGAGAAAGTTTCAAAGGACCGCAATGAGGGGTCAAGGCATCCAGCGCCGGGTCTGCAAAGGGTCCAGCGCAGGCCAGCGGCGCTGCACCAGGCCCCAGGCGCCTTGGGGCGACAGGACCATGGTCACGATGGCGGTGAGTCCCAACGCCACGAAGTACCACACGCCGTAGTCGGCGCCGGTCTCGCGCAGCACAAAGAAAATCGCCGTGCCGATGACGGGCCCTTCGATGCGGCCTATGCCGCCGAGCACGGAGATGAAAATCGCCATGGCCGTCCAGGAAAGGCCAAAGCTGGCATCGGGGCTCACCTGCAGGGTGTTCATGTAAGCCACTGCGCCTGCCAGGCCCGCCAGGCAGGCGCACATCATCCACAGCATCAGCTTGGTGCGCAGCACGGGTACGCCGCTGGCGCGGGCAGCGGCCTCGCTGTCGCGAATGCTGGCCAAGGCCAGGCCCAGCGAACTCTTGAGCAGGCCCCGGGCCCAGAACAGCGCCAGCACAGCCACCGCCAGGGCCGCCCAATAGGTGCCCATGTTGCGCTGGGCGCGGCTGAAGCCGGACAGGCCGCTCAGGGGCATGCCGCCGCCCGCACCCAGCACATCGGTGTTGAGCACGAGGATGCGCATCAGCTCGGCCAGCACCCACGTGCCCACTGCAAAGTGCGCACCGGTGAGGCGGAACATGGGCAGCGCCGTCACCGCCGCAAACACTGCCGTGACAGCCACTGCCAGCGGCAGCGTAGCCCAGGGGTTCCAGTCCAGTGTGTTGGACAGGAAGAACAGTGCATAGGCCCCCACGCCCACGAACACATGCAACCCCACCACCACCAGACCACCAAAGCCGGCCAGCAGGTTCCACGCCATGGCGATGGCAAACACGGTGAACACCTCCACCAGCAGGCGCTGCGTGGCAAAGCCCGTGAACCATGGCAGGGCCACCAGGGCGGCAATGCCTGCCAGGCTCAGCGCCAGGCTGCGCCAGGAGGACGTCAGCGAATAAAGAACAGCACGCATGGCCTTGTTTCCTTGTCTTGGTGTCGTGTTGTCAGTGCTTTTGTGCCAAGGGGCGGAACAACCCCTGCGGACGAACCAGCAGCACGACAAAGAAGGTGAGGTGACCGAAGAACGCGCCCAGCCCCGGGTTGAGCTGCGCCCCCAGCACCTGTGCCAGACCGATCAGCAAACCACCGAAGAAGCTGCCCCAAAGACTGCCCAGCCCGCCGAGGATCACGGCCTCGAACGCGAACAGCAGGCGCTCGGGGCCTGCCATCGGGGCAAAGGGGGTGCGCATGCCGTACAGCACGGCCGCCAGGCCCGTGACCACCATCACGAAGCCCGCCATCAGGGCAAAAAGCCGCTTGTCGTTGACACCCACAAGCCGGGCGGTAGGCGCGTCGTCCGACACCGCGCGCGCTTGCCGCCCCCAGTGCGTACGGGCCACCAGCAGATGGGTGCCCGCGTACATCAGCAGGCTGATGCCCGCGATCAGCAGTGGGAACACCCCCACCGACACCCCCCCAATGTCAAGCCCCTGCAGCGTAAGGTCACCGGATGGCAGGCTGCGCGTGTCGGCGCTGAACACCTCCAGCAACAGGTTCTGGATCACCACCGACAAACCAAAGGTCACCAGAAGCGGCGAGAGTTCGTGTGCGCCGACCACCCGGTTGAGCAGGACCGTCTGCAACAGCCAACCGATGCAGAACATGAGCGGCAGCACCACCGCTAGGCTGAGCGGCGCCGACCACCCGGTGGAGGTCATGACCACCGCAGCCAGATAGGCCCCCAGCACGATCAGATCGCCATGCGCTAAGTTGATCATTTTCATGACCCCCAGGCTCAGGCTCAGGCCCAGCGCGAACATCGCATACAGTGACCCCAACAGCACTCCGTTGAGGAGCGTTTCCATTACATTGCTCATGGTCGTCACACTCCGAAGTACGCGGTCGCCACGTCGTGGCGGTTGGCCTGGGCGGACAGGCCTTGCAGAACCACCCGGCCCTTTTGCAGGCAGATGTAGTGGTCCGAGTCGCTGAGCGCACGCTTGACGTTCTGCTCCACCAGTACCAGCGCCATGCCAGAGCTGCGCGCCTGGCGCAGCAGCCGGTACACCTCTTCCACCGCCAGGGGCGACAAGCCCAGCGATACCTCGTCGCACAGCAGGTAGCGCGGGTTGCACAGAAGTGCGCGAGCGATGGCCACCAGCTGCTGCTGCCCGCCCGACATGGCGGTGGCCGGACGCGCGAGCAAGTCACGCAACACAGGCAATTCATCCAGCAGGCGCTCGGCGGTCCATGCGCCAGGTAGGCCATTGCGCTCCGCCAGAGCCAAGTGCTCGCGGACTGTGAGACTGGGAAAAAGACGCCGCCCCTCGGGCACCAGGGCAATGCCCAGGCGCAGCCGTTGCAGCTCCTGGCCTGCGCTGATGCACACACCATCCAGGAGGATGCTCTGCTGCCGCGCACGCAGCGCGCCAGCCAATGTGCGCAACAAAGTGGTCTTGCCCGCGCCGTTGGAGCCGATGAGCGCCAACGTCTCACCAGGCGCCACCTGCAGGCTCACGCCGAACAGTGCCTGGAACAAGCCATAGTGGGCATCCAGTTGGTCAATCCGCAGCATGGTCTACCTCCGCTTCCATCTCCAGCTCCGAGCCCAGATAGGTTTCGCGCACCAGCCGACTCGCGATGACCTCGCCGGGCAGCCCGTCGGCCAGCAGCGAGCCATCTGTCAACACCACCAGGCGGCGGGCCACCTTCACCAGGGCATGGACCAGATGCTCAATCCACAGCACCGTCACTCCCTGGGCGTGGATCTCGCTGACCAGCTCCAGCAGCTCGTGGACCTCGGCATCCGTGAGGCCGCCGCCCACCTCATCCAGCAACAGCAGCTTGGGTGAAGTGGCCAGCGCGCGGGCCACCTCCAGCCGCTTGCGCTGCAGCAGTGTCAAGCCGCCGGCCTGCTGATTGCCCAGCGCTGCCAGACCACAACGGCGCAGCGCATCGCAGGCAGCGGCAGAGGCTTCCGTCTGTGGCAGCCCCGCGCCGTAGGTGGCGGCCACCAGCGCGTTCTCATACACCGTCAGGCCACTGAATGGCTGCGGAATCTGAAAGGTCCGCCCGATGCCTGCCCGGCAGCGCGCATCGGCGGCCTGGGCAGTCACGTCCTTTCCGTCCAGCCACACAGCGCCTGTGTCGCACCGCAGGTGCCCCGCGATCAGGCCAAACGCGGTGGTCTTGCCCGCGCCATTCGGCCCGATCACGCCCACGAATTCGCCGTGGGCCACTTGCAAGTCCAGGCCCTTGATGACCCGCGTGGCCCCGTAGGACTTGGTGACCTTTTTCAGCTCCAGCAGCACATCCGTCTCCGAGGCCATCAGCCTGGCAGCAGCTCGAACTTGCGCTGCACAGGAATCTCGGGGGCTGTTCCGTTGTGCGTCACGACAATGTCGAGCTTGCCCTTGTCATCAATGATCCACTGGCCGCCCACCACGCGCATCTTCGACACGTTCTTGATGCCGCTGCCGGCAAAGTCCAGGCGGCCGATGACGGTGTCCTGCTTGAGCCCTCGGATGGCATCGGCCACCTTTTGCGGGTTCTTGGGGTCGCCGCTGGCCTTGAGCGCGGCGATCCCCGTCTCGATCAGTGCATGCATCACGCCAATGGGCTGGGTCCATTCCTTTTTGGTGGCTGCCATGTAGGCGTCGGCGAGTTGGCGTGCGGTCTGGCCCGTGAGGCTGCTACGGAAGGGGTACGCAGGTGACCACCAGATCTCGGTGGACATGCCATGCGCGCTCTTGTCCAGCGCCTGCACGCCGCCCGGGAACAGCAAGGCCTTGGCGATGGTCATCACCTTGGGCCTG
Organism: uncultured Verminephrobacter sp.; assembly: GCA_964466605.1. Classification (GTDB taxonomy): domain Bacteria; phylum Pseudomonadota; class Gammaproteobacteria; order Burkholderiales; family Burkholderiaceae_C; genus Acidovorax. Next base: position 23,368 of record CAYXSL010000020.1, read on the forward strand.
TAGCCCATCTGCGCGCTCTGTTTGACGAAACTGGCCCACTCGGGCGGAGCGAACAGGCCGGTGACGATCTCGGCTCCCTCTTTCTTGAATGCCTGTATCTGGGTCGAGAAGTCGTTGCTGCCGGGCGCAAACTTGCCGAGGTCGATGATCTTGTAGCCGGCCTTCGCGAACATCGCGGGCATGCCCATCTTCAAATCTCCCATGGCGTTGCCGGGCAGCGTGTTCTCGAAGGCCGAGCCGATCACCTTGGGCAGCTTGAAGTCTTTCCAGATGTCCAGGTACACGTTGGCGATGTCATCGATGCCCCAGAAGAAGTGAAAGACGTTCTTGAAGCCTTTGGCCGGATCGCCCTTCATCGGGAACATCCAGGCCTGCCAGGGGCTCATGGTCGTGATGCAAGGCACGCCGTTGGTCTCGCACTGCTGCGCAATGCCGGGGCCGATGGTGGCTTGACCGAGCATGAGGTCCACTCCGTCCTTGTTGATGAGTTCTGCCGCCAGGTTGGACTGTCGGTCGGGATTGCTCTGGTCGTCTTTGGCGACGAACTCGACGCGATATTTCCTGCCGCCAATGGTCAGCCCGCCGGCCAGCGCTTTCGCAGCGTTCTCCAGGATGAACGCATCCGCTTCGGCAAACGGCGCAAAGGGCCCTGTGCGGTGGGTGAGATAGCCGATCTTGATCACGTCATCGGCCGCAAACACCGGGGGCGCTGCAACACCGGCTGCCGCGAGCGCGGAGCCCTTGATCAGGAACTGTCGGCGCGTGTTGTTGCGCCCGGCGGAAGTGAGCAGTTCGTCGTGCATGGATGCCTCGTAGATGGTGGTGTGAACGAGGCTTGAGCTTAGGTTTCAACGGCTGGGAAGGCTTGGCTGCCTGCTGCGCCGCGCTTGGTTTTTTCCGACATGGAAAGCAGGGCCTGTGCGCAGGCTGGCGCCCCTTGTCTGCATCCGGCGGGCGGCTTGTCCGGGGGCGGCATCCGGCGCTCGCACAACCTGTGACAGGTCCTGGTTGAGGGTTGAACCCGATGCATGACCAGGGGTGGCGTCTTAACCTGCGTCAATGGGCGCGAGTCTTGCTTGAACGCAGCCGTTCCTCCGGAGAACGTCATGGAAACATCGCATCGCTCAACCGCCAGCCACTCCAGCCAGCCCCTGCCGCCTGCCAGCGCGCAGCGCAACCGCATGGCCACGGGCGAAGTGCCCGAAAGCCAGCGCTTTGAGTACTGGCTGGACATGATCTGCTCCATTTACGTGCAGCTCGAATGCGACCGGCCGGAGCAGAAGAACCTTTTCGGTGAAATCGAGTTCTCGCGCATCGGCAGCCTGGACCTCACGGAGTTGCGAGCCAACGTACCCCGCGTACGCCGCACGTCTTTGCATGCGTCGCGGACCGGCGAGGACTATTGCCTGGTTCAGCTACAGCAGGTGGGCCGTGGCGTGGTCTGCCAGGACGGGCGCATTGCCGTGGTGAACCCAGGGGACTTTGTGGTGTACGACTGCACACGCCCCTACGAGCTGCTGTTTGAGAACGAAGAGCACCACGTGCTGGTGTTGCGCCTTCCACGCCTGCACCTGGAGCAGCATGTCACGGGGCTGGAGGAGCTGACGGCCACCACCGTGGCTGGCGATGGAGCGGCTGGTCATTTGCTGCTGTCCATGGTGAGCACCTTGCGCAACGAGTCCGACCGCCTGCACCCCGCGTCTGCCCAAGGCGTGTCGGATGCCATCACGCAGATGATTGCCGCCGGGCTGCGCAGCCTGCCGCACGCGAATGCGCGCCGGCCTTCCAACCTGCAGGCGTACCACGTTGCGCGGATCAAGGCGTTTGTGAAGGAGCGGCTCCGGGACCCGAATCTTTCGGTGGCCAGCGTGGCGCAGGCGGCCCAACTCTCGCCCGACCATCTCGCGCGCCTGTTCCGAGGAGAGCCTCTTTCGCTGTCGCGCCTGATCTGGCAATGGCGGCTGGAGGCTTGCCGTCGCGACCTGACTGATCCGCGGCTGGCCCACCGTGCCGTGAGCGACATCGCGTTTTCATGGGGTTTCAACGAGGCGGCACACTTCAGTCGTTCGTTCAAGGAGCTGTATGGCCTGTCACCCCGGGAATGGCGGCAGCAGTCGATGATGTCGCCGTCGCGTTGAGTCGCCCCGGATGAACTGGACACCGGGAGCCTCCAACCCGGTGCCCCATGCACATCACCCCAAGGGCGCTTCATCCTGAAAAGCATGCGCCATGCTTTCCCGGAGATGTCGGCAAGGCCGCGCCGCAGCGTGAGCGGTTCAACGGCGATCCAGGGTTGCGTCGTCTGCTTTTGCGCGCATGGCCTCAGAGCGGTGGAGCCCGTGGCTTCAGCGCGCTCGCGCCGGACTTGCGCGTCCTGGTCATGCGTTGCGTCCGGCGCTGTCGTCAATCTCCCTTGATGTTGCGCGCCTTGATGAGTGCGCCAAAGCGCGTGCTGTCGATGGCGGCGCGCGCGTGGAAGTCGGCAGGCGACATGGGCGCGGGCACGCCACCCAGCGCCGCGATGCGCTCCTTCACGGCGGGGGTGCCCAGCACCTTGTTGATCTCGCGGTTCAGGCGCGCCACCACCTCGGGCGGCGTGCCGGTGGGGGCATAAAAGCCAAACCAGGTGTCGGCATCAAAACCCTTGAGGCCCACCTCGTCGAGCGTGGGCACATCGGGAAACAGTGGGGAGCGCTTCGCACTGCCCACCGCCAGCAGCTTGAGCTTGCCCGCTTTGACATGCGAGAGGCCTATGCCGGGGTCGAACATGAAGTCCACCTGCCCGCCCAGCAGGTCTTGCATGGCGGGTGCCGCGCCCCGGTAGGGCACATGCACCGCAAACACGTCGGCCTGGGCCTTGAGCATTTCGGCGGCCAGGTGTGGCGAGCTGCCGTTGCCTGGTGTGCCAAAGCTCAGCTTGCCGGGGTTGGCCTTGAGGTACTTCATGAACTCCTGGACATTGTTGACCGGCAGCGTCGGCCTGGCCTCCAGGAACACCATGACCCGCGCTGCAGCGGCTACGGACACCAGATCCTTGGCGGGGTCGAACGGCATCTTGGGATACAGGTGCGGGTTGACCGACACCATGCCGCCCGAACTCATGAGCAGCGTATAGCCGTCGGCCGGTGACTTGGCCACCGCCTCGCCACCGATGTTGCCGCCCGCGCCGCCCCGGTTCTCGACCACCACGGGCTGGCCCAGCGCCGTCTGCAGCGGCACGGTCACGGCACGCGCGATCTGGTCCGCCGCGCCGCCCGCCGGGAAGTTGACGATCACCTTGATGGGCTTGCCGGGCCAGGACTCGGTCTGGGCGTGGGTGGGCTGCAGCAGCAGGCAGACCGCGGTGCCAGCCAAGGCCAGCGCGCCCAGCAGGCGGCGTGGGGAGCGAAAGGAAGAGGGATGCATGCGTGTCTCCGGTAAAGCCCGGGTGTGCCGGGTCTTGTGCAATGAACAAAAGGCGGGCGGGCGATGGGCGTCCCGCCGAGGTGCCGTGTCAGGCCACGTCTACCTCCACCTCACCTGCACCAGGATGGCGCGGCGATGCGCCAGTGCGTCGCGCGGCGCCTGCATCAAGTTGTGTGCAGGCACGCCCCGATCTTCGGTGCGTGCTGTCCATCCATCAATACAATGAAGTCACTAAGCGCTATTCGATTGGCGCATATCAATTGCATCGTTCCCCACCCGCTGCACGTGTTCGATGCTGCCTGCCGTGCGTCGGGAGCCTGTTGCACTGGCCCGGCGCTGGGTATGTGGCTGTCGGGGTTGCTGTTTGCTATCAAATATGTAGCTGTATATTGATATGGGTCGCGCGCAGAGGCCTTTTTTTGTTTGAATTTTCGGCGTTTGGGGCAACGCAGGTGCTTCAGCGCAGCCCCCAGGCACCGTTGGCGCGGCCGGTGACAATAGCGCCCCCGTCTGCCACATGGCCCCCAAGAAATGACACACCCCCCCGCCAGGAGCTGGAACAGCCAGTGGTTCGTGCCCACCGGCGAACAGCAGCAGGTGCTGCAGTCCAGCGCACCGGCCCTCATCATCAGTGCGCTGGCTGGCACAGGCAAAACCACCACGCTGTGCATGAAGGCCTGCCAGCTGCTCGCGGGCCTGGGGCCGCAGGGGCGCATCCTGGTGCTGGCCTATTCCCGCGCCGGGGTGACGGCGCTGCGCGACCGGTTTCTCAAGCTCCACGGTGCGGTGCCCGCCCGCCTGGAGATCTTGACGATCGAGCAGCTCAGCGAGCAGGTGCTCAAGGCCCAGGGCGATCCGGTGGTCAAGCTCGATGACCCGGTAAAGCGGCGTTTTTTGATCCTGCAGGCACAGCAGGCGTTGCGCCAGGAGCTGGCGCGCAGCCCGGACCCGGATGCCGACGCCGTGCTGGCGCACGACGTGGACATCGACGCGTTCCTGGCGTTTGAAGCCCTGGCCAAGAAGCGGCAGCTGGACAAGCAGTGTGAGGACGCGGGCGGCACCCTGCGGGATTTCTGCGAAGCGCAGGACCTGGACTACGGCCTGTACCGACTGCTGCGGCACTACGAGCGCATGCGCGTGGGCATGGACCACGAACCCCGCTTCTACGCCGAGGGCGACTGCAGCTTCGAGCTGTGCCGCCAGCTCGACCTGCTGGGCTGGGACGAGCCCTGCGAGCCGCTGCAGGGGCGCTATGGCGCGGTGCTGTTTGATGAACTGCACGACCTGGATGAGGGCGCGCTGACGATTCTGCGCAAGCTGGTGCAAAGCCACAACGGCGTGTTTGTGGGCGCGGGCGACTTCAACCAGCACATCCACGAGGGCGCGTTCTCGGTGTTTGGCGGTGCGCTGCAGCACATGCTGGGCAGCTTGCCAGCGGGCGCGCAAGTCCTGCGCATCCACACCACACGCCGCTTTGGTGCGGAGATCTGTGCGGCCCTCAATCCCTTGTTCGGGGTGGAGTTTGCATGCGCCCCGCAGAGTTCGGACTCGTTCGTGCACCTGCGCTACGACACGGACGCGCACTGCGCGCAGCAGCTGGTGGAGCTGCACACCCAGATTGTTCAGGGCTGGGGCGGCCTGCGGGCTGACGCGTCCGACAAGGGCGGGCACAGCGCGCTGAACGTGGTGCTGAGGAACCCGCAGGACAGCATCCTGCTGGAGTGGGTGTTTGGGCACGAGGGCGTGCACTACGGCTGCCAGGGGATGGGCGCCTTCTACCTGCGCCGCGAAGTGGCCCTGGTGCTGTGCCTGATGTGGGTGCTGGACGGCAACAGCGCCGGCGAGCGGCCCCTGACGCCCGGGATCGTGGCCGCCGCCATCCAGGGGCTGCTGCACTATGGCCGCCGCAACGCCCGGCCTGATGCGGTGGACCCCGACGTGCTGGCCCAGGGCCAGTTTGACGATGCGGGCTGGCGGGTGGGGCCGGGGGCCAGCGAAAGCCAGCAGCTGGCCGCGACCCTGCATGGCAATGCGCCGCTGATGCAGCGCTACATCGTGCACGGCACGCTGGACCGCAACGCCCCGCCGCTCGCAGACGCCTGTGCCCAGGCCATGGCGCTGGGGCCGGAGGTGCTGGCCGATGCGGGCGCGTTCTTCAGCCATGCGCTGGTGCGGCGCATCTTTGACGATGCCGCCATCCATCGCGTGGAGCGGCAGGCCTGCCTGGCCTGCCTGGCCAGCCTGGAGCAACTGGCGCGGCTGGCGCAGGGCATGCCTGCAAGCGAGTTCCTGGGCCGCCTCACGCTCATGGCCACCACCAGCATCGCGATGTACCAGGCCAAGGAGCCCGTCACGCTGCGCTTGCTGAGCGTCGAGGCGTGCAAGGGGCGCGAGTTCATGTTTGTGGCCGTGCCGTTTGTGGAGCGCGGGCGGTTTCCGGGCCCGGCCTCGCACGCGGAGGCCTACCGTGAGCGCAACATGCTGTACGTGGCCATGACCCGTGCGCGCACGGCGCTGTGGCTGCTGGAGAGCGCCGCGCGGCCCGTGAGCCCGGGGCCGGTGTAGCCGGGGCTGCCGGGGCCTCGGCTCAGGCCTTGCCGCGCCCCTTGCGCAGCGTGCGCGCGGCCTGCGCGGGCGCGCGGGTGCCTGCCTGGTCGAGCCACAGCAGGGCGTCCATCTGGGACATGAAGCGCCGCAGGTAGTCGGGCGACAGCGAGCGCATCAGGCTCAGCGTGCGCAGCACGAGCTTGTGCGAGTTCAGCGGGCCCGCGTTTTCGGGCCCCCGGTGCAGGGCCTGCACCACCTGCTGCTCGGCCGAGATCTTGGACCAGACCTCGCTGAACTGGCGCACGCTTTTCATGTCGGGCAGGTGTGCACCTGCGCTGGCGTGCAGGGTGGCGGTGGCGGCATGGGGCTCGGCCGATGCGCGGGCCATCAGCTCGCGATTGAGCCTGGCCAGGGGGGATGGCGCCGCAGTTGCCGGGGTCGCCCCCGTGCCGGGTGCCGCCGCTGCGATGGCGGCAGACCGGGCCTCGCGGGCATAGGTGGCCACGGCCTGCTGCAGCCGCAGCGCCAGCACCTGCTGCACGGCTGCGGGCTGGCCCGGCAGGCGCTGTGCCAACACCTCCAGGTAGTGGAAGCGGGCCGGGTTGTGGCGCTGTGCGCCTTCGGCACGCAGCGTCTCTAGCATGGCCTCGCCGGGCTGTTCATTCATGGCGCCGGGCTGGTGTGTTCGATGCCTTGGGCACCGGGGCCATTTCCACGCGCCGGTTCTGTGCGCGGCCCTTTTCATCGGCGTTGTCGGCCACGGGCTGCTCGGCGCCAAAGGCGGCGGCAAACACCTGGGACGAGGGCATGCCTTCGTCGATGAGCGCCCGCGCCACGGTGAGGGCCCGCTGGGCCGACAGCTCCAGGTTGTCGGCAAAACGCTGGTGGGGGCCGCGCAGCAGCGTGGTGTTGTCGGTGAAGCCACTCACCATCAGCATTTCGTCGCGCTCGCGCAGGTACACCTGCAGGGGCTGCACCAGGCTCTTGAGCAGCTGGCGGCCTTCGGGGCGCAGCTCGTCGGAGCCCGTGGCAAACAACACGCTGCCGCTGATGCCGATGCGGCCGTTGTTCACCGTGACGCGGCCGCTGGCCAGCGGGATGGCCAGGGCCTTCTCCAGCGCCATGCGGCGCTGTTCCTCCTGCTGGCGCTTTTCCACCTCTTGCTTGAGGCTGGCCACCAGGTCGATCTGCACCACCAGCACACCGGCCAGGATCAGCACGAACGCGCCCAGCAAACCGGCCATGAGGTCGCCGAACACCGCCCACACGGGGGCGGTGGGTTCGGCGCTGTCGTCCAGGGTGTCGTCCAGGCCGGTCACGCGGCGGCTCCCTCAGCGGTCGCAGCCAGGCGGCCCGCGTTGCCATGCAGCCTACGCAGGTCTTCCACAATGCCCTGCTGCGCGCTGATGCTCAGGTCAATCACCTCGCGGGCCTGGGCCACGTAGTAGGCCAGCTGCTCGTCGCTGCGGTTCATCGACTGGCTGATCGCGCCCTCGATGCCCTGCAGGCCTTGCAGCAGCTTGTCGTTGCTGGCGCTGAACAGGCCCACGCCATGGCCGAAGGCCTCGCCCAGGCTGGACAGCTCTACCGCGCTGGCAGCCACATGGGCGGCCACTTCGTCCACCTTGCCGGCCTGCGCGCCCAGCGCCTGGGCAAACTGGTCGCCTGCCTGTTCCAACACGCGGGCGGCCGAGCCGACCAGGGCGTCGATGGCCGCGCGCTGCTGCACGGCGGCATCGTTCACGGCGTGCAGCAGGGTGCCCAGCTGCTCCACCATGGCGGTGCGCTCGGCCAGCGCGGTGTTGTCGCGCTCGCTCATGCGCGCCATCTCCTGGCGCAGCTGGGTGATGACCTCGGCCGCAGCCTGCGGTACGTCGGACGCGGTCTGCAGCAGGCGCGTGAGCGGCGCCTCCAGCGCCGACCCGAGTGTGGCCAGGTGCTGGGCCACGGCGGCCTGCAGCGTGTCCAGCCGCTCCACGGCGGCCTGGCCGCGCTGGGCCTCGGCATCGCGCAGGGCCTGCAGCTCGGTGCGCCACACGCTGGTGAGTTCGTCCATGCGCTGGCCCTGGGCCTGCACCCACTGGGCCTCGCTGGCAAGGCGGGTGCGCAGAAGGGTGTCCGACTGCTCCATGAGCGCTGCCGTGCTACCCAGGGTGCGCGCCACCTGCTCGGTCATGCGCTCGGTGACCTGGGTTGCGGTGGCCTCCAGCGCCTGGCACACGCCCTGCTGCTGGGCCAGGGCTTGCTCGCCCACACGCTGCCACTCAGCCGTCAGCGCGCCTGCCATGCCGTCCATGGAGCGGCTCCAGGCCTCCAGCCGCTGTTGGTCGGCGGCGAGCTGGGTGGTATGCGACTGGGCCACCGTGTTGTTCAGGGCCTCCAGCCAGGCGCTGGAGCGCTGGTCCAGCGCCTGGCTGGCGGTCTGCAAGGTGTGGCCGATCTGGGTGGCCGTGCCTTCGAGTGCCTGGCAGGCTGCCTGCTGCTGCGCCACGGTGTGTGCGCCCACCTGCTGCCATTCAGCGCTGAGGGTGCTGGCCAGGCCTTCCATGGTGCGGCTCCAGCCCTGCGCGCGCTGCTGGTCGGCCGCCAGCTGGGCCGCGTGCGATTGGGCCACGGTGTCCTGCAAGGCGGCGAGCAGGGCGTCTGCGCGCTGGTCGAACGCCTGGGTGGCGCTGTGCAGGGTGTGGCCGATCTGCGCGGCGGCACCCTCCAGCGCCTGGCCCACGCCCTGCTGCTGCGCCACCGTCTGGGCGCTGGCCTGCTGCCATTCGGCGGCGAGTGTGGTGGCCATGCCGTTCAGGGCGTCGCGCCAGCCCTCCAGGCGCTGCGCATCGGCGGCGGCCTGGGTGGCTTGCAACTGGGTGGCCGAAGCCTGCAGCGATGCCAGCAGGGCGCTGGAGCGCTGGTCAAACGCCTGGGTCACGGTCTGCAGGGCCTGCTCCAGCTGGGCCACCTGCGTGGACTGGGTCCGGGTCTGGCTTTGCAAGGCGCTGGTCCAGGTGTCGGCCACCTGGCGGGCCGTACCCTCCCACTGGCCCGACAGCGCCTGCATCTGCGCCTCGGTGGCGGCACGCAGGCGGTCGTGCGAACGCTGGGCCTCCTGGGCCAGGGTGGCCATGGCCTGCTCCACCACGGGGCGGATGGTCTCTCCGGCCTGGCGTGCGCTGGCGCCCAGGCTGTCTTGCAGCGAGGTGCCCACGGTGCTGGCCAGCTGGGTGTAGGCAGCGGCGGCTTCGCGGTGAAATTCTTGCTGCTGCGTTGTCAGCTGGGTGCCCAGCTGTTCGTTGCGCCGCTCCAGCCCTTCCACCAGGCCCTGCAGGCGCTCGGCAATCAGGGGCAGGGCCTGGGCCTGCGTCTGCAGCGCATGCAGCATCTCGTCACGCCGATGGGCGGGCGAGAAGGGGCGGAACAGCGTGGGGATGTGTGCATCCAGCAGGCGCACAACCGCCAGCCGCTCGCGGCGGCTCAGGGCCGACAGCAGGCCCAGCATGGCCGAAGCGGCCACACCGGCCACCGAGGTGCCAAACGACAGGCCCAGCCCCTTGATGGGCGCCGACAGTGCGGCGCGGATTGACTCCAGGCTGGACGAGGTCTCCAGCGCAGACATGGTGCCGCTGAAGGTGATCACCATGCCGAGAAAGGTGCCCAGCATGCCCAGCATGACCAGCAGGCCCACCAGATAGGGCGTGAGGGCGGGGCCTGGCAGTGCCACACGCTCGCCTTCGATGCGCTGGCGCACGGGGTGGCGCAGCGCGGGCGCCAGGCGGCCCAGCCAGCTGTTCAGGTCCGCCAGCGGCTCGGGCTGCGCGGGGTTGTCGGCCAGTGCGCGGGCGAGGGACTGGGTGGCGGCGCGGAACTGCCGCAGCTCATAGGCCCCCAGTGCGTAGACTGCGCCAATCACCGCCGTCATGGCCAGCGCCAGGGGGCTGGTTCCGACAAAGCCCCAGCCCACCCAGCCCACGGCCGCCAGGCCCACGGCAAAGATGGCGGGCATCACACTCTTGTTCATTCCTGTTGTCCTGTTTTCTCGTTGTGGGCTGCTTCCAGCAGCCCCGTGATGGGGAGCAGGCGCACTTGCATCTCGGCCAGCAGCAGCGCCTGCATGTCTTGTTCAAAAGCCCACAGCCAGCCGCCCGGCTGGCGCCAGCGCTTGGGCTCGTCGGCCATGCCATGGGCTTGCAGCGCCTGCTGGTGCGCCTGGTGGCGGTAGGCCAGGCGGCGCTCCAGATGGCTGGGCAGCGACGCCCACAGCCGCTGCTCGCGCGAGCCCAGCATCTGCTCCATGACGGCATCCAGGGCCGCCAGTTGCCGCAGGGTGGGGTGGCCCTTGGCGATGGCGTGGCGCACCTGGGCCCGCAAGGCCATCAGCCGCGTGTCCATCTGCCGCTGCAGCTCCTGATAGCGGGGGCCGTGGGCCGCAAAGTCTGCATCGGCTTCGGGGTCTGGCAGTGCCACGGGTGTGTTGTCGGCCCGCGCGCGCAGGGGCTTGGGGGCTGCGGCCCGGGCCGTGAGCAGCGTGGACAGGTCCATCTGGGCCTTCTGGACAAAACGGTCCAGTGCGCCCAGGTCGATGGCGATGCCAGGCTCTGCTCCCGCGCGTCCTGCTTCGGGCAAGGATTCGATGGCGTGCAGTGCCCGGCTCAGCTGTACGGCGTCCACCGTGCCAAGCCACTGGCTCAGCGTGTGCGCCACATCGGGCTGCGGCAGCCGCGCGGCCTGCGCGCCGTCCTCCCGCGCCCATTGCTGGAGCAGGACAACAAGGCGTGAGCTGTTGAGTCGGTGGTGCAGGTACATCCCGTGGAGGTCATTCACTGTGCTGGCACCCCGCACTGGATCGCTCCGGGCGCAGGGGCATCAGGGAACGGGTCCCCAGTGGGCAAAGCCCGCTATTTTCGCAGGAACGCCGAACCGGCCTGCCCGGGCAGGGAGGGCGTTGCAGGTGTTACATGTCCGGAACCCCCCCGGAGAGAGGGGGAAACGGCGCAGCGATGCCGCAGGGGCCCTGCACCGGGGGCGCTATGACCCTGGGAAGACTGGTGGGGTTTGGCTGGCGGGGTTGGAGGCCCCGCCAAGGGGGGCTCAGTAGGTTTCCAGGTGCAGGCGGCCCTCGCGCTGCAGGGCCGCCCCCACGGTGTCCCAGTCCAGCCCGGCCTCGCTGGCAATGTCGCGCAGGGCCACCACAACGCCTTCTTCCATGCTTTTCAGGCCGCACACATAGAAGTGGCTGCTGCCGTCCCTCAGCAGCGCGGCCAGGTCGGCGGCACGCTCGCGCATCAGGTCTTGCACATAGCGTTTGGGCTGCCCGGCGGTGCGGGAGAACGCGAGGTTGATGTCGATGAAATCCTTGGGCAGGTTCTGCAGCGGGCCAAAGTAGGGCAGCTCCTGCTGCGTGCGCGCCCCGAAGAACAGCAGGAGCTTGCCGCCCTCGAACTTGCCGCTGTTGCGCAGGCGACGGCGCCACTCGGTCATGGCGCGCATGGGGGCGCTGCCCGTGCCGGTGCAGATCATCACGATGTGCGAGCGGGGGTGGTTGGGCATAAGGAAGGAGCTGCCAAACGGCCCCACCACCTGCACCTTGTCGCCCACCTTCAGGTCGCAGATGTAGTTGGAGGCGATCCCCTGCACGGGGCGACCGCCATGATCCTGCGTCACGCGCTTCACCGTCAGGGCCAGGTTGTTGTACCCGGGCCGCTCTCCGTTGCGTGGGCTGGCGATGGAGTACTGGCGCGCGTGGTGCGCCTTGCCCAGCGCATCGGTGCCGGGCGGGATGATGCCGATGGACTGCCCCTCCAGCACCGGGAACGGCATGCTGCCAAAGTCCAGCACCACGTGGTGGGTCTCGTTCTCGAAACCCGCCTCGGTGCAGTTGAAGTTGCCGACCACGGTGGCCTCGGTAGGGCTCTTGGGGGGGAACAGGTTGGTGTAGGGGTGGGCCGCCGACCAGGGCGGCACGGTGGCGCCGTACTGGGACGAGCGGAAAGCCTGCGCGCCCGGCTCCACGGGCGCGGCAGGCGCGGGTAGCGGCACGGCATCCATGGCAGATGCCATGCCCTCGGAGGCCAGTTCGTCGGCCTGGAGTTCGGGCGGAAGCTCTTCCCAGGTGAACTGTTCTTCAATGGTGTATGCGCGCGCCAGGGGCATGGTGCGCCAGTTGTCGATGGAGCCCGTGGGGCAGGGCGAGATACAGGCCATGCAGCCGTTGCACACATCGGCCCGCACGACGTAGTTGTTGTCGTCGTGCGTGATGGCGCCCACCGGGCAGGTGGCCTCGCAGGTGTTGCAGCGGATGCAGATCTCGGGGTCGATCAGGTGCTGCTTGATGACGGCGGTCTGGACGGCCATATCCATGGTTGTTCTCCTGAAGGCCTCGCGGTCGGTAGGGGGGGTGTACCGGGAGGCGGGCGGGGTGCGCTATCGGCAAAAACGTGGGACCCCGGCCCATGTTGCCCTGCTCCCTGTCATGGGGCTGCGGGGCAACGCTGGTGTGTGAGTGGATCAGCCGAACCGGACGTATTCGAAGTCCACAGGCTGGCGGTTGATGCCCATGACCGGTGGCGCAATCCAGCCCGCAAACTTGCCGGGCTCGACCACACGTCCCATCAGCGAGGCCACAAAGGCAAAGTCCTCCGGCGTGGGCAGCCATTCGGCCTTGCGTGCTGTCCATTCCGCCTCGCTCACCACGCGGCCGTCGGGCGACATCTTGATGCCCGCGAGGGCGCCGATCTGGCGGTTGAAGGCCTTGTGTGGCACGGCCAGGCGCGTGGGAATGCCGGCCTTTTCCAGCACCTTGTTCCAGCGGCCCACACCGGCCATCGAGTCCTTGATGAAGTCGTCGCGCAGCACCTCGTTCAGGGCGTTGAGCATGGGCACGTCCTTCTCCTGCAGCTGGCCGTTGACCACTTCCAGCACCTTGTAGGTCTGGCCCTTGAGGATGTGGTCGTCACTTCGCTTGCCTTCTTCGTAGCGGCCCTTGAGGCCCGAGCTGTAGAAGGTGGCGGCGTTGCTGGACTGATCGGCACCGAACAGATCGATGGTCACGCTGTAGTGGAAGTTGAGATAACGCTGGATGGTGCCCAGGTCGATGGCGCCCGCCGCACGCACCTGGGCCGGGTCGTCGGTCTTGAGGTCGTTCATCACCTGCGCGGTGCGCGCCAGCACGCGCGAGACGCCGGACTCGCCCACGAACATGTGGTGGGCTTCCTCGGTCAGCATGAACTTGGTGGTGCGTGCCAGCGGGTCGAACGCGCTCTCAGCCAGGGCCGAGAGCTGGAACTTGCCGTCGCGGTCGGTGAAGTAGGTGAACATGAAGAACGCCAGCCAGTCGGGCGTCTTCTCGTTGAAAGCGCCCAGGATGCGCGGGTTGTCCTGGTCGCCCGAGGTGCGCTGCAGCAGCGCCTCGGCCTCTTCGCGGCCGTCGCGCCCAAAGTGCTTGTGCAGCAGGTAGACCATGGCCCACAGGTGGCGGCCTTCTTCCACGTTGATC
>CAYXSL010000021.1:0-12639 GCA_964466605.1 uncultured Verminephrobacter sp.
AAAGCTTGAGGCAAACGCTAACCGCAGGTGATCACCGCGGTCAAATGACCCTCTCGATGCTCAGCGGTGAAACGGAGGCAGGGCAGGCGCCCGCGGCGATACTTGACCCCATGGCTCCCCACGCCGAGCCGAGCCGCATCCAGCGTTTCCGCGCCCTGCTGGAGACCGGCCCGCACGTCATCGACGGCGGGCTGGCCGGCGAACTGGAGCGCCGCGGCCACGACCTCGGTGATGCGCTGTGGTCGGCGCGGGTGCTGGCCGACGAGCCCCAGGAGGTCCTCGCCGTGCACCGCGCGTTCGCCGCGGCCGGGGCGCGGGTGCTGGTGTCGGCCAGCTACCAGGTGTCCCGGGAGGGTTTCGTGGCCGCCGGGCGCTCGCCCGCCCAGGCCGACGAGGCGCTGCGGGCCAGCGTGCGGCTGGCCCGCGAGGCGGCCGGCGCCGACGTGCTGGTGGCCGCCGGGGTGGTTCTTCAGCACGCTGTTGAACGCGTCCATGCGCTCGTTGTCCAGCGTGGTCGCAATGCCGCGCATGGCCACCACATTGCCCTTGCCGCCCAGCGCCTTGGCGATGTACTCGGCCGGAATCTTGCCAAACGCCGTGTTGTCACCCGCCACATACGCATCCTGCGCACTGGTGTCCGTGAGGCCCCGGTCCACCACCGTCACGTACACGCCCTTGGCCTTGACCTGGGCTACAGGCTTGGTCAGCGCCGCCGACTCGAACGGGAAGATCACCAGCGCGTTGATCTTGTTCACCGTGACCAGGTCTTGCAGCTGGTTGGCCTGCTCGGGCGCGCCGCCTGCGGTCTTCACGATGACCTGCAGGCCGGGGTGGGCCTTCTCCAGGTCCTTCTTGGCCTGGTTGGCCCAGTACACGATGCCGCCCGTGAAGCCGTGCGTGGCCGACGGGATGGCCACGCCCACCACCGTCTTGTTGGCCTGCGCCATGGCGGGTGCGGCCAATGCGAAGGCGGCGGCGCCCACGGCCGAGAGGGCCAGGCGGCGGGTGAAAGAAGAAAGTTGGCTGTTCATGCGTTGTCTCCTGTTGCTTTGGAATATGGCCATGGAAGCTGGCCGGCTGGGGAACACGAAAGTCAAACGACCTACCGAGAAAACCGAAGATCCATCACCGCTTTCCGCGCTGCATGAACGCCACGGCAATGATCACGAAGCCCTGCACGGCGGCATTCAGGTACACGCTGATGATGCTGGTGAGGTTGAGGATGTTGCTGATGACCGACAGCAGGATCGCGCCCACCACCGTGCCGGTGATGCTGCCCGCCCCGCCCTTCAACACCGTGCCGCCCACGATGACGGCGGCAATCGCCTCCAGCTCCCACAGCAGCCCCGTGGTGGGCGATGCAGAGCCCAGGCGCGGCACATACAGCAGCGTGGCAATGCCCACGCACACCCCGAGCAGCATGTACGTGAGGATCTTGATCTTGTGCACATCCACCGCCGCGTACTGCGCCACCTGCTCGTTGGAGCCGATAGCCTGTACATAGCGGCCATAGGCCGTGCGGTTCAGGATGACGCCACCCACGATGGCGACCAGCAGGAAGATCCACACCGGAATCGGCACGCCCAGCAGGTTGGCGTAGTACACCGGGCTGTAGATGTCCGAAAGATCGTTCTCCAGCGTGATGGCCCCGCCGTTCGAAAAATACGTGAGGTACGCACGGAAGATGCCCAGCGTGCCCAGCGTGACGATGAAGGGCTCGATGCGCCCCTTGGTGATGAGCAGGCCGTGCACCAGCCCGAACACCGCACCCAACACCACCGCCAGCAACATCCCCACCACCACGGCCGCCATGGGCGAGCCCAGCACGGGCGCCATCGCGTTCATGAACAAGATGACCGAGCCCGCGATCAGCGCCGCCATCGACCCCACCGACAGATCGATGCCGCCCGAGATGATCACAAAACACATGCCCACCGCGATGATCCCGATGAAGGCCGTGCGCGTGAGCACGTTCATCACGTTGTCGTAGGTGGCGAAGTTGCTGTTGAGCAGCGTGCCGGCAATACACAGCAGCACCAGGCCGATGACCGGGCCCAGCCCGTGCAGCTTGCCCCACCAGGCCGTGGCGCCGCCGTGGCGGCCTTCGCCGGGTACGGCGGGTGCTGCGGCTGCCGCTGCGGTGGGTGCGTTTTCAGCGGGTACCTGTGGCATGTGCAATCAACTCCTCTTCGGTCAAGTTTGGCTCTTGCAGCGTGGTCTGCAGCCGCCCGGCGCGCATCACCGCCACGCGGTGGCACAGGCCGATCAGCTCCATCAGTTCGGACGAAATCACCACCACTGCCAGCCCCTGCTCTGCCAGGCGCTGCACCAGGTGATAGATCTCGCGCTTGGCGCCCACGTCCACGCCGCGCGTGGGCTCGTCCAGCACCACCACGCTGGGGCCGGGGTGCAGCACCTTGGCCAGCGCCAGCTTTTGCTGGTTGCCGCCCGACAGCGACGACGCGCGCACATCGAGCGAGCCGGTGCGGATGCCGAACTCCCGCACCGCATCGCGCAGCGCAGCCTGCTCGGCCGCCGGGTCCAGCCAGGGCTTGGCGTACCGCTCCAGCGCCATCAGCGTCAGGTTGGGCCGCAGGCTGAAGTGCACGTGCAGGCCCTTGCCCTTGCGGTCTTCGCTCAGATACGTCAGGCCGTGGCGCGCCGCATCGCGCGGGCTTTTCAAATTCACCTGCTTGCCCGCCAGCTCCACCGTGCCGGCCGAGCGCGGGCGCAGGCCCAGCAGGCCCTCGAACAGCTCGGTGCGGCCAGCGCCCACCAGCCCGGCAAAGCCCAGGATCTCGCCGCGCCGCACCTCAAAGTCCACGCCCTCGGCCCACCCCGGCACCGTGAGGCCAAGCACCTGGATGGCCGGTGCGCCATCCTGTGGCGCGGGCAGCTTGGGCGGGAACAGATCAGCCAGCTCGCGGCCCACCATCAGGTTGGCCATCTGCCGCCGCGTCACGCTGGCCGTGGGCTCGCGCGCCACCAGCAGGCCGTCACGCATCACCACCACCTCGTCGGTGGTGCGCTCCACCTCGTCGAGCTTGTGCGATATGTAGATGATGGTCACGCCCGCAGCCTTCAGCCCGGCCATCAGCGCAAACAGGCGCTCCGTCTCGCCCGGGGTCAGCGTGGCGGTGGGCTCGTCCATGATGAGCAGGCGCGCATTGCGGGCCAGCGCACGGGCAATCTCCACCAGCTGCTTTTCAGCCACGATGAGCTTGCGCACCCGCGTGTCGGGGTCCAGCGGCAGGCCGACTTGCGCCAAGGCAGCGCGCGTTTTCTCGCGCATCGCCTTGTCGTCGAGGAAGGGGCCCTTCTTGATCTCGTGGCCCAGGAAGATGTTCTGCGCAATCGTCAGGTCGTCCGCCAGGTTGAACTCCTGGTGGATGAGCACAATGCCCTGCGCCTCAGCCGCGCGCGAGCCGCCGCCGGGGGCACGCACCGCGCCGTCCACCACCACCTCGCCGGTGGTGGGGCTCTCGTACCCGGCCAGAATTTTCATTAGCGTGGACTTGCCCGCGCCGTTTTCGCCCAGCAGGCCATAGACGCGGCCCGGCTGCAGCGCAAAGCCCACGCCGTGCAGCACGCGCACCGGGCCAAACTCCTTGGTCACATTGCGGAACTCGACGGCTACGCTCATCGCGCTGCCCCTACACCAACACCCGCGCCCGCCACCGAGCCCGCGCGCGACAGGCTCTCCTGCATCGCCAGCACGCCCGCGCCCACCACACCGGCATCGTCGGCCAGCGGCGCGTATTGAATCTCCAGGTGCCGCGTAGAAAGCGCCAGCGAGCGGTGGTACACGCTCTGCCGCACCGACGCGAGGAACAGCGGCCCCATGTCCGTCACCCGCCCGGCAATGAACACATGCGACGGGTTGAAGAAGTTGACGATGGACGCCAGCATCTGCCCCACCAGGCTGCCCGCGCGCTGGATGATGGCGTTGGCCGCCACATCGCCCGCCCGGCTGGCCTGGGCCACGTCTTCAATCGTCAGCGTGCCCGTGCTTTGCAGCCGCTCGGCCAGCAGCGCGCTCTCGCCGCGCTGCGCGGCCTCGGTGGCCATGCGCGCCATGGCGGGCGCTGCGGCCATCGCCTCCACGCAGCCCTGGTTGCCGCAGTGGCAGCGCGGGCCGTGCTGGTCCACGCAGATGTGGCCCACATCGCCCGCCGAGCCATTGGCGCCCCGGTACACCTGCCCATGGCACACGATGCCGCAGCCAATGCCCGTGCCGACCTTAATGACCAGAAAATTGGGCAAATTGCGCTGCAGCCGGTACATCTCGCCCAGCGCCATCAGGTTCACGTCGTTGTCCACAAACACCGGCGCGGCAAACGCCTCGCGCAGGTAGTCGCGGATGGAAAAGCCGTCCCAGTCGGGCATCAGCGGCGGGTTGACGAGCTGCCCGCTTTCAAAATCCACCGGCCCCGGCACGCCCATGCCAATGGCAATCACCTGGTGGGCGGCCAGCCCGCAGCGCGCCAGCAGCTCACGCATCAGACCCCGCACCCGCGCCAGGATCACGCCCGGCCCCTGGCGCACATCAATCGGCTCGCGGTGCCGCGCCAGCACCGTCATGTCGGGCCGCATCACTGCCACCTGCATGCTGGTCGCGCCCAGGTCGGCGCCAATCACCACGCCCAGGGTTTCGCTCAAACGAAGGGTTTCGGCACGCCGGCCGCCAGAGGATTCCTGCAGGCCCACCTCGTCGAGCAGGCCTTCATCGAGCAGCGCCGCCACCATGGCGTTGGCCTTGCTCTTGGAATAGGCCAAGCGCTGCGCCAGCGCATTGCGCGACGCGCCGGCGGACCAGAAGATGGTCTGCAAGACGCTCAGGTCTTCAGTGCCGCAGTGACTCCAGCGGGTGGATGGCAAGGCTTGTCTCCTGTCCTGTTTTTGTGCAGCACCTCATGGGGGCGGGTGCTTGACAGGGATGCTATGCGGTCTACTTTGGCCGGGCAAGACTTAACTTTGACCAAAAATAGATCAAAGAAGCGGCTTTGGGAATCGACGCCAATACACAAGGGTTGGAGGCATGAATCCAAATTGGCCGTGCGGGACCTCAACTCGCGGGGTCGACGACCTGCCCGTCGTCGTCTACCAATTGAGCACATCTAAAATTTCGCAACCTGGAGAGGGAGGGCCGATGGCGTACCGAAATAAGACCTACATCGCCTTTGATGGCGACAACGACATGCACTATTACCGTCTCATGACGGCGTGGAAGGCGAATGATGGGTTTTCGCTCAATTTCCACAACGCCCACGAGTTGAACACGGCACGTGATTCGAGCCAGGAAGAGAGCATCAAGCGCCAGCTCAGAGAGCGCTTTGCAAATTCCAAGCTGCTCGTCGTGCTCATCGGGGCAAGCACCAAATACCTGACCAAGTTCGTCAAGTGGGAAATGGAGGTGGCTTTGCGCCTAGGGCTGCCGATCATCGGTGTGAACTTGAACGGGAGCCGGGAAATAGACGACCGTTGCCCGCCCACGATCCGAGATCAACTGGTGGTCTACACATCGTTCAATCACAACATCATCGAACATGCTATGAGCCATTGGCCCGCCCAGTTTCATTCGCTGCGTAGCGCTGGTATCAGCGTGAATCACTATTACAACGACGACGTCTACAGGCGGCTCGGGCTATGAGCTACTTCTACGATTCGATTAAGACGAGGGCCTACTGGCGCTACGCACTCTTCTCAGGGGAGGCCATCGGCAAGTTCTTCGCCGTCGTAGGCATCTTGTACCTGTGCGTTGACTTGGCAGACGCATTCAACATCTACAAGAAAGACCAGCATAGTTACTACGGACTAATCATTTTGGTCGTGTTGGCACTGCTGTACGTGCTATCCACCCGACGGCCGCTCTCACGTATCAGCTACAAGATTCCGCAGAAGGACTTCGCAATAGAAGTTGTAATCGGCGACCTTTTCAAAACACCCGGTGAGGTCATCATCAGTACGAGCTCGACATTTGACACGGACATGTCGTCAGGGCTGATCGCTGCCTCGAGCTTGCAGGGTCAGTTGGCGACGAATTACTTTAACGGCCAGACCGTTGAGATTGATCGGCAGATCGACGTTTCGCTTGAAAGTGAGCAGTTCGTCATCAACGGGAAGAGGCCAGGCAAGAAGAAGGAATATCCAATCGGCACTGTCGCCCGTGTGAGCGCGCACAGCAAAAACTTCTACCTTGTAGCGATGTCACATATGGAGGAGAACAAGAACGCCCGATCAGACCTGAAGATGATCGACGAGGCGCTTGAGAAGCTTTGGAAGAGCTTGGCGGCTAAAGCCGAGGTGGGCGACATCGTGATGCCATTGATGGGCACGGGGCGTGGGCGGGTTCCCTATCCGAGAAAGAAAATGATCGAACGTATTGCTCAATCCTTCGCAGACGCCGCGAACGAACGTGCGTTCTCCAACAAGCTGATCATTGTTGTGCGCCCGGAAGACGCCTCGAAGTTCTCGCTGAATCTATTCCAAGTTCGGGATTATCTAGGGCAAAGCTTGCACGCGTAAGGTCAAGTTGTTCGCGGACGATCGCCAAAATTTTGCGCTCCGCAGGAGCTTAATCGCAAAGACTACAGTCGCCGCACTCGCTTCAACGCCACTAGTTTGCATTGGGCGATCTGCCTGTCGGCGTCGAAGTGTCAGCTGGGACGCACCAGCACAACGTCTTCCTGCTCCATCCCGCCGCCTGCGCCTGCGACTGGGCCCGCTCGGCAGCGCATACGCGAGCGCAATGCGTGAAACACATCCTCAGCGCAGATCACGCGGCACCACGCCCACCGTTTCGCACCTCCGGCGATAGTCCGCCCGCCGATCCGCCGTAGTGACCCGCTGCAGCACCGCATGGTGCGGCCCCAGGTACTCCACGCTGCCCTTCACCACCACATGCACCAGCAGCTCTTCGGTACCCGTCGCCTCCCACCAGTCCACATTGCCGGCCGGCTCGTGGATGTAGTCGCCCGGCCGCACCACGCGGCCGTCGTTCAGGCGGCGCTCGCCCGCCAGCGTCAGGGCGTGCACTTCGCCCGTGTGCCGGTGCAGGCCGAGCCGCGTGCCGGGCGACAGGCGCATCAGCTCCACCCAGCCGGCATCGCCGGGCAGGAACTGGATGGGCAGGGACCACTTGCCTTCGCCTTCGGGTATCCAGTCCACCAGGCCCGCGCGCTCCAGCGTCTGGGCCACGATCACGTCGGTAAGGTGGTTGTTCGTTGTCGTCATCGTCATGTCGGTTCTCCTGGGTAGCTATTGGTTGATGGCTTGCTTGATTGCTTGACCGCTTATTGCTCGGGATGCTGGTGGCGGTACTCCTGCGTGCGGCCGCCAAAGCCGTAGGCGGCGGCGCGCACGTCCTGCACATAGACGTAGCTTTCGGGGTGCAGCGCGCCCAGCAGGCCCTCGAAGGCTGCGAACGCCTCGGCGATGTAGCGCGCCTTCTCGGCCTTGGTGTTGGTCTCGTCCACCACCTTGACGTCGAAATAGAAGCTTGATTGCTTGAGGTCGGCCAGCGACCGGCCGGCGATGTACCAGTCGGCCGGGTCCACAAAGGTGATGACGACAGCGGTGAGGTCGCGCCGCTTGCCGAGCACGCGGGTGGTCAGGTCCAGCAGGGTTTCTGCAATGTGGGCAGACAGCTCGGGCGTGCGTTGGGCAGACACTTTGACGTTGAGGATGGGCATGGAGGGCTCCTGTAAAACTCAGGGGTTGAACGAGCCTTCACTGTAGAAATTGCGCCCCGCCACGGAAACCGCCCGTGGCGATAATGGCTTTTGCTCCGCACGCAAAGGCGCGCACGATGAAAAAAGAACCCCGCTCCTTCCTCCCCGATCCGGCCGACCTGCGGTGGCTGGTGCGGTCGCTCGACCTGCGCTCGTTTTCTGCAGCGGCGCGCGAGATGGATGTGGCGGTGTCGGTGGTGGCGCGCGGTGTGGATCGGCTGGAGGCCGGCTACGGCGTGCGCTTGCTGCGCCGGTCCACACACGGCCTGTCGGCCACGCCCGAGGGCGCAGAGCTGGCGCAGGAAGCGCGTGCCTTGCTGGCGCAGCTGGAGGACATCGGTGCATCGCTGTCGGACCAGCGCAGCCGCGTGGCGGGCACCTTGCGCTTGGCCTCCAGCCAGGAGATTTGCGAGGCGCTGGTGCTGCCCCACCTGGCGGACCTGCAGGCGCGCTACCCCGCGCTGCGGGTGGAGCTGCTGGCCGATGACCGTGTGGCCGACCTAGTGACGGAGGGCATCGACGTGGCGCTGCGCACCACCGTGGGCCACAGCGACCTGGTGGTGGCGCGCGAACTGGGCCGGTTCGAGCGGCGCCTGTACGCGGCCCCTGCGTACTTGGAACAGCACGCCACGCCTGCGGACCCCAGCGAGCTGCAGCAGCACCACACCGTCACGCACACCGCGCAGGGGCCTGCCGTGACCTGGGTGTTTCGCAATGCACAAGGCAAGCCGCTGGAGGTGACCGTGCGCTCGCGCCTGGCCGCCAGCACTTCGGCCCTGGTGCACCACGCACTGGTGAGTGGCGCGGGCATTGGCATGCTGTCCGCCCCGCTTGCGGCGGCTGATGTGGCGCAAGGCCGGTTGGTAGAGGTGCTGGCGCCTTTTACATCTCGCACCGTGCACACGCTGTACGCGGTGTCGTCACCGGGCCGGCGCAATGCGGCCAGGGTGAAGGCGGTGATTGATTTTCTGGTGAAGGCGTCGAAGGACCGGTGGGCGTTGGCGCCTGTGCGTTGAAGGTGGCTTGTGCCACACCGCTTGACTGGCACGGGTCCAAGCGGTCGAACCGCCAACCAGGGTGCGCCAGCGCCATGCCCTCCAGCTTTCGGGGCATGTCGGATTTGGAATCGCTGGCTGCAAACGGGCCGCAGCGGTGTCTGCAGCAGTGGTGTCTGGGTAAATTCAGCATCAAATAGGCCTTCTCCGCGCGTCCAGCAAGCGCTCGTAGCTATTGATTGGATAGCAATACACCCATAGCGGCAGCGGCAGTGACGACAACCCAGGCGGGGGCACTACTGCCGAAACCCCGCAACACCGCGCAGGCGACCGGACCAGGCCGAGTGCGAGGCGCACACGGTGGTGTTTGTGCCGCTGGCAGAGCAGCCGCAGTGACGCAGGCCGCGCAGATCAGCCCGCGCTGGCGGCTGCCTTGCCCGGCCGCCGCAGCGTCCACAGCGCCGCCGCCATCAGCCCCACGCCCGCCAACTGCACGGGGCTGAGCGTGCGGCCATACACGGCCCAGTCCACCAGCACGGCGGTGAGCGGGTACACAAACTGCAGCACCGCAATGCGCCCCAGCCCCAGGCGCGCCATGCCCGCAAACAGCACCACATAGGCCAGCCCCGTGTGCAGCACACCCAGGCCCAGCAGCCAGCCCCAGGCGGCGCCCAGCGGCGGCCAGCCCAGCGCCCAGGGGGCCCACGCCAGCGCCACCGCGCCCACCAGGCATTGCCACAGCGCCATGGCGTAGGGGCTGATGGCCTTTTGAGTGTTGGCCAGCAGCGTGACGCCCGCGTAGCACAGCGAGCCGCCCAGGCACATCAGCACACCCGCAAGGTAACCCTGGCTGTTGTTGCTTGCGTTGACAGTGGCTGCAGCCATGCCGTCGAGCAGCCCGGTGGTCAGCACCAGGCCCGCCAGCGCGGCCAACGTGGCCAGCCACTGCAGGGGCGAGATGGCCGCACGCAAAAACAGCGCGCCAAACACGATGACCCAGATGGGCTGGATGTGAAAGATGACCGTGGCCACGGCGATGGAGGTGCGCGGGATGGCCGCAAAGAACAGCGCCCAGTTCAGCACCATGAGCACGCCCGTGGCGCAGGCCACCCTGCGCGCTTTGCTGCTGAGCAGAAGCTCACGCCCCCGGCCGGTGGCCAGGCACCACGCCAGCAGCGCCAGCGCACCAAATGCGCAGCGGAACCACACAGTGACCAGCGGGGGCTGGCCCGCCTCTTCCACAAACACGCCGATGGTGCCCAGCAGCACGCCACCGGCAATCAGCAGCCACTGGCCGTCGCGCTCACGGGCGAGTGCGTTGGCTGGCTGTGGTGTGCTGGCAAGGGATGGCGATGCGGCGGCTTGGGATGGGGAGTGGTTCATGCCGCCGATGGTCCGGGTTTCGCGTTGCGCTGTAAAACGGATAAATCGAACGGCTACCATTCGATAAACGAATTCATAGCCAACCGCCCATGAACTACCCAGACTTTCAGATCGACTGGCTGCGCGCCTTTGTGGCGGTGGTGGATGCGGGCTCGCTCTCGGGCGCAGCGCCGCTGGTGCACCGCTCGCAGTCGGCGGTGAGCATGCAGATCAAGAAGCTGGAGGTGGCGCTGGGCCGCCCCGTGCTGCTGCGCGGGCCGCGCCACCTGGAGGTGACGCCAGCGGGGGCCGAGCTGCTGTCGTACGCGCGCCGTGTGCTCGATTTGCAGGCCGAGGCGCATGCGGCGCTGTTTGGCCCCAAGCTGGCGGGCCGGGTGCGGCTGGGCGTGCCAGACGACTACGCCAGCACCTACCTCACGCCGGTGCTTCGCAGCTTTGCGCACCGCTACCAGGGGGTGGAGATTGAGCTGACGTGTGAGCAATCCACCTCCCTGATCCCGCGCATCACGCGGGGCGAGCTGGACCTGGCGCTGGTCTCGCAAGACAAGCCGCAGCGGGGGCGCTTTCTGTTTGATGAGCCGCTGGTGTGGGTTGGCTCGCCGCAGTTTGAGGTGTGGCGGCGTGACCCGTTGCCGATAGCGGTGTACGAATCCACCAGCATGGCGCGGCAGGCCACCCTGGCCGCGCTGGGCACGCGGCGGCGCGGCTACCACCTTGTGTACCACAGCCCCAGCCTGGCGGGCCAACTGGCCGCTGTTGAGAGCGGCCTGGCCGTGGCCGTGCTCACGCGCTGCAGCGTGCCGCCCCACCTGCAGATTTTGCAGAACCTGCCTGCAGAGTTTGAACTGCCGCCGCTGGATGCCATGCATGTGGCAGTGCTGCGCAGCAAGGTGTCGCAGCGCTCACCGGCGGTGAATGCGATGTATGAGCAGATGGTGCGGACGCTGGGGGGTTGAGGGCGCAGGCGCGCACCGGCCGACCCTGCCGCCACAAGGCACTTGCGCGACGGTGTTTGCGGCGCAATCACGTTCTAATGCTTGGCACCGGGCCGCGCAGCGGAATACAAGGCGCGCCCTCTTTCCTCTCGAAAGGCATTCATGACCACCACCGCCACCATCCCCACCACTGCACTGCAATTGCGCTCCCTCGTCCAGCCCGACGGCACGTTGCAGATCAGCCTGGAGCCCACGCCCGTGCCCACGCCGGGGCCTGATGAGGTGCTGATCCAGGTGCAGGCCACGCCCATCAACCCGTCGGACATTGGCCTGCTGCTGGGCCCGGCCGATTTGTCTACCGTGCAGGTCAGCGGCACGGCCGAGCGGCCGGTGGCCACGGCCCGCATCCCCGAGCGCGCCATGCCCAACATGGCCGCACGCCTGGGCCAGAGCATGCCGGTGGGCAACGAGGGCGCAGGCCTGGTGGTGGCCGCAGGTGCATCGCCCGCCGCGCAGGCACTGCTGGGCCGCACGGTGGCCGTGATTGGGGGCGCCATGTATTCGCAATACCGCGCCATGCCTGCGGCGCAGTGCCTGCCGCTGCCGCCCGGCACCACGGCGGCCGAGGGCGCATCGTGTTTTGTGAACCCGCTCACGGCGCTGAGCATGGTGGAGACCATGAAGCGCGAGGGCCACACCGCGCTGGTGCACACCGCTGCGGCCAGCAACCTGGGGCAGATGCTGCTCAAGATTTGCCAGAAGGACGGCATTGGCCTGGTCAACATCGTGCGCAAGCCCGAGCAGGCTGCGCTGCTGCGCGAGCTGGGGGCGCAGTATGTGTGCGACAGCAGCGCGCCCACCTTCATGGCCGACCTGACGGATGCGCTGGCTACCACCGGTGCCACGATTGCGTTCGACGCCACGGGCGGCGGCACGCTGGCCGGGCAGATCCTGCAGTGCATGGAAGCCGCCATCAACCGCACGGCCAAGGAGTACAGCCGCTACGGTTCGGCCGTGCACAAGCAGGTGTATTTGTACGGCCACCTGGACACGCGCCCGACTGAAGTGCACCGCACCTTTGGCATGGCCTGGGGCATGGGCGGGTGGCTGCTGTTTCCGTTTCTGCAAAAGATTGGTGATGAAGCCACCCAGGCGCTGCGCGCGCGTGTGGCGGCGGAGCTGAAGACCACGTTTGCCAGCCACTATGCGCGCACGGTGTCGCTGGCGGGGGCGCTGAGTGCCGAGGCGATTGCCTTTTATGGCCCGCGCAACACCGGGGCCAAGGTGCTGATTGATCCGTCGATGGAGTGAGCAATAGAGAAAGCAGGCGCCCTCACACGGGCCCGCTCAACCCTTCTCGCGCGTTCGGGCTGAACCCGTAGGAGGCCTGCACCGCGCTTCGACAGGCTCAGCGTGAACAGGTTTTGATGAACTCACCCTCGATCACTCAACACCGTTCGGAGTGAGCCCGTCGAAGCCCTGCGCCGCGCTGCGAAAGTCTCAGCGTGAAAGGGTTTAGATGAATCCACCCTCAATCACCCAACACCGTTCGGGCTGAGCCTGTCGAAGCCTCACGCCGCGCTTCGACAAACTCAG
>CAYXSL010000021.1:12739-36428 GCA_964466605.1 uncultured Verminephrobacter sp.
TTGATGAACCCACCCTCAATCACCTAACACCGTTCGGGCTGAGCCTGTCGAAGCCTCACGCCGCGCTTCGACAAACTCAGCGTGAACGGGTTTTGATGAACCCACCCTCAATCACCTAACACCGTTCGGGCTGAGCCTGTCGAAGCCCTGCACCGCGCTTCGACGGGCTCAGCTTGAACAGGCTTTGGGGTGCTGAAAGGCGCTGCTTGCCCGCTGCAGTCAATCCGCAGCCGCCGCCCGCACCAGCGCCAGCAACTGCTCGCGCGGCCCCAGCAGCGCATCGCCGCCCAGCAACCGCAGCGCCCCGCCCTGCCCCGTGGTCACCAGCTGCGGCACGCCGCGCGCCCCCACGGCGCGCAGCATGGCCTGGGCGGTAGCAGTGCGGTCGGCGGTGGCGCGCTGCAAGGCGGTGTCGGGCGCCAGGGCCAGGGTGGCGGCTTGTTGCAGGCCCAGGGCGTGCAGCACCTCGGCGATCACGGCCGGGTCGGTGTTGTTGCGGCCGTCCACATAGCGGGCGTGCTGCAGGGCGTGCAGTGCGTCCAGCTCGCGCTCAGGCGCGGTCTGCGCCACGGCGGTCAGGGCCAGCGTGGCGGGGCCGGAGTCAAAACGGCCGCCCTCGGCGCCCAGGATCTGGTCGCGGTAGGCCTGCGTGAAGGGCTGGCCGGTGAGTTGCTGGATGCGCTGGTCGTTGGCCCAGGCGTAGGCGGCAAATTGCGCGTCCATGGGCCGCGCGCCTGCGCCTGCGAACAGGCCGGTGGGGGCCAGCACCACCTCGACACCCTCCTGCGCTTGCAGGAAGTTGAGCGCGGGCGCGGCGGCATAACACCAGCCGCACAGGGGGTCGAACAGGTAGGTCACGGTGACGGTTGGCGTGGTGGGCATGGGTCAGGTTCTTTCTTGAGGGTCTGATGTTTCGGACGCAGCCAGTGCGGCTTCAAACGCCGCGATCTCTTCGGCCAGCGTGCCCCGGCTGCGGAAGTGGCGGGCAGCGCGGTCGTACCAGTTTTCGGCATCCTCCAAATCGCCTTCTTGCAGATGGAGGATGCCGTGCAGCCAGGCTGCGAGCATGGAGCCGTCGTGCTGCACCAGATCGTGCGCCGCGTTCCAGCGCCCGGCGTGCAGGTGCTGCAGGACTTGTTGGAGTGAATGCCTGGACACGATGGGCTCCTTCAGACAAAGCGGATGGCAGCCGCAAGCGCGGCAGAACGAACGAAGTCTTGTATCTATCTGCCTGCGCTCAACCATATACACAAACCGTTCACGCTGAGCTTGTCGAAGCGCAGCGCAGGGCTTCGACAAGCCCAGCCCGAACGGTTGTGATGGGTTGGGCGCAGCTTCGCAGCATGCTTGTGCGCAAGTCAGCTGCTTACCACTTCATCTCGCCCTTGTTGACCTTGGCGCCGATGTCCAGCGACAGGCCCAGGGGCGCTGCGGGGTAAGCCTTTTTCATCGCGTCGATGAGTTCGGCACTGGTCTTGGTGGCGGCGGCGTTTTTCTCAAACGCTTGCAGGTAGCCCTTGGTGTAGCTGATGTTGGCGGCATCCAGAGCGCCACCGGCGGGCATGTGGCCGGGCACCACCAGCGTCGGCTGCAAGGCAGCCATTTCGTCGAGCTGGGCCACCCAGGCGCTGCGCTCGGCCACGGTTTGCGTGTCGGCCGTCCACACATGGGTGTTGGTGCCAAACACGCCGATGGTGCCGACCACGGCCTTGATGGACGGGATCCACGCATACGGGCGGTGCGCCAGCAGGCCGGTGGTGCCACGGATCTCGACCGCCTGGCCGTCCACGCTCAGCGTGTTGCCAGCAATGGCCTTGGGCAGCACGGGCGTGCGCGGTGCGTTGGCGCCCATCTTGGGGCCCCAGAAGGCGAGCTTGCCAGCCAGCTTGGCGTTGATCTTCTCCAGCACGGCGGGCGTGGTCACCACGTCGGCCTTGGGGAAGATTTCTTTCAGCGTTTCGACGCCGAAGTAGTAGTCGGGGTCGGCCTGGCTTACGTAGATGGTCTTCAGCTCTTTGCCGGTGTCGAGCACGTTGGCGGCAATGCGCAGCGCGTCGGCACGGGTAAAGCCTGCGTCGATGACCATGGCTTCCTTCTCGCCATAGACCAGTGTGGAGTTCACGTTGAAGCTGTTGCCATCGGCGTTGTAGACCTTGACCTGCAGGGGCTGGGCGGCCTGGGCGCCGGTGAAGGCAACGGCGAGGGTGGCAGCGATGAGGGTGGTGCGGAACATGGTGGTTTCTCCGGGGTTTTGAGCGGTTGGGTAGAGGACGGAATGAAGTT
The DNA here is from genome assembly GCA_964466605.1 of uncultured Verminephrobacter sp. Taxonomy (GTDB): domain Bacteria; phylum Pseudomonadota; class Gammaproteobacteria; order Burkholderiales; family Burkholderiaceae_C; genus Acidovorax. The sequence goes on from CAYXSL010000021.1 coordinate 15,023, forward strand.
TATTTGCGCCAATCGATCCAATAAACCCGATAATTCGCGCATATTTGTTTCATAAATCGATCAAATAACCCCCCCTATGGACCGCCTGACCGCCATGCATGTGTTCGCCGAAGTTGCCACCAGCGGCAGCTTCAGCGCCACGGCCGACAAACTCGATATGTCGCGCGCCATGGTCACGCGCTATGTGGGCGAGATGGAGCAGTGGCTGCAGGCGCGCCTGCTGCAGCGCACCACCCGCAGCGTGACGCTGACCGACGCGGGCGAACACGCGCTGCGCCGCTGCCAGCAGATGCTGGCGCTGTCGCAAGACCTGGAGGAAGAAACCGCCACCACCACCGAAGGCGCCCTGCGCGGCCAGCTGCGGCTGACCTGCAGCGTGTCGTTTGCGTTTGCGCAGATGGGCGCGGCGATTGCGGACTTTCTGGCGCAGCACCCGCAGCTCAAGATTGATCTGGACGCGAGCGAAGGATCGCTGAACCTGGTGGAAAAGCGCATCGACCTGGCCATCCGCATCAGCGCCGAGCCCGACCCGCTGCTCATCGGCCGGCCGCTGGCGCGGTGTGATTCGGTGCTGGTGGCATCGCCCGCCTACCTCGCCGCGCACGGCGTGCCGCAGGCACCCGCCGACCTGGCCCAGCACCGCTGCCTGAGCTATGCCAACTTTGGCAAAAGCGTGTGGCAGCTGACGCGCGGCGATGTGGTGGAGCGCGTGGGCGTGAGCGGCCATTTCAGCGCCAACGAGGCCACCACGCTGATGCGCGCCGCGCTGGCGGGCGGCGGCATTGCGATGCAGCCGACCTATCTGGTCAACCCGTATTTGCACAGCGGCGAGCTGCAAGCCGTGCTGCCGGGGTGGGACTTGCCGGTGATGACGATTTACGCGCTGTACCCGTCGCGCAGGCACTTGTCGCCTGCGGTGCGGGCGTTGCTGGATTTTTTGGTGGAACGGTTTGCGGGGGTGCCGTGGTGAGAGAGGGTTGCCTCGGGCAATTCGCTACCGTTTTTATAGCAAAAAGCGCTTATCCATCAGGCGGCAGAGGCCTATTTAGCTTGATTTTTCACCCCCTTTTGAAAGCGCGCTGACCACCCCTCTCCCGTCTTGCCACCACCGCCACCGCCAGCGCGGCCCGCGGCTTACTCCGCCTCAATCCCCGCCGCCTTGATCACCTTGCCCCACTTCTGGGTTTCGGCGGCCTGGAACTTGGCGAGTTCATCGGGCGTGGTGGTCCAGGCTTCGGAGCCCGCGTTATCAAAGAAGCTCTTGGCTGCTGCGCTCTTGGTGGCGGCCGTGAGCAGCTCGTTGAGGCGGGCCACCACCGGCGCGGGCGTGCCTGCGGGCACATAGGCCGCAAACCAGTAGCCCATGTCGTAGCCCTTCACACCGGCTTCGTCGATGGTGGGCACATCGGGTAGCTGGGTACTGCGCTTTTGCGTGGAGTAGCCCAGCGCACGCAGTTTGCCGGCCTTTACCTGCGGCACGCCGGTGGAGGTGTCGGTGATCATCAAATCGATCTGCCCGCCCAGCAGGTCGGTGATGGCCAGCGGGTTGCTCTTGTAGGGCACATGCAGGATGTCCACGCCCGCCAGCTGCTTGAGCATTTCGCCCGCCATGCGGCTGGATGAGCTGCCGCTGCCAAAGCTGAGCTTGCCAGGGTTCTTCTTGGCAAAGGCCAGCAGCTCGCCCACGTTCTTGTATGGCGCGCTGGCGTTGACCACCAGCACCTGGCCGCCCTTGCCCAGGCCGGTGACGGGGGCAAAGTCCTTCACCGGGTCGTACGAGAGCTTTTTGTACAGGTGCTCGTTGGCGGCGTGGGTGGTGTTGGTGGTGATGAGCACGCTGTAGCCATCGGCCGCCGACTTGGCCACTGCCGACGCGGCGATCATGCCGCTGGCGCCCGCCTTGTTGTCGATGACCACGGGCTGCTTGGTGTCGTTGGTGATGGACTGGCCCAGCGCGCGCGCCAGCTGGTCGGTGGCGCTGCCTGCGGCAAAGGGCACGACGAAGGTGATGGCCTTGGCGGGGTAGGCGCCAGCCGTCTGGGCCAAGGCTGCTGGGGCGTGCAATGTGCCCAGCGCCAATGCGGCAGCTGCGGCGAGCCAAGCGCGGCGGGGGGATGAATGGGTCATGTTTGTCTCCTGGTGTTGGTATGGATGAAAAAACGAAACGGGCGGCCTAGGCCGTGGGGCCGCCAAAGTGCGGCGACAGGTGCGCGGGCACGGCGACGGGCATATCGAGCAGCAGGTAGCTCAGTGCCTTGCCGTGGCTGTCGAGGTTGAGCGAGTCATTCACGCCGCCGTCGAGCACATCGTCCAGCACGATGTTCATGGCCTGCAGTTGCGGTAGCAGGTAGCGCGTGACCTGCCGCGGGCGGCGCTGCGCAAACTGCTGTGCCACGGCGGCCTCGGTGACCTGATCGACCAGCACATCCCACAGGGCGGGGTGCCAGGCGATGACGCTGATGTTGGAGCGGTTGCCTTTGTCGCCCGTGCGGCTGTGGGCTAGGCGATAGAGGGGAACGGCGATGGTGGTTGTCATGCTCTGTGTACTCCTCAATCCACCATCTCAAAACGCACGGCTACCGCCTCACGCGGCACCAGGCACGACACAGTGCCCAGGCGCGGCCGCATGGCGGTGCGCACGCCACCGCCGCCTGCGGGGCCGCAGGTGTAGAGCGCCGTCACCTCGCGCACCAGCCGCTGGGCGCTGGCGTGGTCGCGGTGTTGCAGGGCCACGCGCAGGCGCACGTCGCGTGCCTCACTGATGTCGCTGGCGGCGGCATCCAGCCAGCGGCTGGTGTCGTCGCCAAAGACGCTGGTCACGCCGATCAGGTCGATGCGCAGCGGGCCCAGACCCTGCAGGCGCTCGCGCAGCACCTCGCCCGCCAGCCGGGCGCGGGCTTCGGCGCGTGGGCCAGCGTAAGAGATTTCGCCCTCGGCAAACCAGCCCGATTCAAAACACACATTGACCTTGAGCGTGGCGGGCCGTGCATGGCCCTGCACGCCTTCCAGCCGCACCGCGTCGGCGCCCACCGTGGTCACGCGGGCGGTGGTGATGTCGGCCACCACATCGGGCGTGAGGTACGCCGCCGGGTCGTGCAGCTCGTACAGCAGTTGCTCTTTCACCGTGCGTTCGGTGATGCAGCCGCCCGTGCCCGGGGGCTTGGTGATGGTGCAGTGGCCGTCGGTGTCGATCTCGGCAATCGGGTAGCCCAGCTGGGCCAGGCCCGGCACATCCTTGTAGCCGGGGTCGGCAAAGTAGCCGCCTGTGACCTGCGCGCCGCACTCCAGCAAATGCCCTGCCATGGTGGCGCGGGCCAGCCGGTCCCAGTCGTTCAGCGCCCAGCCATAGTGCGCCAGCGCCGGGCCCAGCACCAGCGACGGGTCGGCCACACGGCCACACACCACGATATCGGCGCCTGCGCGCAACGCATCGGCAATGGCCTGCGCACCGATGTAGGCGTTGGCGCTGACGATGGGCTCGGTGGGCATCGCGCTGCCCAGGGCACCCTGCAGCAGCGCACGGTGTTCGGGGCCGCTCAGGTCATCGCCCTGCAGCACGGCAATGCGCGGGCGCGCCAGGCCCAGGTCGGCCGCCAGCGCGTGGATGCGGCGCGCAGCGCCGTGGGGGTTGGCCGCGCCAAAGTTGCTGACGATGCGCACGCCGTGGGCAAGGCACTGCGCCAGCACGGGGCGCAGCAGGTCCACCAGCAGCGGCTCATATCCAGCATCGGGGTCGGTGCGGCGCGCCAGCTGGGCCAGCGCCAGCGTGCGCTCGGCCAGCGTCTCGAAGATGAGCGCCGCAGGCTGGCCGCTGGCGATGAGCGCCTGCACCACGGGCAGGGCCGCGTCGGTGCGGTCGCCTGAGAAGCCGGCGGCGCAGCCCACCAGCAGTTTTGCGTTGTTCACCATGAACTCCTTGTCTCCTGGGCCCGACTGTAGGAACACTGCGATATTCTGTGAAATCGATTGTTACGATGAATCCATCTGAAAATCAGATGAATCACCCCCACCCCGCATGAGCGCACCCCACCTCTCCAGCCGCCAGCTCGACGCCTTCCTTGCGCTGGCCGAGCAGCGCAGCTTCACGCGCGCGGCCACGCTGTGCCACCTTTCGCAGCCCGCGTTCAGCGCCCTCATCCGCGCGCTGGAGGACGACCTGGGCCTGCGCCTGTTTGACCGCAGCACGCGGCATGTGGACCTCACGCCCGAAGGGCAGAACTTTCTGGAGTCGGCCCGCCGCATCCGCGCCGAGATCAGCAACGCGCTGGCTGCCGTGCGCGACGCGGCCACGCTGCAGCGTGGGCGTGTGGCCCTGGCGCTGCTGCCGTCGCTGGCCGCAGGCTGGCTGCCGGGCGTGCTGGCGCAGTACCGCGCCGCGCACCCGGGCATCGAGATCGACATTGCCGATGTGCTGTCCGAGCCCTGCATCGAACGCGTGGCCAGCGGCCATGCCGACTTTGCGCTGGCCGCCATCCGCGCCGACACGCCCGCGCTGCAGGCCGAGCCGTTCTGCAGCGACGACTTCTACCTGGTGTGCCCGGCCGACCACCCGCTGGCGCGCCGCCGCAAGGCCATCGCCGCGCAGGACCTGGCCGCGTGGCCCTTCATCCACCTGGCGCGCACCAGCAGCGTGCGCCAGTACCTGGAGGCCGCCCTGCACCCACAGGCCATGCACACGCTGATGGAGGTGGAGCAGCTCGCCACCGTGATGGGCATGGTGCGCGCGGGGCTGGGCATCAGCGTGGTGCCCGCGCTCACGCTGTTCCACTTTGACCAGCCGGGGCTGGTCACCCGGCCGCTGTCGCTGCCGGGGCTCACGCGGCAGATCTACCTGGTGCGGCGGCGGGACGAAAGCCTGTCGGTGGCGGCGCAGGCGCTGTATGCGCTGGTGATGGCGCAGCGGCCTTGAGAGGTGCAGCGAATACGCTACATATTTGATAGCTTAAAGCTCTTTATGGACGCGCGGTAACGGCCATTTTTTCTTGAACAAACTACCCCACCAGATCGAACTGCCCCCGGTGTTCGAACCGCCCGTCCACCACCTGCCCCACCCACAGTGCGGCCACCTGGCCCGGCACCGACACGCCCGACTGGTTGCGCGCGGCACACCACTGACGAGCTCGTGATGCCGAATCGAACGAGCCCACGGTGATGTGTGGGGTGTAAGGTAAATCCAGCCGCAACGCATCGGCCAGCGGCCCGGTGTAGAGCGCGTCGTGCAGCAGTGACAACGCCGCATGGCCTTCGTCAGGCACCAGGTAGGCATGGGCGCGCGGGCTGTGGGCGTCGGCACCCAGCATGGCATAGCGGCAGTGAAACGCGATGGGCGCGGTGCGTGCTGCCACCGCCGCCACATGGGCGAGGTAGGTGGCTTCATCCACCGCATTGCTGGCAAACACCAGCGTGAAGTGCGGGCGCACCAGCGCATGGCCGGTGGGGTCATTGGTGGCGCGCCAAGTGTCGATGATCTGCAGATTTCGCGCGTCGCACTCCGGGTACGCGACGGTGTAGAGGGTGGGTTTCAAGGGAGTAACCTCCTCGCAGAATCCGAAAAATAGCGGCTGGTAGCTGGGACTGAGAGCAATTTTTCAGAAAAGCGGTTCATTGTCGTGCGAAGCCCGTCAGGAGGGTAGATGAAAGTTTATGTTGATACAGGTGGCATGTTGAAAGAGGTCGCAGAGCTTGAAGCTTCCGGACTGATCACAACTCACTACTTCCCTTTTGAACAACGCAGCAGGAAGGTGACCAATTTCGTCCAAGGATCAGCCGCCACATGGAAACAAGCCCATTTGAGCTGGGCTGAGGATACCGGCAGTTGGGAAGACGATGCACCAACAGCTAACTTTGAACTACTGCGAAAACTCGTCGGCAAACGCGTTGATGCGCAACATCTCGACTCAGCCATCAAAGCCGGATGCTCCCTCTTCATCACCAGTGACAAAACAGATATTTGGTCAAAACGAGAGGCCATCGAAGCGCTGACACGCATCCGCGTATTACACATGCCCACGGAGCTTGAAGCGCTGAGGCGATTAGCGGGTAGTCCATCTCGCCAGTCACTGTAAACACACCCGACTCACGACATGGGCCGGGCTGCACGGACTAAGCGCGCGCCAGCACGGCCAGTTCCTGGTGCAGCAGCAGTTCCACTTCCGCCGGTTCAAACTGGTCCTGCAGCAGCGGGATGGCAAAGCGGTATTCACCGCCTTCGTGCTTGCGCAGCACATAGGCCAGCTGCAGGCGCGCCAGCGACTGGCGCAGCGCCTGCGCGTCGCCCGCGACGCCGTGGCCCTGCAGCAGCTGGGCCAGGGCAACCAGGCTGGCCTGCCCGGCCTGGGCGGTGTGGTAGACCACGATGCGGTCGAGGCGGCAGGCGGCCTCGTCGTGGCTCAGGCGGCCCCAGCCCGCCAGCGCGTCCTGCACGGCCTGCGAGGCCAGGGCCTGGTCGAGATGGCGCTTTTCAATCACGCGCTCGCCGGGCGCCAATGCCTCCAGGCACTCCTGGCACAGGATGGCGACCAGGTTGGCGCGCTGGCCGCTGGCATCCACCAGGCGGTCCACCAGACGTTCGTTGTCAAAACCCAGGCGCAGCTTGCGCAGCGGCTCGGTGGCCAGCTCGCGGCAGGCGCTGCGCTCCAGGCCGCCAATGGCCAGCACCTCGCCAAAGTTGCGCAGCGGGCTTTGGTAGTCGAGCACTGCGGTGGCATACAGGTCCCAGAAGCCGGCCAGCATGAACCAGCAGCGGCCCTCTTCACTGAGTGCGCGCAGGGTGGACAGCTGCACGTAGCCGTTGGCCGATTCGTCGCGGAAAAACAGGTCGGCCTCGTCGATGAGCAGCACCAGGCGCTTGCCCTGGTACTGCGCCTGCAGGTGGTCCACGATGGCTTCGAGCGGCGTGTCGGCCGCCAGGCCAAACTGCAGCGCCATGCGCGGCGCCAGCCGGTGGTCGCGCAGCGAGACGTAGTGGCACACGGTGTGCGGGTGGCCCACCAAGCGGCGCTGCACGGCCTTGAGCAGGCTGCTTTTGCCCAGCTGGCGCCCGCCCACCACGAGGTAGTTGGCGGGCTCGCGGTTGATGACGCGGGCGAGCAGCTGGGCGCGGCCAAAAAAGCCGCCCTCGCGCGTCACGCCGCCGCGTGTCTGGTAGGGCGATATGCGCGTGATGCGCAGTTGCGCGGCCAGCTGGCGCAGCAGCACCTGCAGGGCCTCGCCGCCAATCAGCCATTCGGTCTGGTGGGCGCTGTCCAGCATCACATGCAGGTTGGCGCGGTCGTCGGCATGGGCGCGCAGCAGGGGCCAGGGCGTGTCCACGCTGTGCTCGCACAGGATCAGCAGCACGTCGCTGCCGGTCTGCACGGCGCGCAGCTGGCGCAGCATGGTAGCTTCGTCGATGCCGGGCGTGGGCACAAACACCAGGCAGCGGTCCAGCGACACGGGCAGGTCGGGCGGGAACTGCCACTCAAACACCGCACCGGGCAGCGCCCAATCGGTGCTGGGCTGGCAGCGGGCCGACACGCGCTCGGCCAGCGCGCGGGCCAGGGCCGGGGCGCGCTCGCCGCCCGTGGCCTGGGCGCAGGCCACGGCACGGCGCCAGTCCACCGTGCGGATGTCGGCGGCGAGCAGGGTGGTGTCCAGCCGCCGCAGCCAGCGCAGCAGGCGGTCAATTTGCGGCAGGCGCGCCAGCGGTGTGCGGCGCAGGCGCGCGGGGCGCAGCTGGCCCGCGCCGATGAGCGGATGGCGCACCACCCACAGCACCGCGCCCACCCCAAAGATCACCGCGCACCAGGCGATCAGCGAGCGCATCCAGCCAAACGGGTCGGCATCAGGCACTTGTGTGGGGCGCTCGAAATCGTCGGTGCTGCCCTCCAGGCAGTTGATGGGGAGGTAGCCCAGGGGGATGGGTGGCTTGCCGGGGCGGCAGGACCAGGTGGTGGTGCCGGGTTTCAGCTCCACCACCACCTGGGTACCTGCGAGCTTGCCCAGGTCGGGGTGCTGGGCGATGTCGGCCTGTAGCACATAGGGGCGCGGGGAGGTGACGCGCAACTGCGGCCGGGCCACCGGGGGCGCGTGGGCGTAAATGTCTTTGGGCCAGTGGCCCAGCTCGTTGTGGGCCTGCATCATCGCCACGCGCCACTGCACCAGCTCGCCCCACACCGGGCCCACGTTCATGGTCGCCATGAACCTGCCGCGCGTGGCCGGGTTGTGCTGGGGCGTGAACACCGCGCTGGCCACGAACAGCGTGACCACCGCGATCACCACGGCACGCACCACGGGTCTGGACAGCAGGGGCTTCAGTCTGCCGAGCATGAATCCAGCACCATGAATCCCGCATCGCGGATGGTGGCGCAGCGCCAGTGCAGCCGCGCCGCATCGCCTGTGCCCCGCACATGGATGAGGTTGCCCCAGAACAGGGTGCGCAGTTCGTCGTCCTGGAGATAGGGCCGGGCGCGGCCCAGGTCGTCGGCGTTCAGCAACTGCAACAACCTGGCGCGGGTGGCGGGCGCCTGGGCCAGCGGCAAAAAGGTTTGCCACAGGCGCGGGCTGCTGGCCAGGTGGGTGCGCAGGGCGCTGGGTGGCGCATCGTCCTTGCCCACCCCTTGGTCCACCAACCACTGCAGCCCCTCTTCAAACAGCGCGGGGTGGCCGCCGCTGAGCGCTTGCAGTTCGGCCACCACGGGCTGCGTCCAGGTGTGCTCGGGCCAGCGGTGGCGGGCAAGCTGCACAAGGTCATCGAGCGACGGATCGGGCCAGTGGTTGACCTGCGCAATGTTGAGCAGCGAGAGGTCGCCACTGCGGTACTTGAGGTCGGCCAGCGCCTCGCCGCCGCACAGCAGCAGGTGCAGGCGGCCGCTGTGCATCTCGCTCAGGCTGCGCAAAATGCCAGCCAGGGTCTCGCGCAGTGCGGGCGTGCCCTGCTCAAAGCGGCTGACCAGGCAGAAGATGCGTTCGCCCGCCAGCAGGCGGCGTTCCAGCGCGGATTCAAACTCGTAGTCCGACGCCACATCGCCCAGGCCACATTGGCGGCCGATGGCGGCGAAGTATTCGGCGGGCACGGTGCTCACGCTGTACGGGGGCTGGATGTGCAGCACCGAGCCCTCGCCATACTGCGCGCGGGCGCGTTGCAGCAGCTCGTGCCGGAACGGCGGCTGCCCCCAGTGCGCGGGCGACAGCAGCAGCGAGATGGGGTACGGCACGGCCTGCGCAAGCTGGGCAAACAGCCGGTCCTGAAACGCTGCAAAGGGCTGCGCCGCGCCCACGGCCTTGGCCTCGGCCTGCAGTGGGAACTCGGGCGCAAAGCCTGCGGCGCTGAGCAGGCGGTTGGCCTCGCTCTCGGTCAGGCGCAGGTAGCGGGTGCAAGCCACCAGCTTGTCGCGCGAGCGGGGGTTGGGCACCGAGATGCCGTTGCGCCAGTTGTTGACCGCCTCGCGGCTTAGGCCGATTTCGGTCGCCACGCCAGAGGCGCTGGCGCGGATGCGGCGCATGTAAAGCGAGAGCAGGTCGGGAAAAGAATCTGTGGCCATGAACGGGAACAAGGAAGCGCCGCGCAGCGCAGGGGACAACCGGAAAAAAGGAAGGCAACACCACGCGGGCACACAGGCTGCCCGGCTGCCGCCCCGCTACAACAGCCCCTGCACCATGGGCCAGGCCTTGGCGCAACCCAGGCCACAGGCCACCAGCACCGGGCTGTAGAGCACCACCACGCCGATCAGCGTCATCAGCCAGCCGGTCGATTCGTCCTCCGTCTGCTCTGCGCTTGCTGATGCAGCCCCGCCTGCAGCCTCTGCAGCGGGCTCGGCTGCGGTCTCTGCGGGGCCTTCGCCCGCATCCCCCGTCACTTCCTGCACCAGCATCACTGCCACCAGCAGCAGCGCAGCGCCCAGCACGCCCAGGTAGGTGTACTGCAGGCCGGGGCCTGCCAGCGGATAAAAGTACCCGGCCAGCACTACTGCGGGCAGCACAAAGAAACCATGCATCTGCCACCGGTGCCAGTCGATGCCCTCGTCTTTCTTGTCCAGCGCGCCCATCACCAGCCGGTGGGTGATGGCCCCCAGCACGAAGATCAGCCCACCCCACCATTCGATCTCTGTCAGCATCGCTCCATCCCTCGTTGTTGCTTGTGTGTCTGCATGTCTGTTTTGTTGGGCTGGGTCACGGGTCTTTGCAGCCCCGCCCGCCCCGCGCCGGGTCAGCCCACCGCCGGTTGTACCGTGGCAGCACCCGCAGGGTTGCCACCATCGCTGCCACCGGCAGCGTCGTCGTCATCGTCCCCGCGCAGGTCCTTGTATTCGCGCAGCATGTAGAACAGCGGCAGCGCAATCGCGAGCACCAAACCCAGGCCCAGCCACAACCACAAGCCCTTGAACAGCAGCACCGTGACCACCGTGAACACGATGGCATGCAGCAGCCCCTTGAACCCCGCGCGCAGCAGCAGCACCGCCATCAGGCCCTGCACTGGCGACTGGCCACTTTTGCCCATGGTACGGGCCAGGTCGATGAAGGCCTGCGCCGCCTCTTCGCCCTGCTTGCGGCGGTCGGCCTCGTCCTTGCGCATCTTCGCCACGCTCACGGGCTTGGCCGGGTCGCGTGAGCAGGCATAGGGGTCGTCCTGTGCACCGTCGCCCGCTTCTGCGCCGCCGGTGGCGGCGTTGCGTTCGTCCGCTGGCTCCACCACGGCACGCCAGTCCGGGTGGGCACTGAAGAAGGCCTTGCGCCCCACCCACTGGCCCTGGTCGAAGTGCATGCGCTCGGTTTCACCCACCTGGTCGTAGAACACCTCCAGCACCGCCGCCCGCAGGCCGTGGGCAAACAGGGTTTCCAGGGCGCGCAGGGGCAGGTTGCCATGGGTGCCAGTGTCAAAGCACAGCAGCAGGTGGGTGGGTTTGGCCGCCACCTGCTGGTTGAACCATTCCCCCTCCCACAGCCCGTCCAGGTCGGCCACGCCCAGCTCGCCGGCCCAGCGCTGCGCCTGTTCGGTGTTGCCCGCCACCAGGTACTGGTAGACCAGCTGTGCCGTCTTGAGCTTGATGGGGCTGTCGAAGAAGAGGTGCAGGGTGTGCGCGTTTTGTGACATGGCGTGAAGGGTGGGATGGGCCCGTGTGAAAGTGCACGAATTGTTACCGCGCTGCGCGGGTTTGGTCCTCTCCGCGTTGTCCACTGCCCACACTGCGTGCGCATGCCAACCACCTCGCCACCTGACAGGGTGTCAACCGCTCCCGCGCAATCTCCCATGCGCCAGCACCATCCGCCCGGTGCGCGGGTGGCCCGCACGGTCAGCCAATCCGGCTCTCTCCGCTATCTCATCGATAGCAACTACTGCAGATCCAGCAAGGTGATTTCGGAAAATGGCATGTGATGCATCAGCTCGCGCAAGACGACCAGGCTGGCTGCAAAGGCGGGGCTGGCGGGCAGGCCCTCGTGCGCGGCGGGGCGGCCTTGGGCCACTGCGGCCAGCCGGTTGAACAGCCGCTCCATGGCCTCCAGCGGCAGCACCCGGGCGGGCCCGGACCCCATGCCTGCGAGGGTGGCAATTTCATGCAGCGCCGGGTCGGCGGAGTACAGCTGGGCCAGGGCCCCTTCAGGCACCCACTGGCGGTGGCGCACGTGGGCCGCATAGACCTCGTCTTCCACCGACGCGATGGCGGTCTCCAGCTCCAGCGGCGTCGGCACGTCGCTGCGGAAAAACGCCCGCGCCGTTTTCTGCTGGCCCAGCGCCAGTGTGAGCAAGGCCGAAGGCTGTGTGGGCTCCTGCCCCGTGGCCAGCACGCAGTGCACGGGCCCCAGGTGCAGGGCGGTAATGCATTGGCCGGGGGCGGCCAGTGCGTGGGCCTGGCGGTAGACCTCGGTCAGATCCGGGGCGGGCGCTCCGCCACCGGCTGGTGGCAAGGTGGGCGCTGGGGCAGGCGTGGGTTCAGGCAGAGATGGGGGCATGGAGACTCCGGCCAGAGTGCCCCGGCGGGTTGCAGGGGCTGAAGGCATCTTTCCACGGCCAGGGGCATGCGCAACCGCATGCAGACCGCCATGCACGCAGCCCTGCGCGCAGGTTATCTCCGGGCCGTCAGTCTGCAACGCCCGGCACACTGGCAGCGGCCACCAGGCGCTGGGTGTAGGGGTGTTGTGGAGCGTCCAGCACGCCGTTCACCTTGCCGCTTTCCAGCACGGCGCCATCCTTCATCACCAGCACGTCGTGCGCCATGGCGCGGATCACATCCACGTCGTGGGTGATGAGCAGGTAGCTCAGGCCCTTCTCTTTTTGCAGGCGCTGCAGCAGGCCCAGCACCTGCTGCTGGATGGTCACGTCGAGCGCGCTGGTGGGCTCATCGAGCACCAGCACCTGCGGCTGCACGATGAGCGCACGGGCAATGGCCAGGCGCTGGCGCTGGCCGCCTGAAAACTCATGCGGGTAGCGCGCCAGCAGGCGCGGGAACTGCGCTTCGGTGAGGCCCACTTCGGCCAGGATGGCTTGCACACGGGCGCGGCGATCAGACACGGGGAGCGCGGGCTCGTGCACCTTGAGCCCCTCGCCCACGATTTCCTCGACCGTGAGGCGCGGCGACAGGGACGAGAACGGGTCCTGGAACACCACCTGCACCCGGCGGCGCAGCTGCTGGTTGGCGGGCGTGTTGCGCATGGCGGGCTGCTGCCAGGCCTGGCCGCCCACCTGCAGTGCGCCCGCACTGGGCAGCAGGCCCAGGATGGCCTGCGCCAGCGTGGATTTGCCAGAGCCGGATTCACCCACCACGCCCAGTGTCTGGCCCGGCAGCAGTTGCAGCGTGGCGCCTTGCACCGCCACAAACTCGCCCTTTTTGAACCAGCCTTTGATGCCCGGCAGCGGCGTGGGGTAGACAACACGCAGGTCCTGCGCCTGCACCACAGGTGGGGTGCCAGCTGGCGGGTCGGTTTCCGCCACATCGCGGCGCGGCTGGCTCGCGATCAGGCGGCGGGTGTAGGTGTGCTGCGGCGCGCCGAACACCTCGGCCACAGCGCCCTGCTCTACCAGCACGCCCTGCTCCATCACGGCCACACGGTCGGCAAAGCGGCGCACCAGGTTCAGGTCGTGCGTGATGAGCAGCACGGCCATGCCGGTCTGGCGCTGCAGGTCGCTCAGCAAATCCAGGATCTGCCCGCGCAGGCTCACGTCCAGCGCGGTGGTGGGCTCGTCGGCCAGCAGCAGCTTGGGCGCGCTGGCCAAGGCCATGGCGATCATGGCGCGCTGGCGCTGGCCGCCGCTGAGCTGGTGCGGAAAGCTGTTGGCGCGGCGCGCGGGCTCGGGAATGCCGGTCTGCGCCAGCAGCTCGATGGCCGCCTGCGCACACTGGGCGCCCGTGAGGCCGCGCTTGAGCTGCAAAATCTCGGCGATCTGCGCGCCGATCGTCATCAGCGGGTTGAGCGCCGTCATGGGCTCCTGGAACACCATGGCGATGTCGTCGCCGCGCACGCCGCGCATTTCGCGTTCCGTCAGCGCCAGCAGATCGCCCCGGCCTTGCAGATGGGCATGCCCGGTGATGGCGGCATCGCCCACCAGGCGCAAGAGGCTCAAGGCGGTGATGGTCTTGCCCGAGCCGGACTCGCCCACCAGCGCGAGTTTTTCGCCTGCGGCAATGTGGAGGTTGACACCCCGCACGACCTCTTTGGGGCCGAAGCGCACATGCAGGTCCTGCACCTGCAGCAGGGGTGGATTGTTGGCCGATGGGGTTACGGTCACAGGTCGGCCTTTCTGGGGTCTAGCGCATCGCGCAGTGCGTCGCCCATGAAGGTGAGCAAGAGAAGGGTGGTGACCAGCACGCCAAAGGTCGAAAGCGAAATCCACCACGCGTCAATGCTGTTTTTGCCCTGGCTCAGCAATTCGCCCAGCGACGGTGTGCCAGGCGGCACGCCCAGGCCCAGAAAGTCGAGCGAGGTGAGCGCAAGGATGGCCGCACTCATGCGGAAGGGCAGGAAAGTGACCACGGGCGTGAGGCTGTTGGGCAGGATGTGGCGCCAGATGATCTGCAGGTTGCCCACGCCCAGGGCACGCGCGGCCTTCACATAGTCCAGCTGGCGATTGCGCAGGAACTCGGCGCGCACATAGTCAGACAGCCCCATCCAGCCAAACAGGCTCAGCAAAACCAGCAGCAGCGCAATGCTGGGCGCAAACACCGCGCTGAAGATGATGAGCAGGTACAGCTCGGGCATGGAGCCCCAGATCTCGATGAAACGCTGGAACGCAAGGTCGGTCTTGCCGCCAAAGAAGCCCTGGATGGCCCCTGTGACCACACCCAGCAGCACGCCGGTGATGGTGAGCGCCAGCCCAAACAGCACGCTCACGCGGAAGCCATAGAGCAACTGTGCCAGCAGGTCGCGCCCCCGGTCATCCGTGCCCAGCCAGTTGTCGGCCGTGGGGGCCGACGGGTTGGGCGCCTTCGCAAAATAGTTGAGCGTGTTGGGGCCATAGGGGTTGAGCGTGTACAGCGCCCAATTGCCGCCCACGCTCAGCCGCTCCTTGATGAAGGGGTCGAGGTAGTCCGTGGGGGTCTCGAAGTCGCCCCCGAAGGTCTTCTCGGGGTAGTCCTTGAGCATGGGGAAATAGGTCTGCCCCTCGTAGCGCACGACGAGCGGCTTGTCGTTGCTGACCAGCTCGGCACACAGGCTGACCAGCACCAGGGCGCAAAAAATGAGCAGGCTCCAGTACCCCAGCCGGTTGCGCTTGAAGCGCAGCCAGGCGCGGCGGGAGGGGGACAGCGAGGCGGGCGAAGCGCCCGTGGAAGCAAAAGGTATGGTAGCGCCCATGGTCAAGGCTAGACGGTGGCTGATCCGGCATCGTGCAGCAGGAGGGCTTTGCTGTACTGCAGAAATTCATCCAGGTGCTTTTCAATGATGGCTACGGTGATGGGCAATTGCAGGCTTTGGTAGTCGTGCACCGCGATGTTGCGGAAGCCCACCATGCGCTGCAGCCCCTCGGCCAGCCCCGATTCGATCCGGCCCGCACGGGCCAACAATGCAAACACATCCCGCGCACTTTGCGGAACGCCCAGGCGGTCGCGCCGTATCAGGTGCTGCCCCATGTCAAGCGCGGCCTCGCACGCGCGCTGGATGTTCAGGATGGCAGCGTCCTGCCGGCTGAAGTTGGTGGCAAAAGTGGCTGGGTCGCTGAAGTACTCCTCACGCGCGCGCTTCACGCAGCGCTCTATCGTGGCAACCTTGTTCAGCAGCACATCATCGGCCATACACACTCCCTCGCGCACGGATGTCGGCCAGCAAACCAGCACGGGCCACATCCAGATCGGTTTTTTCGCTCAAGATCGCACTTTCAAAGATCGCGGCCTGCGCATCCTTGGCCCACCACCGCACCCCTTGCGTGATGACCTGGTACTGCATCACGGTAGAGGCCGCACGCAGGTCGAGCAGATCGACATCGCAACCGGCAACCTCGGCCAGCGCGCCAGACAGTTGCCATAGCTGCGTCACATCGGCATAGCCTGCCACCAGCACGGCCAGGTCCAGGTCGCTTTGGGGTCCTGCCGTGCCCAGCACCTGGCTGCCAAAGGCATACACTGCCAACAAGCGAGGGACCTGCGCCTGCAGCAGCTCCACGATCGGTGTGCGAACTTGGGCGGCGGTGGAGGAAGAACTCATGCGCACACCGCCTGTCAATCGAATTTCACGCGCGGGTCTACCCACACGTAGCACAGGTCGCTGATGAGCTTGGTCACCAGCCCGATCAGGGTGAACAGATAAAGCGTGCCCAGCACCACCGGGTAGTCGCGGCGGATCACGCTCTCGTAGCTGAGCAGGCCCAGTCCGTCGAGCGAGAACAGGGTTTCGATCAGCAGCGAGCCTGCAAAGAAAGCGCCGATGAACGCAGCCGGAAAGCCGGTAACGATCGGGATGAGCGCATTGCGGAACACGTGCTTCCATAGCACCTGCCGCTCGGACAGACCCTTGGCCCGCGCCGTGAGCACATATTGTTTGCGGATCTCTTCGAGGAACGCGTTTTTGGTCAGCATGGCCGTGACGGCAAAACTGCCCAGCACCATGGCCGTGACCGGCAGCGCAATGTGCCACAGGTAGTCCACGATGCGCGCGCCCCAGGACAGCTGCTCCCAGTTGGCCGAGGTGAGCCCCCGCAACGGGAACCACTGCAGCTGGCCGCCAAAGACCACAAGCAGCGCCACGCCGAGCACGAAGCCCGGGATAGCGTAGCCGACGAGGATGAGCAGGGTGGTCACCAGATCGAACCGCGACCCCGCCCGCACCGCCTTGGCAACACCCAATGGCACGGCAACGAGGTAGCTGATGAAGAAGGTCCACAGGCCCAGGCTGATGGAGACGGGGAGCTTCTCTCGAACGAGGTCCCACACCGCCTTTCGCTGATAAAAACTCTGCCCGAGGTCAAACCGCGCAAAGGAGGAGAGCATCTTCATGAAGCGCTCATGCGCAGGCTTGTCGAAGCCATAAAGCTCCTTGATCTCCTGGATCTGCTTTGGACTCAACCCTTGCCGACCACGGTAGTCCCCTCCAGTGCCTGCGCTGGGAGCAGCCCCCTCTCCACCCGAAGAACGCCCCTGCAATTGGGAAACCAGTTGCTCGACCGGGCCGCCCGGAACGAACTGAATGACGACAAAGGTCAGCAGCAGCACCCCCAGCAGCGTGGGCACCATCAGCAATATGCGTTTGAGTATGTAGCTGAGCATGCAACTTGCACCTAGCGGTTGGTCGGCGACGCCCACCACGTGGCGGCAGCCCAGGAATCTGGCTGGTAATACGGCGGAATCGTCGTTGGCAAGACAAAACCGGCGGGGCGATAGCCAACAAAGAACTCGTCGCTGTACCACTGCGGTATGGAGTAGTAGCCGTGAGACAGCACCCGATCCAGTGCACGCATCGCGGCAGACACATCGGCTTTGGTCTTTGCCGAGAGCACCGAGCGAATCAGGCTGTCCACCGCCGGATCGGCAATACCCCACATGTTTGCAGACCCCGGCGTGGCAGCGGCCTTGGAGCCAAAGTATTCAAAGAGATCGCTGCCCGGCGAAGTTCGCCCTGGAATGCGGAGGCTTCCCAGCTCGAATTCGAATTCATCCATCCGCTGCTGATAAAGGGCTCCATCCACATTGCGTATCTTCAGACTGATGCCCAGTTTCTTCAAAGCAATCTGCATGGGGCTGACCAGCCGCACCGACGACGGCTGTGCATTCAGGTACTCCATTTCGAACGCTTCACCCTCAGCGTTCCTCAAGGCCCCATCGCGGTAGACCCATCCTGCCTCTGCCAGCAACTGTTTGGCCTGCCGCAGGTTGTCCCGCAAGCTGGACGGAGGCAGCGTGCTGGGAGATTGCAAGGCCGGACCAAAAACGTCGGGGCTCAACTTGTCGCGCAGTGGCTCAAGCAAAGCCATTTCCTCAGGCCCGGGCAATCCGGAAGCATGGAAGTCACTGTTCGGGAAATAACCCTCTACCCGCTTGTACAAGCCGTAAAACATCTGACGGTTGAGCCACTCAAAGTCCATCGTCAGTGCAATGGCCTTGCGCACTCGAATGTCCTGGAACTTGGGATTGCGCAAGTTGAACGTGTAGCCCTGGAAATCACCAGGATTGCGATGCTCAAACACCTGCTTCTTGACCGCTCCGGAATCAAACGCCTTGCCTTTGTATTGGCGCGCCCAGTTTTTCGAAACAAACTCCCGCTTCAAGTCATATTCACCGGCTTTGAGCCCTTCAAACCGGCTGGTGTCATCGAGGTAGAGTTTGTAGGTGATCCGATCGAAGTTGTAGAGCCCCCTGCGCACCGGCAAGGCTGCCCCCCAATAGCTCTTGTCACGAACGTACGTGATGTCGCGCCCCAGCTGCGCGCTGGAGGGCCGGTAGGGTCCCGATGCAATCGGCAAATCCGTGATGACGGCATCAAAGGGCTTGCCTGCTCCCCATTTCCGGCTGAAGACCGGGACACTTCCAGCGAGCAGCGGTAGCTCTCGGTTGGAGCTGGCGAACTCAAATTTGACCAGGCGCTCGCCCAATACACGGGCGGCCTTGATATCTGCAAAAATCGTCCGGAACTGGGGCGATGCCTGCTTGCTCATCAGCGTGTTGAACGAATGCACCACATCGGCGGCCAACACCGCAGACCCATCGCTGAACCGCGCTTCCTTGCGAAGCCGGAATGTCGCTGACAAACCATCCCCAGACACCTCCACGTCTTCTGCGAGCAATCCATACCCCGTGGAGGGCTCCTCCAGGTTACCCGTCAACAGTGACTCGAAAACCAGCTCCAGCATCCCTGCGGGCGGGCTTCCTTTCAGGGTAAACGGATTGAACTTGTCGAAATTGGTGATGGCAATGGGCGGGACGAGACGAATCTCTCCGCCCTTTGGAGCGTTCGGATTGACATAGTCGAAATGGGTGAAGCCCGGCGGGTACTTCACATCACCAAACTGCGCATAGGCATGTGCGGCCCAGGAAGCCTGGCCGAAAACCATGCCACACGCAGCGCACAACACTGCGCGGACCCAGCGAGAACAGACTGCAACAAGCCACATGCGACAATTCTGCACTACGTTCATCGGCCACCGCAGCGAGTAGCGCATAACCACATGCAGCGCGCCAGCGGGGCGCCCTCCCCCCATTCCACAAGGAGAACAAACATGGGTTTTCTGACCGGCAAGAAGCTGCTCATCACGGGTGTTTTGTCCAACCGCTCCATTGCCTACGGCATCGCCAAGGCCTGCCACGAACAGGGTGCCGAGCTGGCGTTCAGCTATGTGGGCGAGCGCTTCAAGGACCGCATCACCGACTTTGCCGCCGAGTTCAACTCCAAACTGGTGTTTGACTGCGATGTGGCCAGCGACGAGCAGATCGAGCGCATGTTTGCCGAGCTGTCGCAGACTTGGCCGAAGTTCGACGGCTTTGTGCACAGCATCGGCTTTGCGCCGCGCGAGGCGATTGCGGGCAATTTTCTCGAAGGCCTGAGCCGCGAAGGCTTCCGCATTGCGCACGACATCAGCGCCTACAGCTTCCCGGCCATGGCCAAGGCCGCCCTGCCCTACCTGAACGACAAGTCGTCGCTGATCACGCTGAGCTACCTGGGAGCGCTGCGCTCCATCCCCAACTACAACACCATGGGTCTGGCCAAAGCCAGCCTCGAAGCGTCGGTGCGCTACCTGGCCGAAGCCGTGGGCCGCACCGAAGACGGCCGCAGCATCCGCGCCAACGGCATCAGCGCAGGCCCCATCAAGACGCTGGCCGCCAGCGGCATCAAGGACTTCGGCAAGCTGCTGTCCCGCGTGGCCGATGCCTCGCCCCTGCGCCGCAACGTGACGATTGAGGACGTGGGCAATGTGGCCGCCTTCCTGCTGTCCGACCTGGCCTCGGGCATGACGGCAGAGATCACCTACGTGGACGGCGGCTTCAGCCAGACGGCGGGCCTGTCTGCCGACCAGGTCTGAGCGCGCCACGCCTGGGATTACTCCAAAATATTGAAAAAAATGGCTGCCACCGCGCGTCCATCTGGCGCGATCAGCTACATTTTCGATAGCAACCTACCCCGCAGGCACTGCTTGGCCCTGGGGCTGATGGGCTTGCTGCCTGCATCCATGGCGGTGCACGCGGCCGATGCCCCCGCCTTGCTGCTGGCCAATGTGTACCGCCCCGGCATGCCACTGGCCGACTACTGGGTGAGCGAGAAGTACGACGGTGTGCGGGGCTACTGGGACGGCCACACCCTGCGCACGCGCAGCGGTGAAACGGTGGCCGCTCCCGCGTGGTTCACCGCGGGCTGGCCCGCCACGCCGATGGACGGCGAGCTGTGGGCGGGGCGCGGACGTTTTGCACACGCCCAGTCCACCACACGCCAGCAGCAGCCAGACGATAGAGCCTGGCGGCAGATGCGCTTCATGGTGTTTGACCTGCCCACCCAGGGCGGCCCGTTTGATGAACGCCTGCCCGCCCTGAAGGCCTTGGTCGCCCAGATCCACCAGCCCTGGGTTGAGGCCGTTGCGCAGCTGCGCGTGGCCACCGATGCCGCCCTGCAGGCCCTGCTGCAGCGCACGGTGCGCGCTGGTGGTGAAGGGCTGATGCTGCACAAAGGCAGCTCGCTGTACCGATCAGGTCGCAGCGACGATCTTGTCAAACTCAAGACCCACGAAGACACGGAGGCCCAGGTGATCGGCCACCTGCCGGGCAAAGGCAAACATGCCGGGCGGCTGGGCGCGCTGCTGGTGGAGATGCCCTCGGGCCAGCGGTTCCAGCTGGGTGCAGGGTTGACCGATGCCGACCGCGACCACCCGCCGCCCGTGGGCAGCTGGGTGACGTATCGCTTTCGGGGCACACACGACAGCGGGGTTCCACGCTTCGCTAGTTTTGTACGCGTGCGAGACGACATACCGCCAGCCCGCTGACGAGGCCACAGCCCATGGCCGGTGCGGTAGCGGTGGCGCAGCGGGCGCCCCCGGTGTCAGTTGGGCAGCAGTACCTTGTCCACCACGTGGATCACGCCGTTGGACTGGTACACATCGGCAATCGTGACCGTCGCTGTGCTGCCCTTTTCATCCGTCACCATGATGGCGTTGCCGCTGGCCTTGGCGGTCAGCGTGCCGCCCGCCACCGTCTTGAAGCTGGCTGCGCCCTTGCCGTCGGCAACCATCTTGGACAAGGCGGCGGCGTCGTACTTGCCAGCCACCACGTGGTAGGTGAGCACCTTGGTCAGCGTGGGCTTGCTCTCTGGCTTGAGCAGCGTGTCCACCGTGCCAGCGGGCAATGCCGCAAATGCCGCATTGGTGGGCGCAAACACGGTGAAGGGGCCTGGCCCCTTGAGCGTCTCTACCAGGCCAGCAGCCTTGACCGCCGCCACCAGGGTGGTGTGGTCTTTGGAGTTCACGGCGTTGTCGATGATGTCCTTGCTGGCCAGCATGGGCGCGCCGCCCACCATGACCTGCGCCATGGCAGGCATTGCGGCAGCGGCCATGGCAGAAGTGAGGGCGATGGTGACAAGGCGGGCGTTGAATCGAAGGGTCATGAAAATCTCCTGAGAGGTGCGTGAAGACAGTCGTCACCGCATGAAAACCACGCGGCTGACAGTCAATACGGCAGCCCCCCTGCCGCGGATTCAAGCGCACAAAAAAATCGCTCCGCCAGCCATGCCGGGGGAGCGATCTCTGGTGCGCTGGTGCTGTACACACCAGCGCAGGGCGGCCCTTACACCTTGCGTGCGTAGGGGCCGTCGTCGCCCACTTGCACCAGGTTCTTCGCGGTGGCCAGCGGCTTGGGGTTCTTGCCCACGGGCTTGCTCTCGGCCACACAGTCCGCGTAGTAGCGCACCTGGCCGCTCTCGTCTTCCACCTCCACCAGGCCGTGGATGTCGGTCTCGAAGCCCGGGCACAGCTTGGCAAACTCGCGCGCGAACTTGAGGTAGTCCACGATCTTCTTGTTGAAGACTT
>CAYXSL010000022.1:0-31468 GCA_964466605.1 uncultured Verminephrobacter sp.
GCGGCACCGAGGTGATCGTCAAGATCCGCCGCCCCGGCATTGCCGACACCATCCACGCCGACCTGCGCCTGCTGCAGCGCCTGGCCTCTCTGGCCGAGGCCGAGCTGCCCGCGCTCAAGCCCTACCGCCCCCAGCAGCTGGTGCGCGAATTCGCACGCTCTCTGCGGCGCGAGCTGGACCTGGCGGGCGAATGCCGCCAGGCCGAGCGCATTGCCGCCAACATGGCAGCGTTGCCCCACATCGTGATCCCGCGCGTGCACTGGGCCTATACGCGCGAACGCATCAACGTGCAGGATTTCATCGACGGCACGCCCGGCAGTGCGCTGGCCGCGCTCACGCCCGAAGCGGGTTACAACCGCCGCGTGCTGGCGCAGCGGGGCGCGCAGGCGGTGCTCAAGATGATTGTGGAGGACGGAGTGTTCCACGCCGACCCGCACCCGGGCAACGTGTTCTACCTGCCTGGCAACCGCATCGCCTTCATCGACTTCGGCATGGTGGGGCGGCTGTCGCAGCGGCGGCGCGACGAGCTGCTGCAGCTGCTGCTGGGCCTGGTGGAGCACCAGCCCCAGGCGGTGGCCGATGTGCTGCTGGACTGGACGGGCGATGCACCGGGCCTGAACCTGGGCCAGCTCGAAACCGAGGTCGAGGCCTTTGTGGACCAGTACCACGGTGTGCCGCTGGCGCAGTTGAGCCTGGGCCAGATGCTGGCGGATGTGAGCGCCATCCTGCGCGAGCACCGCCTGGGCCTGCCACCCGACCTGGCGCTGCTGATCAAGGCCTTCATCTCGCTCGAAGGCATGGGCCGCAACCTGGACCCCAGCTTTCACATGGCCACCGAAACCCTGCCGGTGCTCCAGCAGGTGGTGCGCCACCGCTACCGCCCCGAGGCGCTGGCCGGGCGGGCCTGGACCGCGCTGCGGCGCGCCCTGTCCACCGTCGAGCAACTGCCGGACGACCTCTCGCGGCTGTTGCGCAATGCGCGGCGCGGGCACCTGCAGGTGGGCATTGAGCTGGCCCACCTCAAGCGCGTGGGCGACCAGATCGACCGCTCGGCCAACCGCCTGGCGATGGCGCTGGTGATTGCGGCACTGATCATCGGCTCGTCCATCGTGATGACCGTGAAGGGCGGACCCACGCTGTTCGGGTTGCCCGCGTTCGGCTTTCTGGGCTTCTTTGGTGCCGTGGTGTGTGGGCTGTGGCTGGTGCGGGCGATCTGGCGCAGCAGCCACCACCGGGATGACGACTGAGCACGGAGACTGCCGCTTCGCCAAAAAACACGCCGCGCCACCCCACCAGGCGGGCGGACGCGGCGTGTGCACACAAAATCAACGCCCGCTGCGCGCAGTGGTCAGGGCGCCCCAAACCCCAGCCGCCGCAGCACCGCCTGCGCCGCCGGTTGGCGCAGGGCCTCGGCAAAGGCCTGCGCTGGCGCAGGCGCATCGGCGCGCACCGTCAGGCCATAGGCCGCCCCCACCTGCAGCGCGGCGGGCAGTGGCACCACGCGCAGGCGCGGCAGCTCGGCCTGCGCGGCCACAGCATTGGTGCAATAGGTCAAGAACACATCGGCCTGGCGCTGTTCCATCACCCAGGCATAGGTGCCCCGGCCCGCAGGCGGCTTGGGCGAATCCGCGCCCCCCGTGAGCTTCAGCGCCTTGGCGTCCAGCTGCGCATAGGCGCCCGGCTGCACCCGGTCGGCCAGGCGGAACAGCGCCCAGGCATAGTCGCCCGACGGGTCGGCCTTGGGGGTGGAGGTGCCCACGCGCACATCGCTGCGCAGCAGGGTGGCCAGCAGGGTGTCGGGCGTGGCGCTGATCTGCTCGCTGGTGATGGCGCACAGCGCATTGCGCGTGAACACCACCGGCGCCAGCCAGCCGCCGCGCGCGGCCAGGCGCCGGGGATGGTCGGTGTCGGCCGAGGCAAACACCTGCGCAGGCTCGCCTTGCTCGATGCGCTCGCGCAGCAGGCCCGAGGCGCCAAAGGCCAGCGCCACTTTTTGGCCGGTGCGGGCTTCGTGGTCGCGCGCGATCTCGGTGAAGGCCTCGCGCAGGCTGCCAGCCGCATGGACCAACACGGGGGCAGCGTCAGCCACGGGCGCCTTGTCCGGGCCCACCGAACAAGCGGACAGAGCCCACACCGTGGCTGCAGCCACAGCCACCAGGGAACGGTGTGCCATGGCGCCCGCTCACTTCACCGCGTTGGGGAAGAACAGTTGCTCGCCACCGATCTTGTAAGCGGCAATGACCTGCTGGCCTGCGGGCGACACCACCCAGTCCACGAACTTCTGCGCGTCCTGCGCCTTCGCGTGCGGGTGCCTGGCGGGGTTGACCACCATCACGCCGTACTGGTTGAAGAGCCGGGTGTCGCCTTCGACCAGCACGGCCAGATCGGCGCGGTTCTTGAAGTTGAGCCAGGTGCCCCGGTCGGCCAGCACATAGGCGCCGCTCGATGCCGCGATGTTGAGCGCGGGGCCCATGCCGCAGCCACATTCCTTGTAGCCACTGCCCCTGGTGGCGTCGGCACCCGCGAGCTTCCAGTAGCGCAGCTCGGCCGCGTGCGTGCCGCTCTTGTCACCGCGCGAGACAAAGTTGCCGTTGGCTGTGGCCAGCTTCTGCAGGGCGGCCACGATGTCCTTGCCTTTGGTGCCCACCGGGTCGTCCTTGGGGCCGACCAGGATGAAGTCGTTGTACATCACCGGGTAGCGCTTCACGCCCCAGCCGTCGGCCACAAACTTTTCTTCGGCCGCCTGGTCGTGCACGAACAGCACGTCGGCGTCGCCCCGGCGCGCCATGTCGAGCGCCTGGCCGGTGCCCAGGGCCACCACCTTCACGTCCAGGCCGCTGGCCTTCTTGAACTCGGGCATCAGGTGGCCAAACAGGCCCGACTGCTCGGTGGAGGTGGTGGATGCCATGGTGATGTTTTGGGCGGACACTGCGCCAGACGCTACAAAAACAGTAGCTACCAGCACATTCTGGACGCGCGCAAGAGGCCTAAAAACATTGAAATTTTCCATCATCGCCATCATCCCAGTTCTCCTTTGACAAACAAGCGGGCGGCCTCGGGCAGGGGGCCGTTGAAAAAGTCGTGCACCGGCAGGTCGGCCACCAGGCGGCCATGCTCCAGGTAGATCACGCGGCTGGCCAGACGCTTGACCTGGCCCAGGTTGTGGCTGCTGAACACCATGGTCACCGGATGGGCCGGGCCCGCCGCGCCGTGGCTGGCGGCAAAGTCGGCCATCAGGGCCTCGACCTCGCGCTTGGCGTGGGGGTCGAGGCTGGCGGTGGGTTCATCGAGCAGCAGCACGTCGGGCCGCAGCGCCCAGGCGCGGGCCAGCGCCACGCGCTGCTGCTGACCGCCCGACAGCGTGCGCGCGTTCTGCGCGGCGATGTCTCGCAGGCCCACACGCTGCAGCGCGGTCAGCGCCTGCATCCGCGCATCGCGCCAGCGCGTTCCGCGCAGCCACAGGCCCAGCGCAACATTGTTCTGCGCACTGGTGCGCAGCATGTGCGGGCGCTGGAACAGCATGGCTTGGCGCAGCGTGGCATCGCAGTGCAGGCCACCGCCGCTGGCGTCAGCCAGGCCGTTGAGCACCCGCAGCAGCGTGCTTTTGCCACTGCCGTTGGCGCCCACCAGCGCCACGCGCTCACCAGGGGTGATGCGCAGCGTGACCTGCTCCAGCGCCTGCACGCGGCCATAGCGCACCGTCACCTGGCGCAGATCGACCCAGGGGGTTTCCGAAGGCACTTCGATGCTCATGCCGCCACCCCCACCGGCGTGCTCGATGCCGAGCCGTCCACCCGCTCGCGCCAGCGCCGCAGCAACGCAATCAGCACATTCAGCGCCAGCACCACGGCCAGCAGGATCATGCCCAGCGCCAGCGCCAGCGGCAGGTCGCCCTTGCTGGTCTCCAAGGCAATGGCGGTGGTCATCACGCGCGTAAAGCCGTCGATATTTCCGCCCACGATCATCACGGCGCCCACCTCGGAAATGGCACGACCAAACGAAGCAATCAACACCGTGAGCAAGGCGTAGCGCTCATCCCAGGCCAGCAGCAGGCTGCGCAGCAGCGGCGACGCGCCCAGAGACCGCAGCTGTTCGCCGTGCGCGCGTTCCGCGTCTTCGACCACCTGGCGGGTCAGCGCCGTCACCACCGGCAGGACCAGCAGCGCCTGTGCCAAGACCATGGCCTTGAAGCTGAAAAGCCAGCCCAGGGCGCCCAATGGCCCGCTGCGCGACAGCAGAAGGTACACCAGCAAGCCCACCACCACCGACGGCACCGCTAGTGACGTATTGAGCAGCGCCAGCACTGCCCCCCGGCCGGCAAACCGCGCGACGCCCAGCCATGCGCCAAGAAGCAGCCCCAGGCCATAGGCGATCAGGCAGGCGGTACCGCTCACGGCCAGCGAGCGGCCAACAATGGCCCACAAGGCGGTGTCTGAAACGAGGATGAGCTGCAGCGCCGTGCTGGCACTGTCGGTGAAACTGGACATAGCTTCGGCTATCGTAGGCACCCCACCAATGTCCTGCGATATGAACACCCGTGCATAGGGTCCAGCTCCACTACACGCTCAGCCGCGACGCCGGTACCGCAGTCATTCGCAACCCGCTGCCGGAGCTGCTGCAGGCCCTGGCCGACCATGGCTCGATCTCTGGCGCGGCGCGCAGCATGGGCCTGTCGTACCGCCACGTATGGGGTGCGCTCAAACGCTGGGAGGACGAACTGGGTGGAGAGCTCGTCGTCTGGGAAAAAGGCCAATCGGCACGGCTTAGCGAGTTCGGCAGCAAGCTGCTGTGGGCCGAGCGCCAGGCGCAGGCGCGTCTGGCACCACAGATTGCAGCGCTGCACGCGGATCTGGAACGCGCCTTTGCGGTGGCCTTTGACCCCGATGCCCACGTGCTCACGCTCTATGCCAGCCACGACGACGCCCTGGTGGCGCTGCGCACCCATGCCGCGCAGGCCGACGCGGGCGCGCTGCACCTGGACATCCGCTTCAGCGGCAGCGTGGACGCGATCCGTGCACTGAACGAGGGGCGCTGCACGCTGGCCGGCTTCCACACGGTAGACAACGCCCGGGCCGACTCGCACACCGCCCAGACCTACCAGCCCCTGCTGCAGCCGGGCCTGCACAAGATCATCGGCTTTGCGCAGCGCACGCAGGGCCTTATCGTTGCACCGGGCAACCCGCTGGCACTGCACAGCCTGCAGGATGTGGCCCGCACCGGCGCGCGTTTTCTGAACCGGCCGCTGGGTACAGGCACACGGGTGCTGCTGGACGACCTGCTGGCCCAAGCGGGGCTGGATGCGCAGGGCATCGTCGGCTATGCGCTCAACGAGCCATCCCACACCGCCATCGCCCAGGCCGTGGCCGCCGGCGCCGCCGACGTGGGCATGGGCATCGAGCTGGCCGCGCGCGCACGCGGGCTGGATTTTGTGCCGCTGGTGCACGAGCGCTACCACCTGGCCTGCCTGAAAGCCAGCCTGGACCAGCCCGCCACACTCGCCCTGCGCACGCTGCTGCAAACCCCTGAATGGCTGGCACACATGGCCACCCTGCCCGGCTACAGCCCCCTGCGCTGCGGCGAGGTACTGGCCATGAGCACGGTGCTGCCCTGGTGGCAGTTCACCGGGAAAAAGCGGGCAACGGCATCTAGGAAGAAACCCTAATTGCTCTATTTTTGATAGCTAAAGAACAAGAGCCTGCTGAGGGATAACACCGTCACGCATCCGTCAGCCTGGGCCTACAGTGCTCCGTAGAATCGCGCCGTTGTAAAAGTTTGTCGATCCGCTGCGCTCACCCGCTGGCGGCCCGGCATATCTCACGCACAGCCTTTTTATTGGAGACACCATGCAGGCTTTATTGAAGTTATCGAGGGGGATCGACTGGCTTAATACCCAGGTCGGCAAATACGTGGTCTGGCTTATCCTGGCCTCTACCATCATCAGCGGCGTCAACGCCGTAGTCCGGAAGGCCTTCAGTTTCAGCTCGAACGGCTTTCTGGAAATCCAGTGGTATCTGTTTGCGGCGTCATTTCTGCTCGCCGCAGGGTACACGCTGCTGAATGGAGAGCATGTCAAGGTCGACGTGATCTCCGGGAAGTTCAGCAAGCGCACGCAGATCTGGATTGATGTATTTGGCTACATCGCCTTCCTCACCCCCATGTGTGCAGCCGTGCTCTGGTACGGCATTCCCTTCTTCCTCCGTGCCTATACGACTGGCGAAATGTCCAGCAATGCAGGCGGCCTGATTCGCTGGCCTGTGTACATCATGATCCCCCTGGGCTTTGGCCTGCTGTGGTTGCAGGGCATATCCGAGCTCATCAAGCGTCTGGCGTTTCTCAAGGGCCTGATCGACGACCCGACCGCGAAGAAGGCGGAAAAGACGGCTGAAGAGGAACTGGCTGAAGCCATTCGCAACTTGGCCGAAGCAGCCAAGGGTGGCGGCAAGAACAAGTCCGAAGCCCACTAAGCGGGAGATACACACCATGGAATTCATTGCGCACAATCTTGCCCCGATCATGTTCGCGGGGCTCATCTGCTTCTTGCTGGTGGGGTTCCCGGTAGCGTTCAGCCTGGGCGCCTGCGGCCTGTTCTTCGCCTTTATCGGCATCGAGCTCAACGTTCTTCCAGAGGCGCTCCTGCAGGCAGTTCCGCTGCGAATCTTCGGCATCATGCAGAACGACACGCTTCTGGCCATTCCGTTCTTCACCCTGATGGGGCTGATTCTTGAACGAAGCGGCATGGCAGAAGACCTGCTCGACACCATCGGACAGTTGTTCGGCCCCATCCGTGGCGGCTTGGCGCTGGCGGTGATCTTCGTGGGCGCCTTGCTGGCTGCCACGACGGGCGTGGTGGCCGCATCCGTGATTTCGATGGGCCTGATCTCGCTGCCCATCATGCTGCGATATGGCTATGACCGCCGCCTGGCGGCAGGGGTGATCGCCGCATCCGGTACGCTGGCCCAAATCATCCCCCCATCGCTGGTGCTGATCATCATTGCTGACCAGCTCGGTCGCTCCGTGGGCGACATGTACAAGGGCGCGTTCGTTCCAGGCCTGATGCTGACCGGCTTTTATGCGCTCTACGTGATCCTGCTGGCTGTGATCAAGCCCCAGTGGGTGCCCGCACTGCCTCCGGAAGCCCGGACTCTGCGCGAAGACAACGGCAAGAACGGCGTACCCTCCCTGCTGGTTCTGACCGCGATTTGTACTGCAGCATCCATCTATGTCGGCAAGAACATGGTCACCCTGCACACTTGGTGGACGGGTGAGGCGGTGGACAAGGTTGCACTGGACGAAACCATCGTCGTGTCGATGTGCTTCGGCGTGGCACTGGCTTTTGTGGCCGCAAGCATCAACAGGATCACCCGTCTGGGCCTGCTGTCCAAGGCTGCGGAACGCGTGACGTTCGTGCTGATTCCCCCGCTGCTGCTGATCTTCCTGGTGCTGGGCACGATTTTCCTGGGCGTTGCAACGCCGACTGAAGGTGGCGCCATGGGCGCGCTGGGCGCTGGCATCATGGCTATCATGCGCGGCCGCCTGAGCTTCGATCTGCTGCGCCAGGCAGTCAACACAACGACCAAGCTGTCCTGCTTCGTGGTATTCATCTTGGTCGGTGCGTCCATCTTCGGGCTCACGTTCCAAGGCGTCGATGGGCCTCTGTGGGTGGAGCACCTGCTGACCGGCCTGCCCGGCGGCCAACTGGGCTTCCTGATCGTCGTGAACATCATGGTGTTCTTCCTGGCGTTCTTCCTGGACTTCTTTGAACTGTCGTTCATCGTGGTCCCCCTGCTGGCCCCCGTGGCTGACAAGCTGGGCATCGATCTGATCTGGTTCGGTGTGCTGCTGGCTGTGAACATGCAGACCTCCTTCATGCATCCACCCTTCGGCTTCGCACTGTTCTACCTGCGCAGCGTTGCGCCGGCGAAGGAATACATGGACAAGGTCACCAAGAAGATGATCGCGCCGGTCACCACGTCGCAAATCTACTGGGGAGCGATACCTTTCCTGTGCATCCAGTTGCTCATGGTCGGCCTTATCATCGCCTTCCCAGCCATCGTCTCCAGCGGCCTTGACGAGAAGGAGGTCTATGACCTGGACAAGGTTCGCATCGAGATGGAAGCCAACATGCCTGCCCCAATGGAACAGATCGATCCGGCTGCTGCACTGGGTGCCAGCGGAGCTCCGGCCGATGATCCAATGAAGGCAATGCAGGAATCGCTCGGGCAAGAGGCCGAGAAGAAGCAATAACTCTGCTGCGGGAATGAGCGGGCCCTACGAGGCCTGCCAACAAACCCACCGATTTATGTCGGTGGGTTTTTTGTTTTGGGCGCGTCATCCATGGCCTGATGCACGCCCGCGACGATGGGCCACCCATGTATTCGCTGCGATGGGAGCGGCAGTACGGCTGTACTGCAGGCCCCGAATACGAGGGGGTTGCGAATCCAGCCTCATCACGCTCGGCGCCACTGACCGCACCGAAGCCTGCTCAGCCAGGCTCTTTCACATGCAGACGGGGTGGATCACGGTGCCCCGGGGCGGCATCCGGC
The DNA here is from genome assembly GCA_964466605.1 of uncultured Verminephrobacter sp. Lineage (GTDB taxonomy): Bacteria > Pseudomonadota > Gammaproteobacteria > Burkholderiales > Burkholderiaceae_C > Acidovorax. The sequence continues at coordinate 8,544 of CAYXSL010000022.1, forward strand.
CGCGTGTACAAGGCTTCTTGTCCTGCCGCACAGTTGACGGCACATTCCAAGCGCCAGGCCTGCGCGCGGCACCAGCAGCTGGACACACGCTCGTCTGCACCGTCCAGAGCGGCCTATGCCGTGTTGATTCGCACGGGCCATGCCTGCATCAGGGTCGGCGGTGTAGATTCGAGCGGATGTCCGTTGTCCTGCCGGTTGTAAAGGCCGCGAAACGGCTGTGTCGCAGTCACGACGGTGCGTGAACCACGTTCCGCGAAGGTGCCTAGGTTTCGTATGGCACTCACGGCGTGGAATAGCCACCGTTTTGGTCGATCACCAGTCCGCGTTCGACCACTCCTGCGATCAATCGACAATAGGGAAGGCCTCTTCCCTACACCCCCATGGAACGACGATTTCACTGGACTGGAAAACCATCAGGAGGTGCAGTCTCCGCAATGCTGCCCCTCACCGCACCGCTGCTGACATCGAGCAACACTAAGGGGACAAGGCCAGCCGCGACGGCCACGGCAGCAGCCATGCAGACCGTGCTTTGCGCCAACCAGCGATCGGACCACCGCAGACGAAAAAAAACCGCCGGTTGGCACCGGCGGCTTTGTTGAACCCCGGGCGCCGTAAGGCGCCACAGTGTGTATTACAGCTTTTGCGCAGACATGAAGCTGTCGAAACGCGACTCTGCAAAGCGGAACCAGAGGATCTGGTCGCGCTGGAAGTTGCGATAGTCGGCGTAAATCTTCTTCCACTCGGGGTTGCTCTTGTCCAGGTCGGCGTAGAGCTCCATCGTGGCCTTGAACGACGCATCCAGAACAGTCTGCGGGAAGGGCACCACCTTGGTCTTGGCGGCCACGAGCTGCTTGAGGGCGCCGGGGTTACGGGCATCGTAGCGAGCCTGGGTCACCACGTGAGCTTCGTGGGCAGCCGCCTGCACGATGGCACGGTTTTCTGCCGAGAGGCCTTCCAGCGCCTTTTGGTTCACGTAGAACTCCAGGTTCAGGCTGCCTTCCCACCAGCCGGGGTAGTAGTAAAAGGGTGCCACCTTGTTGAAGCCCAGTTTCTGGTCGTCGTAAGGACCGATCCACTCGGCTGCATCGATCGTTCCCTTTTCCAGGGCTTGGTAGATTTCGCCGCCAGGGATGTTTTGAGGCACGCCACCCATGCGCTCGATCACCTTGCCTGCAAAGCCGCCCACGCGGAACTTCAGGCCCTTGATGTCTTCGGGCGACTTCACTTCCTTACGGAACCAGCCGCCCATCTGCGCGCCGGTGTTGCCACCGAGGAAGTTCACGATGTTGTACTTGGCGTAGAACTCACGCATCAGCTTGCTGCCGTTGCCGTCCACCATCCACGAGGTGAGCTGGCGGGAATTCATCCCGAAAGGAATTGCACCGCCGATAGCGAAGGCTTCGTTCTTGCCGAAGAAATAATAGGGCGCCGTGTGGGCCATTTCAACGGTGCCGTTTTGCACACCATCCACCACGCCGAACGCGGGCATCATTTCGCCAGCTGCATGGATCGACACTTCGAACTTGCCGCCCGACATTTCCTTGACCGCCTTGGAGAAAACTTCGGCGGCGCCGAAGATGGTGTCCAGCGACTTCGGGAAGCTCGACGCCAGGCGCCAGCGAACGGCCGCCTGGGCATGAACCGCAGGAGCGATACCTGCAGCCAGCACACCGGCGATACCGGTCTTCTTGATCAGAGAACGACGATCCATGTTGATTTCCTTCAATTAAGTGTGCTGTTGGCACACATCGGGCCCAAAAAAAACCGGCATCTGCGCCACAGGGATGCGGCGCCGGCTACCGGGTCGAAAAAAGCGGGCAGCAGCGCCAGGGGGCTGCTGCGAGAGCGTAGCTGTTACAGCTTCACGCCCGTCATGTAGTTGTCGAACCGAAGTTCGGAATAGCGCGCCCACAGCAACTGATCGCGCTGGAATGCACGCATGTCCTGGTGGATGGTCTTGAACTCTGGCGACTTGGCCTCGTGCTCCTCGAACACTTCCATCGCGGCCTTGAAGCCTGCGTCCATGATCTCCTTGGGGAACGCTTTGAGCTGCGTCTTGGCAGCCACCAGGCGCTTGAGCGCGATGGGGTTGAAGGCGTCGTACTTAGCGGTCATGTCGCGCGCGGCCACGGTCGTTGCTGCGTCCACAATGGCCTGGAACTCGGGCGTCAGAGCAGCGTAGGCCTTGGCGTTGATGAAGAACTCCAGTTCGGCGCCACCCTCCCACCAGCCGGGGTAGTAGTAGAAAGGTGCCACCTTGTTGAAGCCGAGCTTTTCATCGTCGTACGGACCAACGAATTCGGTGGCGTCCAGCGTGCCCTTTTCAAGGGCCTGGTACACATCGCCGGCGGGCATGTTTTGGGGAACCACGCCGAGCTTTTGCATGGCTTCACCGAACAGGCCGCCACCCATGCGGAACTTCAGCCCCTTGAGATCGGCAACCGTTTTGATTTCCTTGCGGTACCAACCACCCATCTGTGTGCCGGTGTTGCCTGCGCTACGGCTCTTGATGTTGAAGTTGGCGTAGAAGGCGTCCATCAGCTTGCGGCCATTGCCGTGCTCCATCCATGCATCCATCTGGCGGGCAGTCAGACCAAAAGGAACCGCACAACCGAAAGCGAAGATGGAGTTCTTGCCGGTGAAGTAGTAGGGCGCGGTTTGCGCCATTTCGACCGTACCGTTTTGCAGGGCATCGACCACACCGAACGCCGGCATGAGTTCGCCAGCGGCATGAACCGACACCTCAAACTTGCCCCCCGACAACGCTTTCACGGTCTTGGCGAACATGTCGGCACTGCCAAAGATGGTGTCGAGCGATTTGGGAAAGCTCGATGCAAGGCGCCAGCGCACGGCGGCTTGCGCATGCACGGCAGGCGCGATGCCTGCGGCGAGCACACCTGCAATACCTGCCTGCTTGATGATGGAACGACGATCCATGGGTTTATCTCCGAAATATTGATGGATCCGCGCTGGGTAACCGAAGCTGCCCGAAGGTCCGAGCCTCTCGGGCTTTCGGGGCATTGTAGGAACCGGGTGCACCCCGCCTTTACGGGTTTTCCCGCGAAAAAGGGCGCAAAGCCGCATGGGCTCAGGTTTCTGCAAGCATTGGTCAACCGGCACGGTTGGACGCGATGGGCGACGATGCACACCGTGACAACATTGTGCCCTCAGCCGGGATAACGCAGTCCCGGCACAGGACAAAATTGCTTGTAAAAAAGTCGGGAGCAACGCTCCAGAGAGACAGAACTTTTGAAGGGTCAGCCGCGGCCCACCGCATCGGTCTGGCAGCCAGCGAAGCGTGCCTTCACGGCGCGCTCGATGCCGCCCGCATCCAAGCCCTGCAGGGACAGCAGGCGCGCGGGGTCGCCGTGTTCGATGAAGACATCTGGCAGGCCCAGCTGCAATACAGGGCGCACGATGCCCATCACGTTCAGGGCCTCCGCCACGGCACTGCCTGCGCCACCCATGATGGCGCCCTCCTCCACCGTGACCAGCGCGTCGTGGTTCTGCGCCACGGCACGCAACAGGTCCGTGTCCAGGGGTTTCGCCCAGCGCATGTTGACCACGGTGGCATTGAGCCTGTCTCCGGCTTCGAGGGCGGGATACAGCAAGGTCCCGAATGCCAGGATGGCGATGCGCGGTGCGGCGGCAGATACATCGCCCCCCTGGACCGTGCGCTCACGGCGGATCTCGCCCTTGCCAAAAGGCAGGCTTTCCAGGCTCGCCAGCGGAGTGACGCCCGCCCCGCTGCCGCGCGGGTAGCGCACCGCTACGGGGTGATCCTGCTCGAACGCGGTGGACAAAAGCTGTCGGCATTCGCGCTCATCCGCCGGGCATGCCATGCTCATGTTGGGAATGCAGCGGACAAAGGGAATGTCATACGCGCCTGCATGCGTGGCGCCGTCGGCTCCGACCAATCCCGCGCGGTCCAACGCAAACACCACCGGCAGGTTCTGCAAGGCCACGTCGTGAATCAACTGGTCGTAGCCGCGCTGCAAGAAGGTGGAGTAGATGGCCACGATCGGCTTCACGCCTTCGCAGGCCATGCCTGCGGCGAACGTGACGGCATGCTGCTCGGCAATGCCCACGTCGTAGTAGCGATCGGGAAAGCGTTTTTCAAACTCGACCATGCCCGAGCCTTCGCGCATCGCGGGGGTGATGCCCACCAACCGCTGGTCTTGGGCGGCCATGTCGCACAGCCATTGTCCGAACACCTGGGTAAAGGTGAGCTTGGGCGCGCCGCTGTGGGCTACAAGGCCCACGGCGGGGTCAAACTTGCCGGGCCCGTGGTAGGCCACGGGATCGGCCTCGGCGAGCTTGTAGCCCTGACCCTTCTTGGTGACGACATGCAGAAACTGCGGGCCCTTGAGGCTCTTGATGTTCTCCAGGGTCGGGATCAGTGAATCCAGGTCGTGCCCGTCAATGGGCCCGATGTAGTTGAAGCCAAACTTTTCGAACAGGGTGGCCGGCACGACCATGCCCTTGGCCTGCTGCTCGAAGCGCTTGGCCAGTTCGAGCAGCGGCGGCACGGGCTTGAGCACTGTCTTGCCCACGTTTTTGGCAGCGGCGTAAAACTGGCCACTCATGAGCTGGGCGAGATAACGGTTCAGCGCCCCCACCGGCGGGCTGATGCTCATGTCGTTGTCATTGAGCACCACGAGCAGGTTGGCGTCGGACACCCCTGCGTTGTTCAGGGCCTCGAACGCCATGCCAGCGCTCATGGCGCCGTCACCGATGATGGCCACGGCATGGCGGCTCTCGCCCTTGCGCTTGGCGGCCAGCGCCATGCCCAGCGCCGCCGAGATACTGGTACTTGAATGGGCGGTGCCGAAGGTGTCGTACTCGCTCTCGGTGCGCTGCGGAAATCCGGAGATGCCGCCGAGCTGCCGCAAGGTGTGCATGCGGTCACGCCGGCCAGTCAGGATCTTGTGCGGATAGGTCTGGTGGCCCACATCCCATACCAGGCGGTCTTCCGGCGTGTGGAATACGTGATGCAGCGCAATCGTCAGCTCCACGGTACCCAGGTTGGAGCTGAGGTGCCCCCCTGTGCGCGAAACGCTTTCGAGTACGAAGCCACGCAACTCGGCCGCCAGCAGCTTGAGGTCTGCACGCGAGAGCTTGCGCAGATCCGCCGGGTCGTTGATCGTTTGCAGCAGGGGAAAGGACGTCGTGGACATTGCTATATTTTTAGTAGCTACAAGCGCTTACCAGGAAAGCGACTGGAGTCAAATTCAATGGGTCTTACGTACCGGAACCCGTGACCGGCCAGGCCGACAGGGAGGGCTGGGCACGCCTGCATATCAGTGCGTGCGTCGCACCACCATGTCGGCCAGCGCCGCCAGCGCCCGCGTATCGGGCAGCCCGCTGCGCTCCAGCGCTGCGAGGGCATCGCCCAGCAGGTGATGAGCATATGCCTGAGCACGTTCGAGGCCCAGAAGCGACACATAGGTGGGCTTGTCGGCAGCAGCATCCTTGCCCGCCGTCTTGCCCAGCGTGGCCGAGTCAGCGACCACGTCCAGGATATCGTCAACCACCTGGAAGGCGAGCCCGAGCGCTGCACCGTAGTCCGACAGCGCTTGGTATTGCACAGCCCCGGCTTGGCCACAGACCGCACCCATCAACACGCTGCCCTGCAGCAGCGCGCCTGTCTTGAGGCGATGCATCTGGCGCAGTTGGGCCTCCGTCAGCGCCACGCCCACGCTGGCCAGGTCAATCGCCTGGCCACCCGCCATGCCGGCCGAGCCCGCAGCCCGCGCGAGCAGCCTGCACAGGGCCGCCTGCGTGGCGGCGGGGATCAACGTGTTGTCGGGGGTCAGCAGTTCAAACGCGAAGGCCTGCAGTGCGTCGCCCGCCAGCAGGGCCTGGGCTTCGCCAAACTGCACATGCACGGTGGGCTTGCCACGGCGCAGCACATCGTTGTCCATGCAGGGCATGTCGTCGTGGACCAGGGAATACGCGTGGATCAGTTCGACTGCGCACGCGGCCCGCAAGGCGGCTTCATCCAAAGCTGCTAGCACCGCCGCGCCCTCAGGTGCGGCGGAATCCGAGGAACCGCTGCGCGCCGCCTCGTACGCGGCCAAAACCAGCAGGGGCCGCAGGCGCTTGCCGCCATCCAGCACAGCGTAACGCATGGCGTCGCCCAGCCCTGCCGGGGCGCCTTCGCCCACCCACAAGGACAGAGCCTGCTCCACACGGGCAAGGTGATTCTGGCTCCAGAGATTCGTATCCAGGGGCGGGTTCAACACCGTCGAGGAAGTCATCGGCAATGCGCTCATTCCTGGTTCCATGGTTGCAGCTGGCCGTCGTCCAGCACCTTGATCTGGTCCTGCACGGCGTCGAGCCGGTGGCGGCAAAACGCCAGCAAGGTGGCGCCGCGCTGGTAGCCCGCCAGCATCTGGTCCAGCGGCAGCTGGCCCGACTCGATGCGGGCCACGAGTTGCTCCAGCTCCTCCAGGGCCGCCTCGTAGCTGGCAGGTTCGGCGGGAGGAGCAGGGGTTGCAGGGGCCTTGGGCATGGAGGGGGCGGCAGTGCGCGGGTGAAAAACCGGTGATTTTAGGCGCAGCGCTGTGACGCCCGTGTCAGACAGCGGCCGATCCGTGGGAGGCCTCTATTTTTGATGGAACCGGTGTTTTCTATTCACGTAGCGGGGGTGCGGGAATAACCCCACCGCCTATAATCCCATTCCCGTCGAGCCGGCTACCCACCCTAGCCGGTTTTCTTTTTCCAGATGCGCCTTCACCGGCGCACCTCCCGCACTCTCTCTGTGGGGAGTCTTTAGGTCAGGTCACCCATGTCTGATTTAAGTCTTCAACTGCAGCAGGCCGCAAGCCAACTACCAGTTTCGAGCTACTTTGACGATGCGCTGTTCCAGCGCGAGCTGGAGACCATCTTCCAGCGCGGGCCCCGCTACGTGGGGCATCAATTGGCTGTGCCCCACGCGGGCGACTACTACGCACTGCCCCAGGAGGGCGAGGGCCGCGCCCTGGTGCGCAACGCCCAGGGCGGCATCGAGCTGATCTCCAATGTGTGCCGCCATCGGCAAGCGGTCATGCTCAAGGGCAAGGGATCGCTGAACACCCAGCAAAAGGGCAGCGCGGGCGGCAACATCGTGTGCCCTTTGCACCGCTGGACGTACAACCCCAAAGGCGAATTGCTGGGCGCGCCGCACTTCGCGCACGACCCATGCTTGAACCTCAACAACTACAAGCTGCGCGAATGGAACGGTCTTCTGTTTGAAGACAACGGCTATGACGTGGCCGCCGACCTGGCCCAGATGGGACCACGCGCCGACTTGGACTTTGACGGCTACGTGCTCGACCACGTGGAGCTGCACGAGTGCAACTACAACTGGAAGACCTTCATCGAGGTCTATCTGGAGGACTACCACGTCGGCCCGTTCCACCCGGGCTTGGGGCAATTCGTCACCTGCGACGACCTGCGCTGGGAGTTCGGCAAGAACTATTCGGTGCAAACTGTGGGCGTGGCCAACCGCCTGGGCAAGGCGGGCAGCCCGGTGTACGAGCGCTGGCACAAGGCGCTGCTGGACTACCGCGAAGGCAAGCCGCCGAAGTACGGCGCCATCTGGCTCACGCTGTACCCACACATCATGATCGAGTGGTACCCGCATGTGCTCACGGTGTCCACGCTGCACCCCATCAGCCCGACCAAGACGCTGAACATGGTGGAGTTCTACTACCCCGAGGAAATCGCCGCTTTTGAGCGCGAATTCGTCGAGGCGCAGAAAGCTGCCTATATGGAGACCTGCATCGAGGACGACGAAATCGGCGAGCGCATGGACGCCGGCCGCAAGGCTTTGCTGGCCCGTGGCGACAACGAGGTGGGCCCTTACCAGAGCCCCATGGAAGATGGCATGCAGCACTTCCACGAGTGGTACCGCGAGGCCATGGGGAGCGGCACCATCGACCCGGCTGCGGCAAAACGCTGAATACAGAGGCAAAACCCCGCCAATCTGCAGGCCCGCCGGGGCTTGCTCTCATTACAATAGCTGCCAGTGCTTAAAAAATAAGCGCTGGCAGCTATTTTCATTTGTGCGCCCCACGGCGCGCTTCAAGAGATCACAACCCGATGCAAGCCCTCTGGATGGTGTTGGCCGCGTTCCTGTTTGCCAGCATGGGCGTGTGCGTCAAGATCGCCTCGGACTTCTTCAACTCGGCGGAGCTGGTGTGTTACCGGGGGCTGATCGGCATGTTCATCCTGTGGCTGCTGTCACGCTCACAAAACGTGACGCTCGCCACACGGTACCCCGGCATGCACGCCTGGCGTAGCCTCGTGGGGGTGGCGTCGCTGGGTGCGTGGTTCTACGCCATTGCGCACCTGCCGCTGGCCACCGCCATGACGCTCAACTACATGAGCAGCGTGTGGATCGCGGCCTTCCTGGTCGGCGGCACGCTGCTGGCCTGGCGGCCTTCTGCCGCCACGCCCCGGCCCGCCCTGCAAGGCCCGCTGGTGCTGACGGTGCTCACCGGGTTCGTCGGCGTGGTGCTGATGCTGCGCCCCAGCCTGGACCAGAACCAGGCCTTTGCCGGGATGATCGGTCTGATGTCCGGCCTGTCAGCCGCCTTTGCCTACATGCAGGTGGTGGCGCTGTCGCGCCTGGGCGAGCCCGAGTCGCGCACCGTCTTTTACTTTGCGGTGGGCTCTGCAGTCGCGGGCGGCGTGGCCATGTTGTTTACCGGCATGTCCGACTGGCCGGGCTGGCAAGCGCTGTGGTTGCTGCCCATCGGCGTGCTGGCGGCGGGTGGGCAGCTGTGCATGACGCGCGCCTATGCCAGCGCCAAGACCCAGCGCGGCACGCTGGTGGTGGCCAACCTGCAGTATTCAGGCATCGTGTTTGCGGGCATCTACAGCGTGGCTCTTTTTGGCGACAAGATTCCGCCCATCGGCTGGATCGGCATGGTCCTCATCGTGGGCAGCGGCATTGTGGCCACCATCTTGCGGGCCCGGGCCGCACCCGGTGCACCGGCCGAAGAACACTGACCGATACAAAAACCCATGCGCGCTGGCGAGGACACAGCCTATCAGGATGGCCACAATGGAGGCCTTCCCGTCCTACCGGTTGCTTTGCACCTGATCTGCCGATGACCACCTACACCACGCTCATCTCCGCCCCCGACCTGCAAACCCTCATCGCCAGCGGTGCGCCGCTGATGGTGTTCGACTGCAGCTTCGAACTCATGCAACCGACCGCCGGCGCGCAGCAATATGCGCAGGCCCATATCCCCGGCGCCGTGTATGCCAACCTGGACAACGACCTGAGTGCCAAGCACGGCGCACCAGGGGCCACCGGCACTGTGACGGCGCAGGAGGCCGACCAGCCCGCATCCGGTGGCCGCCACCCACTGCCCAGTCGCGAACGTTTTGCCATGTGGCTGTCCAGCGTGGGTTTTGCCAACAACATGCAGGCCGTGGTCTACGACCGCCAGGGCGCCAACTACTGCGGCCGCCTGTGGTGGATGCTCAAGTGGGCGGGTCATGACGCCGTGGCCGTGCTCGACGGCGGGCTACAGGCCTGGCAGGCCGCAGGGGGCGCAGTCAACAGCGGCGAAGAGCCCTCGCACTTCCAGTCCCACTTTGCACTGAACGAGCCCTTGCGCCAGCTGGCCACGGCCAGCGATGTTCTGGCCCGCCTGCAGAGCCCCAATGACCAGACCGTGATCGACGCCCGCGCCGGTGCCCGCTACCGGGGCGAGGTGGAGCCGCTGGACCCGGTGGCCGGCCACATTCCGGGAGCACTCAACCGGCCGTTTGCCGAAAACATCGGCGCCGACGGCCGCTTCAAACCCGCAGCCACACTGCGCGCAGAGTTCGATGCCCTGTTGGCAGGCCGCAATCCTGCAACCGTGGTGCACCAGTGCGGCAGCGGCGTAAGTGCCGTGCCCAATCTGCTGGCCATGGAGATTGCCGGCCTGGGGCACACCGCACTGTTTGCGGGCAGCTGGAGCGAATGGTGTTCAGACCCCACGCGCCCGGTCGAAAAGGGTTGAAACGCCCCAGTTGCGGCGTCTAACGGACGCCGCGAGTTGCAAAAGCGCAAAAAAGATGGTTTGCAGGCGCTATCAAAACCATGAGCAGAATTCGGGGCTCGGTGCCTGCCGTTGCAGCAGATGCACCCCTCTTGAAAGCCAGCCGGCGCCTGATCTGCGTGTAGGGCAAATTCCTACACAGCCCACCGCGAAACCAGACACGCGGCACAGCCAAACCCCGACTTAATTTCTGATTGGGGCGGTTTCACAATCCATTTCAACGGATCACGCAAAACCTGCAGTCAGCAGGCAACGCAAGACCCAGTAGGCGCGTGTCCGAATTTTTGTGTAAACGGTTCGGACTTCAATTGACGGAGATGCGGTCTCCGAACTGAATGGTAAAGCGGGTCAGCGCGGCCTTCCAATCCCGGATGGGCATGGTCCACTTCTGGCTGATGTTGCGCAGGGCCAGGTAGAACAGCTTGGTCAGCGCCTCGTCGCTGGGGAACGAGCCCCGGTTCTTGGTCAGCTTCCTCAGGCTCATGTTGACCGACTCGATGGCGTTGGTGGTGTAGATGACCTTGCGGATTTCCGGCGGGTAGTCAAAGAACGGGGTCAAGCGGCTCCAGTTCCTGCGCCAGGACTGGCCGATGGGCAGGTACTCGGCATCCCAGCGGGCCTCGAATTCACCGAGCATCAGCTCGGCCTCTTCGGCGGTGGTGGCCGTGTAGATGCGGCGCAGGTCGGCAGCCACCTCTTTGCGGCGCTTCCATGAGACGTAATTCAGGCTGTGGCGCACCATGTGAACGATGCACAGTTGCACCACCGCCTTGGGAAAGACGGCCTCAATGGCGTCAGGGAAGCCCTTGAGCCCATCGACACAGGCAATGAAGATGTCCTGCACGCCCCGGTTGCGCAGTTCGGTAACCACCTGCAGCCAGAACTTGGCACCCTCGGTCTGGGCCAGCCACAGGCCCAGCACCTCCTTGTCGCCCGTCATGGTGATGCCGATGGCCAGGTACACCGCCTTGACCCGCACCGCGCCCTCGCGCACCTTCACGTGGATGCAGTCCAGATAGACGATGGGGTAAATCGGCTCCAGCGGCCGGGCCTGCCAGGCCTTGACCTCGTCGGCCACGGCGTCCGTCACCGAGGAAATCAGACTGGACGAAACTTCGGTGCCGTACATCTCTTAGAGGTGGGCCTGTATCTCACGCACCGTCATGCCACGGGCGTACAGCGAGATGATTTTGTCGTCGAAGCCGGCCCAACGGGTCTGGTGCTTGGGGATGAGCTGAGGCTCGAAGCTGCCATGGCGGTCGCGTGGCACTTCGATGGGCAATTCGCCGAACTCGCCCTTGAGGGTCTTCTTGCTCTTGCCGTTGCGGGTGTTGCCAGCGGGGTTGGCCACCGCCTCGTTGCGTTCATGGCCCAGGTGCTCAGTCAGCTCAGCGTCCAGGGCTCGCTCGACCAGCAGCTTGGTCAGTTGCTTGAGCAGACCGTTCTCGCCGATGAGGTCTTCAGGCTTCTTGTAGTTGGCCAGCAGGCCAGACAGCAGTTCTTCAGGTACGTCGTGTTTCTTGGTGTTCATTGTGCTTACGGACAGGCCGGCTTGCGCCGGCGGTGGATTGTCCGTTTACACAAAATTCTGTACACCCTCGCCTGCCGCACAATCCGCGCATGACCGCGCCCTCTGCCGCTCCTTCCGCACCCACCAGCCCAACGACAGCCGGCGTTGACGATGGCCGCTCCGACCCAGCGGTGACCAACCAGGTCGCAGCAGATGCCAGCCACACGCCAGCCGGCGACGCACACGCAGCCGCCCCCACAGTCCCTGCGCCTCCGGTCTCGGCGCCAGCGCCCCACGCAGCGCCCCTCATGCTCCACATGCCCGTGGACGTGCGCAACCTCTCCCTCGCCCTGCTGGCACTGTTTGCCAGCGTGGCGCTGCTGCACTGGGCCAGTGCGGTGTTCATCCCGATCATGCTGAGCCTGCTGCTGACCATTGCGCTGCGGCCCGCCGTGGAAATGATGGCCCGGTGGCATGTGCCGCGGGCGCTGGGGGCGGGGGTGTTGCTGGTGGCCATCGTTGCCGGGCTGGCCAGCACGGCCTGGTCGCTCAGTGACGGGGCGGCGCAACTGGTGGACTCTGTGCCCGTCGCCGCCAAAAAGGTGCGTGACAACCTCAAGGCCCGCGCGGGTGGCAGCAGCCCGCTGGACACCGTGCAGAAGGCGGCCACCCAGATCGAGCAGGCCGCCAACGAAAACAGCACCGCCACCACTGCGCCCCGCCGGGGCGTGCAGCGGGTAATCGTGGAGCGCCCGCCTTTCAACATCCGCGACTACCTGTGGAGCGGCACGATGGGCCTGATGTCGGCCCTGGGGCAGCTGACGGTGGTGGTGTTCCTGACCTACTTTGCCCTCGCCTCGGGCAACCTGTTTCGCGACAAGCTGCTGCGCATTGCGGGCACCAGCCTGGAGCGGCGCAAGGTCACCATCCATGTGCTGCAGGACATCACACAGCAGATACAGCGTTATCTGCTGCTGCAGGTGTTCACCAGCGTACTGGTCGGGCTGGCCACTGGCGCGGCCTATTGGGCACTGGGGCTGGAAAACGCGGCCGTGTGGGGCGTGGTGGCTGCGGTGCTCAACCTCGCGCCGTACATCGGCTCGGCCCTGGTCACAGGGGCCTCGGCCCTGGTGGCGTTCTTGCAGTTCGGCACGCTCGACATGGCCATGGCCATTGGCGGTGCCTCGCTGGTCATCCACACGCTGATCGGCAACCTGCTCACGCCTTGGCTGACCAGCCGCACCAGCAGCATGAGCCCCGTGGCCGTGTTCATCAGCGTGCTGGCCTGGGGCTGGCTGTGGGGCCTGTGGGGCCTGTTGCTGGGCATCCCGGTGATGATGGCCGTGAAGGCCGTGTGCGACCGGGTGGAAGACCTGAAGGCCGTGGGCGAACTGCTGGGCGACTGAGCCCACAAGCGACGCGGCAGCTGCCACGCATGCCGTCTCTGCGTCTCGCGCGGCCAGTGTCTTTGCGCCTGCTCCACGCACGGCCTCTGGCTTCGCGCCAGAGGTACAGCTCCAAACATTGCTGAACCTCAGGGCACACCAAACCCAGCCCACCGTTCTTGGTGATTGTTTTCAATACTGGAGCAGTTAGTTCGCGACTGAGTGGTTTTTCCCTGAACACCATCGGCGTACAGTTCATCCCATCGATGAGCCGAACCCGCAAGGCGACTCACCGAACCCGGTTCAGGAATGGTTTTTGACCCGGCTTTTTTGAGACGCTTTTTTAGCTTTTAAGGATTTTCATCATGAACAAGACCGCTCGTTTCCTCTCCGTCGTCGCTGTTGCCGCTTTCGCCGCCTTTGGCGCCCATGCTGACGAAGCCGATGGCTCGCAATTTGCCCTGAAGTTCGACACGAACCGCACGCGCGCTGAAGTGGCTGCTGAAGCCGCTACCGTGGCACAAACACGCAGCATCGAGCCTGCTGGCTCGCGTGTGGTGACCTACAAGTCCACCGCTGACCGCGCTGCCGTGCGTGCCCAGGCTGCTGAAGCTGTGCGCACTGGCCAGATCCCTTCGGGCGAATTCAGCGCGATGTAATCGCATGACCGATTGACGCAGTTGCGGGACTTCCCATGGTGGTGGCACTTCGCGCGGTGCGGGTGCTGCTGCCATGGGAGGTGTTTTAGACATACGCTGTCGCACTGGCCAAACAAACGGGGCTCCCATGGGGAGCCCTTTTTGTTATGGGATCGCGCCGCGCAGGCAGCAGGTCCAGAGGCGAAGACTGGACTGCTTTGCGGTCCGATCAGCCCGTATTGCGCAGCCCCGCCGCAATACCGTTGATGGAGATGTGAATCCCGGTCTGCACCCGCTCGTCGCCCTGCCCTGCACGCCAGCGGCGCACCAGCTCGACCTGCAAGTGGTGCAGCGGATCGATGTAGGGGAAGCGGTGCTTGATGGACCGCGCCAGCGCCGTGTTGTGCGTCAGGCGCTGCTTGTCGCCCGTGATGCGGGTGAGCGCGTCGGCCGTGCGGTGCCACTCGGCCTCGATGCTGGTGAACACCTTTTTGCGCAGGCGGGCGTCGGTGACGAGTTCGCTGTAGCGCGAGGCCAGGGCCAGGTCGCTCTTGGCAAGCACCATGTCCATGTTGGACAGCAGGGTGCGGAAGAAGGGCCACTGGCGGTACATCTTCTGCAGCAGCGCCAGTTGGGCCTTGGGGTCCTTGCCTTCGGTGTTGATGAAAGCCTCTACCGCCGAGCCAAAGCCGAACCAGCCGGGCAACGTGAGACGGCATTGGCCCCAGCTGAAGCCCCAGGGAATGGCGCGCAGGTCTTCGATCTTCTGGCTGGCCTTGCGCGATGCAGGGCGCGAGCCGATGTTGAGTTCTGCGATCTCGCGGATGGGCGTGGAGTTGAAGAAGTAGTCGGTGAAGCCGGGCGTCTCGTACACCAGCGCGCGGTAGCTGCCCATGCTGGCCAGCGAGAGCTGGGCGGCGGCGTCCAGAAACGCCTTGGTGGCAGGCTTGGTGGGCTGCAGCAGCGTGGCTTCGAGCGTGGCGGCCACCAGGGTTTCGAGGTTGCGGCGGCCGATCTCGGGGTTGGCGTATTTGGAGGCAATGACTTCGCCCTGCTCCGTCAGGCGGATCTGGCCGCGCACGGTGCCGGGGGGTTGCGCCAGGATGGCCTGGTAGCTGGGGCCGCCGCCCCGGCCCACGGTGCCGCCCCGGCCATGGAACATGCGCAGCTGGATGCCATGGCTGGTGGCGAGTTCGTCGAAGAGTTCGACGAGGGCGATCTCGGCGCGGTACAGCTCCCAGTTGCTGGTGAAGATGCCACCGTCCTTGTTGCTGTCGCTGTAGCCCAGCATGATGTCCTGCTCACCACCGCTGCGCTGCACCAGGGCTGCCACGCCAGGCAGCGCATAGAACTCGCGCATGATGGGCGCGGCATTGCGCAGGTCTTCGATGGTTTCGAACAGCGGCACCACGATGAGGTGGTTCTTCGATTCGGCATCGAGCGTGCCGGTCATCAGGCCTACTTCCTTTTGCAGCAGCAGCACCTCCAGCAGGTCGCTCACCGTCTCGGTGTGGCTGATGATGTAGTGGCGAATCGCCTCGTGCCCAAAGCGCTCACGCATCACGCGGGCGGTTTCAAAGATGGCGAGCTCGCCCTGGGCGTGGGCCGAATATTCAGCGCCCACCACGCGCAGCGGGCGCGCGTCGTTCAGCAGCTTGATCAGCAGCGCGCGCTTGGCGGCTTCTTGCAGGCCCGCGTAGTTCGGCTCGATGCGCGCCTTGGCCAGCAGCTCGGCCACTACCTCTTCGTGCTTGTCAGAGCTTTGGCGCAAGTCCACCGTGGCCAAATGAAAGCCAAACACCTGCACGGCGCGGATCAGCGGGTGCAGGCGCTCGGCGGCCAGCGCTTCGCCATGGTGGGACTTCAGTGACGCTTCGATCACGCGCAGGTCGGCCAGGAACTCTTCGGCGCTGACGTAGGCGTTCTGTGGCGCCACGGCGTGGCGCGCGGCTTCGCCACCGGTCAGGTCTTTCAGCGATGCGGCCAGGCGCGCATAGATGCCAGTGAGTGCGCGGCGGTAGGGCTCGTCCACGCGGTGTTCATTGGTGTCGGGCGAGCGCTGGGCCAGGGCCTCCATCTCGGCCGACACCTGCACCAGGCGGGCCGACAGCGACAGCTCGCCGCCCAGATAGTGCACCTCGGTCAGGTAGTGGCGCAGGGCCACTTCGGCCTGGCGGCTCAGGGCGTATTGCAGGGTTTGCGCCGTCACATTGGGGTTGCCGTCGCGGTCCCCACCAATCCACTGGCCCATGCGCAAGAAGCTGTGCACCGGGTACTGGCCCAGCTCGTTTTCCATGTCCGCGTAAATCTTGGGGATCTCGCGCAGAAAGGTGGCTTCGTAATACGACAGCGCGTTTTCGATTTCGTCGGCCACGGTGAGCTTGCTGTAGCGCAGCAGGCGCGTCTGCCACAGCTGGGCCACGCGGGCACGCAGCTGCGCTTCGTTGGCGGCCAGCTCGCGCGGGGTGAGCGCGTCCTTGGCGCTGTTGTAGAGCTGGGCGCGCACCTGGATGTCGTCGCGCGTGGCGAGCAACTGGGCAATGTCGCGTTCGGCGTCCAAGATGCTCTTGCGCTGCACTTCGGTAGGGTGGGCGGTCAGCACGGGCGCCACGTAGCTGCCGGCCAGCGTTTGCGAAATGGTCTTGGGCGCGATGCCGGCCCAGCGCAGGCGCGAGAGGGCGACCTCGATGCTGCCCTCCTGCGTGTCGCCCGCACGCTCGTGCACGGCGCGGCGACGGATGTGGTGGCGGTCTTCGGCCAGGTTGGCCAGGTGGCTGAAATAGGTGAAGGCGCGGATCACGCTCACCGTCTGGTCGCCCGACAGCGACTTGAGCAGCTTCTTGAGCGCGCGGTCGGCCTCCTGGTCGGCGTCGCGGCGGAAGGCCACCGAGAGCTTGCGCACCTGCTCAACCAGCTCGTACGCCGCCACGCCCTCCTGATCCCGGATGACGTCACCCAGAATGCGGCCCAGCAGGCGGATGTCATCAATCAGGGGCTGGTCCTTGTCGGATCGTTTCATGCGGGAGTCTCCGGGATGGGTGGGATGGCCTGGCCCGTGGAGCCCGCATGGCCGCAGGCCGCACCAGCCCCAGTGCGGGCGCATGCTAGCATCCTGCGCCGCTGAATAATTACAAACAGGTTACGAACTTGAGCCCCTCGCCCACGCCCTCCATCGTCATCGCCACGCGCGAAAGTCGCCTTGCACTGTGGCAGGCCGAGCATGTCAAAGCGCTGCTCGAAGCCCGCGGCCACAGCGTGCAATTGCTGGGCATGACCACCAAGGGCGACCAGATTCTGGACAAGTCCCTCAGCAAGGTAGGCGGCAAGGGCCTGTTTGTGAAAGAGCTGGAAGTGGCACTGGAAGAAGGGCGCGCCCACATTGCCGTGCATTCGCTCAAGGACGTGCCCATGGAGCTGCCCGAGGGCTTTGCCCTGGCCTGCGTGATGGAGCGCGAAGACCCGCGCGATGCCTTTGTCTCCCCCCGCTATGAGAACCTGGACGCGCTGCCGCAGGGTGCCGTGGTGGGCACATCGAGCCTGCGCCGCCAGGTGCTGCTGCAGGCCCTGCGGCCTGACCTGACAATCGAGCCCTTGCGCGGCAACCTCGACACCCGCCTGCGCAAGCTGGACGAAGGCCAGTACGACGCCATCGTGCTGGCCGCCGCGGGCCTGAAGCGCCTGGGGCTGGAAGCCCGGATCCGCACCACCTTCGAGCCTAGCGCCATGCTGCCGGCTGCAGGCCAGGGTGCGCTGGGCATCGAGGTGCGCAGCGACCGGCAAGACCTGATCGACGCACTGGCGCCGCTGGCGCACCAGACCACCTGGCTGACCGTGGCCGCCGAACGCGCTGTGAGCCGCGCCATGGGCGGCAGCTGCTCGATGCCCCTGGCAGCGCACGGCACCTTCACCCAGGGCGTGCTGCAGCTGGACGCCGCCTGGGGCGACCCCGAGGACAAAGCCCCGCTGGTGCGCGCCCAGGCCTCCGCCCCGGTCACCACGCTGGCGCAGGCAGAAGCCCTGGGCGATGCGATTGCGCAGCGCCTGCGTGCTGGGGGTGCGCGCGGCATCACCCGGGCCTGAGATGGGCACCTCAGCGCCCCGGGTGATCGTCACACGCCCTGCCCGCGAAGCGACGCACTGGGTGGCGCAACTGGGCGCACACGGTATACAGGCTGTGGCGCTGCCCCTGATTGCGATTGGCCCCTGCACGGACACCGCCATGCAGCAGGCGCTGGACACGGCCCGCGCCGACATCGGCACCTACCGCGCCCTGATGTTCGTCAGCGGCAATGCCGTGGTGCACTTCTTTGAGCCAAAACGCCCTGTAGCGCTAGGTAATCATGCCTTAACAGCTACAAAAACAAGAGCATGGGCACCCGGCCCGGGTACAGCCCGCGCGCTGGAGCAGGCGGGCGTGCCGCGCAGCGCCATCGACGGGCCCGCGCCCGACGCACCCCAGTTCGACTCGGAGGCACTGTGGCAGCAGGTGGCCCCCCAGGTGCAGCCCGGCGACCGCGTGCTGATCGTGCGCGGCCGCTCCGCCACGCCCCAGGGCGCACACCAATCACCCCAGGGCAACGGCCGCGAGTGGCTGGCCCAGCAGATCGCGGCGCGGGGTGGCCAGGTGGAGTTTGTGGTGGCCTACCAACGCGGCGCCCCCCACTTCACGGCACAAGAGGTGGCGCTGGCGCAACAGGCGGCCAAAGATGGCTCCGTCTGGCTGCTGAGCAGCTCCGAGGCGGTGGCCCACCTGGCCGAGGCCCTGCCGGGCCAGCACTGGGGCGCCGCCCATGCGCTGGCCACCCACCCGCGCATCGCCGAAGCAGCCCGCGCAGCGGGCTTTGGCACCGTGCGGGAATGCCGTCCGGCGCTGGAAGACGTGGTGGCCTCGATAGAATCGGCCGCATGAGTTCTGCGCCCCCTGACGATCTGCCCCCCACGCCCCCTCCAGCCCCTGTGGCTGCCGCCGTGGGCGCGCCGGCAGTGAGCCCGCCCCCCTCGGCCGCAGCCCCCGCCGCCGCTGGCCGGAGCGGCGCCATGACCTTGCTGCTGGGCACCGTGGCGGTGGCTGCACTGGTCAGCAGCGGCCTGCTGTGGCAAAAGCTCAGCGCCATCCAGGAACAACTGGCCCGGCAGTCCGCAGACTCGGGCGCCCTGGCCATCGAGGCCCGCACCATGGCCCGCCAGGCCGAAGAGCTGGTGCGCGACACGGCCGCACGCCTTTCGGTGGCCGAGGCCCGCGTGAGCGAAGTCGCCCTGCAGCGCAGCCAGCTCGAAGAACTCATGCAGAGCCTGTCGCGTTCGCGCGATGAAAACCTGGTGGTGGACATCGAGTCGGCCATCCGTCTGGCGCAACAGCAGGCCCAGCTGACCGGCAGCCTGGAGCCCCTGGTGGCCGCCCTCAAAAGCGCTGACCAACGTATCGAGCGCTCTGCCCAGCCCCGCTTGGCCCCCGTGCAGCGCGCCATCGGTCGCGACCTGGACCGCCTGACCCGCGCCACCGTGACCGACACCGCCGGCCTGCTGGCCCGCCTGGACGAGCTGGTGCGCCAGGTGGACGACCTGCCCGTGCTCAACGCCGTGGCCCAGGCGGCCTCGACAAAACGCCTGTCCACCGGCCCCGCAATGCCCGGCAGCGCCCCCGCCCCCACTGAGGGCCTGGCGTGGTGGCAGGCGGCCCTGCAGCGCAGCTGGGAAGTGGTACGCGACGAAGCCCGCAGCCTGGTGCGCGTGAGCCGCATCGACCAGCCCGAAGCCATCTTGCTGGCCCCCGAGCAGACCTTCTTCCTGCGCGAAAACCTCAAGTTCAAGCTGCTCAACGCGCGCCTGGGCATCCTCGCCCGGCAGTTCGAGTCCGCCCGTTCTGACCTGGCGGCGGCCACCGCAGCCCTCAACAAATATTTCGACCCGGCATCGCGCCGCACGCAGAACGTGGCTTCGACCCTGCAGCAAGCCCAGGCCAGCATGAAGGCGGCCGAGCTGCCGCGTCTGGACGAAACCCTGTCGGCCCTGGCCACCGCCGCTGCCGGACGCTGACACCATGCGCGCAGCACTTTGGCTTCTGGGCTTGTTCGGGGTGGCGGTGGCGGCCGCTCTGTTTGCAGGCAACAACCAGGGCACGGTCACCCTGTACTGGCCGCCCTACCGCATCGACCTGTCGCTCAACATGGTGGTGCTGCTGCTGGTCGGCGGCTTCGTCACCGTGTACGCGGCGCTGCGGGCCCTGGCCGCACTGCTGGAACTGCCGCACCAGGCGCGCCGCTGGCGCGTGCAACAAAAAGAGCGCGCCATGCATGGCGCGCTGCTCGACGCGCTGACCCACATGCTGGGCGGCCGGTTCATCCGCTCGCGCAAGGCCGCTGTGGCCGCGTTGTCGCAAGAACACGCGCTGGAGGCCAGCGGCGAGGCCGTGCCCCACGGCAAGCAGCTGCGCGCGCTGGCCCACATGATTGCGGCAGAAGCTTCCCATGCCCTGCAAGACCGCGCCACGCGCGAAAGCCACTTGCAGGACGCACTGCAGGAAGCCCCCATGCGCGGCTCCGTCAACGAGCAGGAAATGCACGAAGGCGCCCAGATGCGCGCCGCCCGCTGGTCGCTGGACGACCGCGATGCCCCTGCAGCGCTCGACCGCCTGGCAGCCCTGCCCCAGGGCGCAGCCCGCCGCACGCTGGCGCTGCGCATCAAGCTCAAGGCCACCCGGCTGGCACGCCAGACACAAGAGGCGCTGGACACCGCACGCCTGCTGGGCAAACACCGCGCGTTCTCGCCCAATGCGGCGCAGAGCATCGTGCGCGGCCTGGCCACCGAACTCATCAACAGTGCGCACGACATTGCGCAGTTGCAGCAGATCTGGCTGTCGCTGGAAACCAGCGAACGCAACATGCCCGAGCTGGCCATCCACGCCGCCCAGCGGCTGGCGGCCCTGGGCGGTGATGCCACCCAGGTGCGGGCCTGGCTGCAGCCCGTGTGGGACCGCATGGTCGAGCTGCCCGATGCCCTGGCCGAGCAGCACGCCCTCAAGCTGGTGCGCGCGCTGGAGGCGGGGCTGGACGCGCTTGACGCCCCCTGGCTGGCCCGCATCGAATCGGCACAGCAAGCCAACCCACGCGACGCGCGCCTGCAGTACCTGGCGGGCATGGCGTGCCTCAAGCGCCAGCTGTGGGGCAAGGCCCAGCAGTTGCTGACGCAGGCAACGCAGCAGCTCAGCGACCCCCAGTTGCGTGCCAGCGCCTGGCGCCACCTGGCCGAGCTGGCCGAGCAGCGCGGCGACGACACCGCCGCTGCCAGCGCCTGGAAGCAGGCTGCGCTGGCCCGATAAGCCGACAAGCCCTTCAGCCAGGCATTTCCCAGGCAGGCACCGCAAGGGCGCTGTGGCGCCTTCAGCACCTGCCCAGCGGTCGTCCCCGCTGCGCTCTTTCTACCGCCACTCCTTGCATTCGCAGGCAGCGCGCTGCACCGCAGGTTCCATACCGCTGCAGCGCCAACGTGACCAATGGCTGCACTGCAAAATTTGCAAATCATTTAGAAATTTTGAGCGATCGCCGCCGACGCTTCCTACACTGCCCCATCGCCGCACTGTGGTGGTACCCCATGGGGTGGCCTTCGCAGCCCGCGCTCCCTCTCTTTTCACACGCACTTTGTCCTGATTGGCGACATATCTCAGACAGGCCCGTTCGCCCTGAGCTTGTCGAAGGGCTGTCCGCAAGGAGCGCCCTGGCTTCGACAAGCTCAGCCCGAACGGTTGAGGAAGATATGTCTGAGACATGTACCCAATCAGGCACTTTTTTGATTCGCTGATGACAGCCACTGCCACCACGACCCTCGACACCCCCCGCCGCTACACGCGCACGGCCATGCTGTTGCACTGGGTGTTGGGCCTGGCGCTGATCGCGCTGTTTGGCGTCGGCGTCTACATGGCCGACCTGCCTTTTTCGCCCCAGCGGCTCAAGCTCTACAACTGGCACAAATGGGCCGGCGTGACGATCCTGGTGCTGTCGGCGCTGCGCCTGCTGTGGCGCGTCACGCACCGGCCCCCGGCGCTACCCAAGGCGGTTGAGAAGACCATGCCCGGCTGGCAGAAGCTGGCGCACCACGGCACCCACCATTTGCTGTACGTACTGTTTTTTGCCGTGCCCCTGATTGGCTGGGCCTACAGCTCGGCAGCGGGGTTCCCCATCGTGTTCCTGGGCCTGTGGCAGCTGCCCGACTTTGTGCCGATGAGCAAGGACCTGGCCGAGGCCATCAAGCCCTGGCACCAGTACACCGCGTTTGCACTGGCTGCATTGGCCGTGCTGCACATCGCCGCCGCGCTCAAGCACCATCTGGTAGACCGGGACGGTCTGCTACACCGCATGCTGCCGGGGAAATAACCCGCTTCCGACCTTCATGCGCCGCCGCCCCGCCAGGAGGGCGCCTTGCCAGCCCAATGGCCACGCACCCATCCGCGCCCCGGCCGCCGCTTTCACCTTTTAAGATTTGAACGGAGTTTCTGCATGCAACTGTCCACTACCCTGTCCCGCATTGTGATTGGCGCTGCGCTCGCCGCTGGCGCGCAGGCCGCCCTGGCCCAGCAGCAACTGGTGCCCGCACAAAGCGAGGTGCAGTTCACCGCCCGCCAGATGGGTGTGCCGCTCGAAGGCCAGTTCAAGAAGTTCAGCGCACAGGTCGCGTTTGACCCCGCGAAGCTGGCCACCAGCAAGATCGCCTTCACGGTGGACACCGGCAGCGCCACGCTGGGCTCGCGTGAGACCGATGCAGAGCTGCCCAAGCCCGCGTGGTTCAACGTGCCCAAGTTCCCGCAAGCCCAGTTCGTATCGTCCAGCATCAAGGCCCTGGGCGGCGGCAAGTTTGAAGTGGCGGGTGCGCTCACCATCAAGGGCAACAGCCAGAACGTGGTGGTGCCCGTGACCCTGACCCAGAACGGCACCACCACCACCGCCACAGGCGCGCTGCCCATCAAGCGGCTGGCCTTCAAGATCGGCGAAAACGAGTGGGCCGACACCTCCATGGTGGCCGACGACGTACAGGTCAAGTTCAAGCTCGCGCTGACCGGCATCGGCAAGCTCTGAGCGCTGCGCCCCTTTGCATTTGGCCGCCGCTGCTAGCGGCCTCCCCTTTCCCTTTGTCCTTTCCTTTTTGACCCATCAGGAGTTTCCATGCGCAAGTCCCTCTTCGCCCTGGCCGCCGCTGCCACCCTGTTCGCCGGTGCTGCCCAAGCCCAATCGGCCAACTACGCCATCGACCCGACGCACACCTTCGCCTCGTTCGAGATCAGCCACTTTGGCGCTGCCGTGAACCGTGGCCGCTTCGACAAGAAGGAAGGCACTGTCCAGTTCGACAAGGCTGGCAA
>CAYXSL010000022.1:31568-35735 GCA_964466605.1 uncultured Verminephrobacter sp.
GTCGGGCAAGTCGGGCAAGTCGGGCAAGTCGGGCAAGTCGGGCAAGTCGGGCAAGTCGGGCAAGGCCGAGATTACGTTCGATGTGACCTCGGTGAACACGGGCACGCCCGCGTTTGACAAGCACCTGCAAAGCGCCGACCTGTTCGACGCGGCCAAGCACCCCACGATGAAGTTTGTCTCCAGCAAGTTCGTCTTCAACGGTGACAAGGTCGCCAGCGTGGAAGGCCAGCTCACGCTGCTGGGCAAGACCGGCCCCCTGAACCTGAAGGCCAACCAGTTCAACTGCTACGACAGCCCCATGCTCAAGCGCGAAGTGTGCGGCGGCGACTTTGAAGCCACCATCGACCGTACCCAGTGGGGCATGAACTACGGCGTGGAATGGGGATTCCCCAAGAACGTGCGCCTGGTGGTGCAGATCGAAGCCGTGAAGCAGTAACCCAGGCCGAGCAGACCTGGGGTGCAGCGGGCTGACTTGCTCCGCCCTCCCTCCGGTTGCTTGCGACCAGCCACCCGTGCGCCTTGCGCCGGGTGGCTTTTTTTTGGGGCCAGCCCGTCCTCATCTGCCAGCCTTCTGGGCATAAAAATTAACTTAACGTAAATCAATTACGAATAGTAGAATTGCGTTCACCGATTTGAGGAGACTCTGCATGAACGCCGTTCTGAACCCGACCGACCTGGCCAACCTGCCGGCCCCCCCCGCCATCCAGCAGTTGCACCACTACGCCTACAAGGCCCGCGACGCCGAGGAAACGCGCCAGTTCTATGAAGACATCCTGGGCTTGCCGCTGTACCACATCATCCAGAGCGACTATGTGCCCAGCACCGGCGAGTACTGCCCCTACACCCATTTCTTCTTTCGCCTGCAGGACGGCTCGTTCATCGCCTTCTTCGACCTGGGCGACGACGTGAAGGCCGAGCCCTCGCCCAACACCCCCCTGTGGGTCAACCACATTGCGTTCCGCGTGAACACCGTGCAGGAGCTGGAGAACACCAAGCGCCGCCTGGAAGCGCACGGCGTAGAAGTGCTGGGCGTGACGGACCACCACATCTTCAAGAGCATCTATTTCTTCGACCCCAACGGCATCCGCCTGGAGCTGTCGGCCCAGCTGGCCAACGACGAGCAAATGGAAAAAGACAGCACCGTGGCCCATGCCCGCCTGCGCGAGTGGACGGCGCGCAAAGAGCAATGGCGCAAGGAACGCGCCGAGGGCAAGGTGGATGCCCCCCTCAAGCCCCAGCAGAACGACCGGCCGGAGTTTGTGCGCAAGTAAGCCGACCTGACCCCAGGCCTCCACGGTCCACGGGGCTGGCTGCGCTGGAGGGGGTGCGCAGCCCCGTCAAACGGCCCTCCCACCGCTTTGCGATGGGGTTTTGGGTCTTACAGCGCTGAAGCGCTACATCCCATTGCCCCAAAAGCTATACAAAAGATAGCAATTATCCCGCTGCCTGTTGCTGCGCCCGCATGATCTGGTGGCGCTGCCAGTAGTGGCTGACCACGGCGTTGAACTGGTCCTTGTCCTTCTTGAGGCCGGGCAGCTTGATCTTGCTGGTCTTGGCGCCCAGGCCCAGGGCGTTCTTCTCGGGGTGGGTCACGATCAGCGCGTTGCCAAAGCTGCTCTCCTTGAATTCCAGACCCTTGATGGCGTCCCAGAACACCGTGGTCTCATCGGCCGAGGTGCGGATGCCGTCGATGCTCACCTCCACCGTCGCGTCGCCCTTGAGGGCAAACACCACGGGCGGAAAGTACTGCAACACCAGGGCCCGCTCCTGCTCGTTGGCGGGCTCGTAGCGGTAGGCCAGGCTGCGCTCGTGATCTTGCGCAAACTGCTGCTCGTAGGCGCTCCAAAGCCGCTGCTCGATGGCGTCGGCAGCCAGTATCTCCTGCACCCAGGTGGTGGCGGGCGCACGCACGGCAATCGCGCCGTAGTCGCGCTCTTTCAGGGCCATCCCCACGTTGCGCAGGCGCTCGGGCATGGCAGGGTGCGAGTCGAACGGGTGCGGCACATTGGCCGTCTTCATCGCATCCACAAAGTCGGGCGATGCCGCGTAGGGCGCCAACCCCTGGGCCACAAAACTGGCAATGCCCAGCGTGCTGTTGTCGTGCCGCTCGTTGCGGCCAAACAGTTCGTCCTCAATGCGGTAGCGGTACTGGGCATAGGCGGCAATCTTGACCAGCGACTGTGCAATCGCCGCCGGGCTCACCAGCTTGGCCGCCAGGCGGTCGGCCTTGAACTCGCGCTCGCGGCTGTCACTGGCCAGGGCGATCTCGAAGATGGTGCGGTACAGGTCCAGCAGCGGCGACGCCATGGCCGACAACCCGCCGGTGCGGATGGCGTGGCGGTAATGGTCAAACTGCACCAGCTTGGGCCCCAGCTGCGCGCTGCGCCGCGTGTCGCCCCCGCGCAGGTGGGCCAGTTCATGGCCCAGCACGGCGTCAGCCTCGGTCTGGTCCAGGATGCGCAGCAGCGGCAGGCTCACAAACAGCGTGCGGCCCGTAAGGGTTTGCTGGCCCACGGTGATCGGAGCCTCGGTCACAAAGAAGTTGGCATCGATGCCAGCAACGATGTGCCGGGGTGGCTCGGTCTTCAGGCGCTGCGCCAGGTGGCGAATGCGCTGCCACAGCAACGGAGCATCGGCCTCGGCCACCAGCTCGCCCACCACCTGGTTGCTGGACTGCACGCGCTTGAAGATGCCCGCCACCGCCACCAGCACCCCGGCCCCCACGGCAAAGCCTACAAACAACACCAGCTTGGGCGAGTACTTGTGGAAGAAAAACGCGGTGACCCAGAACGACAGCCACACCGCCATCGTCCCTTGCAACACCAGCGCCGTAGCACTGGCCCAGGACGTCAGGCGCCAGCCCGCCACAAAGCTCGCGTACTGCAGCGTGCGGTCGGCAAACGCCAGCGCCCCCAGCCCCAGCACCGCCAATAGCAGCGCCGCGCTGGCCACCAGCGTCCACAGCGACAGCTTGCGCGCCATGTGGAACTGCCAGACATCCGAGAAGGTGTCGCAGAGCGCCTCGCGGTATTCGCGGGCGTCGGGGTCTGCATTGCTGCAAATGATGGACGGCGGATTGCTGCGGTAGTAGTCCTTGCGCGCCTGCTTCTCGTCGGCGGGCAGGCCCTTTTCGGCATCGATGCGCTGGCTGATGCCGGCCACAAAACGGGTGTCCTGGTCGGTCTGGACATGGCGGGTGAACACGTAGGTCACCGCAGGCACCAGAAACAGCGCCAGCAGCGCATAGGCAAAGACCTTGACCAGGCCCAGGCGCCAGGCAGATTGAAACGTCATAGGTTCGGATGGTTGTGACGGCCCGGCTCTATGGCGTCGAAGGGTTGAACATCCCCCGCAAGCCACTGCACCAGTCCTTGTTGTAGATCGTGATCCGTAAGCGGAGCCTGGTTCACGTTGCCGCGCCCTTCCCACTCCGCCGGGCGGGATTATCAGGACGCATTCACCCGCGCACCCAGGCACAAGGTAACCATTGGAAAGAATCGGCCGACAGACGGTGCGCCGCCCCCGAACGGGCGAAGGCCCTGCGGGCCCAGCGCCGGGGCGGCGGTCCCTTAAAATGTGCGGTTCA
The DNA here is from genome assembly GCA_964466605.1 of uncultured Verminephrobacter sp. GTDB lineage: Bacteria > Pseudomonadota > Gammaproteobacteria > Burkholderiales > Burkholderiaceae_C > Acidovorax. The sequence goes on from CAYXSL010000022.1 coordinate 35,155, forward strand.
CCCTCTTGTTCGTCGGAGCGCTCCCTGCGGCCGCTCCGCCCCACGGCCCCCACTGCCACACCCCACTGCCAGACCCATGAGCACGCCCCAACCACAACCCGGCCTCGAAAGCCTGTCCAAGTCGTTTGAACCTGCTGCACTGGAAGCCCACTGGGGCCCCGAATGGGAAAAGCGCGGGTATGGCACCGCAGGCCACCGTGGCACAGGCCAGCCCCAGGCGGGCGAACCCGCCTTTTCCATCCAGCTGCCGCCCCCCAACGTGACGGGCACGCTGCACATGGGCCATGCGTTCAACCAGACGATCATGGACAGCCTCACGCGCTACCACCGCATGAAGGGCTTCAACACCGTCTGGGTGCCCGGCACCGACCACGCGGGCATCGCCACGCAGATCGTGGTGGAGCGCCAGCTGCAAGAGCAAGGCATCAGCCGCTACGACATGGGCCCCACCCCGCCCGAGGCGCGCAAGAACTTTGTGAGCAAGGTGTGGGAGTGGAAGGAAAAGTCCGGCAACACCATCACCACGCAGATGCGCCGCATGGGCGACAGCGTGGACTGGAGCCGCGAATACTTCACCATGG
>CAYXSL010000023.1:0-2033 GCA_964466605.1 uncultured Verminephrobacter sp.
CATCAAGATTCTGGTCAAGTCCGAAGGCCAGCAGTACATCGACGATGTGGAAGCCGAGTACCGCCAGATCCTGGAGATCGACGGCGGCCCCCACACCATTCCCCAGGCCGAGTTCGACCGCGTGGCCGCCTGCTTTGTGGCGCCCCAGCTGGCCGACATTGCAGACGTGCCCGCTGCAGCCCTGCAAGCCTCGCTGGACGCGCAGGCCGCCGAGCATGTGATGTTTGGCCGCTGGCTGCAGCGCAATGTGCACCCGCACCAGAATCCCCAGCTGCGCGCCGTGACGCTGTCGTTCAAGCGCCCCGGCCAGTCGCCCGGCGACGCCACCAGCGACCAGCTGATCGCCCTGGCCGACCTGGTGGATAAATACTCCGCCGGTGAAGCCCGCGTGACACACGACCAGAACGTGCTGCTGCCCTGGGTGCACGCCAGCCGCCTGTTTGACCTGTGGCAGGAAGCCAAGGCCCTGGGCCTGGCCAGCGCCAACGTGCAGTTGCTGACCGACATGATCGCCTGCCCCGGCGGCGACTTTTGCGCGCTGGCCAATGCCCGCTCGCTGCCGATTGCTGAAGCGATCACCCAGCGTTATCAAGACCTGGACGAGCTGGACGACATCGGCGAGATCGACCTGCACATCAGCGGCTGCATCAACAGCTGCGGCCACCACCACAGCGGCCACATCGGCATCCTGGGCGTCGATAAGGACGGCAAGGAGTGGTACCAGGTCACGCTGGGCGGCTCTGACGGTTCCGACCTGTCGGGCGCTGCCGTGGCGGGCAAGGTGATCGGCCCCTCGTTCTCGGCCGCTGAAGTGCCCGACGTGATCGAGGCCGTGCTGAGCACCTACCGCGACCTGCGTGAGAGCGGCGAGACCTTCCAGAACACCGTGCGCCGCACCGGCCTCGACCCGTTCAAGGAAGCCGCCAAGACCGCCCGCCACCCTGCCCCCGAAGCGCTGGCCACGGCCTGATCGCCAGCCGCCAATCCCTACAAGACCCATGAAAATTCTTGCCTCCCAAGACCACCAGCCGCCCGCAGAAGGCGATGCCCGCACCGTGGCCCTGGCCAACGACGCCGACGCGCTGGCCCTGCCGCTGGACGGCGTCGAGCGTGTGGACCTGCACTTCCCCAGCTTCACCGACGGCCGCGCGTTCAGCCAGGCGTTTTTGCTGCGCCGCCGCCGCGGCTTTGCGGGCGACATCCGCGCCACGGGCGACGTGCTGATCGACCAGCTGGTGCAGATGCAGCGCACGGGCTTCAGCTCGGCCGTGCTGCGCGAAGGCGTAGATCCGGCCGACGCCCAGCGCCAGTTCGAGATGTTCCCCGGCTTCTACCAGGGCGACGCCGTCAACCCCCAGCCGCTGTTCGCCAGCAAAGCCGCCTGATCTGCCACCGGTCCCGCCAGGCCCGCCCACACTCCATCGCACCATGAGCCAATTCGATCTCGCACACATCAACGCGGAACTCGGCCGTAACGCCGAGGGCCTCGTCGCCTGGGCCCTGGGCCTGGGCCAGAGCCCCATCGTCACCACCAACTTCCGCCCGTTCGAAGCGGTGATCCTGCACATGGTGTCGCGGGTGAACCCCGATGTGCCTGTGGTGTGGATGGACAACGGCTACAACACCGAAGCCACCTACCGCTTTGCCGATGAGGTGACGAAGCAGCTCGGCCTGAACCTCAAGATCTACCTGCCCCGCCGCTCACGCGCCCACCGCGAAGCCGTGGAAGGCGCCACGCCCGCACTGGACGACCCGCGCCACGCCGCGTTCACCGAAGAGGTGAAGCTGGAGCCCTTTGCCCGCGCCCTGCGCGAGACCGCGCCCAAGGTCTGGTTCACCGCGCTGCGCGCCACCGACACCGCCGTGCGCGCGCAGATGGACCCCGTGAGCATCAACCCCGATGGCCTGATCAAGGTGGCGCCGCTGCTGCACTGGTCGTCCAAGGAGCTGCACGAATACTGCGTGAAGCACGGCCTGCCCAACAACTTCGACTACGTGGACCCCACCAAGGGCGAAGACAACCGCGAGTGTGG
>CAYXSL010000023.1:2133-35433 GCA_964466605.1 uncultured Verminephrobacter sp.
CCGACCATGAACGCCCGCACCGACTCAGCGCTGCTTGAGAAAACCAACAACATGAGCTACCACCTCAACAACTCCCACCTGGACGCGCTGGAAGAAGAAACCATCTTCATCCTGCGCGAAGTCGCCGCCGCCTTCGAGCGCCCCACCCTGCTGTTCTCCGGCGGCAAGGATTCGCTGGTCATGCTCAAGTGCGCCGAAAAAGCGTTTGGCGCGGGCCGCATTCCCTACCCGCTCTTGATGATCGACACGGGCCACAACTTCCCGGAAGTCACGGACTTCCGCGACTTCCGCGCGAAGGAACTGGGCGCCGAACTCATCGTGCGCAGCGTCGAGGATTCGATGGCACGCGGCACCGTGCGCCTGGCCCACCCGGGCGAGTCGCGCAATGTGCACCAGTCGGTCACGCTGCTCGAAGCGATCGAAGAATTCCGCTTTGACGCCTTGATCGGCGGTGCCCGCCGTGATGAAGAAAAGGCGCGTGCCAAGGAGCGCATCTTCAGCCACCGCGACAGCTTCGGCCAATGGCAGCCCAAGGCCCAGCGCCCCGAGCTGTGGACCCTGTTCAACACCCGCCTGCAGCCCAATGAACACTTCCGCGTGTTCCCCATCAGCAACTGGACCGAGCTCGATGTGTGGCAATACATCGACCGCGAGAACATCGCGCTGCCCAGCATCTACTACACACACAAGCGCCAGGTGGTGGACAAGAAGGGCCTCTTGATGCCCGTGACCGAGCTGACACCAGCGCGGGAAGGCGACGTGGTGGAAACGCGCGACGTGCGCTTCCGCACCGTGGGGGACATCACCTGCACCGCACCGGTGGAAAGCACCGCCGCCACCCCGGCCGAGATCGTCATCGAGACCCTGGCCGCCGACGTGAGCGAGCGCGGCGCGACCCGCATGGACGACAAGACTTCCGACGCTTCGATGGAGAAGCGCAAAAAAGACGGCTATTTCTGACACGGGCACTTCTGATGACTACTACCAATTCGATAGCTGCCAACGCTTACCAGACGGGCGGAAAGGCCCAGAATGACCATGTGTCCGCCCTCAAGTTCATCACCTGTGGCTCGGTGGACGACGGCAAGAGCACGCTGATTGGCCGCCTGCTGGTGGACAGCAAGGCCGTGCTGCAAGACCACTTGGCCGGTGTGCAGCGCCAGGGCGAGACCGACCTGGCCCTGCTGACTGATGGCCTGAGCGCCGAGCGCGAACAGGGCATCACCATCGACGTGGCCTACCGCTATTTCGCCACCGAAGAGCGCAAGTTCATCATTGGCGATGCGCCCGGCCACGAGCAGTACACGCGCAACATGGTCACGGCCGCGAGCAGCGCCGACGCCGCCGTGGTGCTGGTCGATGCCACCAAGCTCGACTGGAAGAACCCCCACCTGGCCCTGCTGCCCCAGACCCGCCGCCACAGCCTGCTGGCCCATCTGCTGCGCGTGCACTCGCTGGTGTTTGCCGTAAACAAACTCGACGCGGTGGAAGACCCCGCGCTGGCCTGGAAACACATCCAGGGCGCGCTGCAGTCCTTTGCGCAAGCCGCTGGCATCAACGTGCGCGCCACCGTGCCTGTGTCCGCCCTCAAGGGCTGGAACGTGGTCGATGCCCACGCGGGCTGGTGCGGCTACGAAGGCCCCACGCTGCTGCAGGTGCTCGAAGTGCTGCCCAACACGCCCGCCGACACGGCGCTGGCCCCGGCCTTCCCGGTGCAGTGGGTCGAGAAGTTCTCGTCCTCCTCCGACACCAGCCAGGGCCGCCGCGTGTTCTGGGGCCGTGTGGCCGCAGGCAGCTTTGCGCCCGGCACCGCCGTGCAGGTTTTCCCCAGCGGCCAGCTGGCCACCGTGGCCCAGGTGCTGGACCACGCCCGCCGCCCCGCCGATGTGCCCGCAGGCACCAGCGCTGGCATCATCCTCGACCGCGAGGTGGACGTGTCGCGCGGCGACTGGATTCTGGCCGCCCCCACGGCAGCCGCCGCCCCGGCCGACGATGACTTTGGCGACACGCCCGCTGCCACCCCGGCCTGGCCCGCCAGCCGCGAGTTGCACACCACCATCGCCTGGATGGATGACGAGCCCCTGGTTGCGGGCCGCGTGTACTGGGCACTGCACGGACACCGCTGGGTCAAGGCCAAGGTGAAAGCCGTGGTGCACAAGCTCAACATCAACACGCTGGCTGAAGAAGCCGCCACGCAGCTCGACCCCAACGCCATTGGCCATGTCCAGCTCGTGCTGCAAGAGGCCATCCCGGCTGCCGCCTTCGGCCAAGCCCGCGTGCTGGGCTCGCTGATCCTGGTGGACACCGCCAGCCACAAAACCGCTGGCGCCGTGCTGGTCAACTGACCCAAATCAGCCCCCTCGCGCCAAGACACCCCTCCAAAGAGAGGGACCCTGTAACCAAAGGTCGGTGAAAGCTTTTAAAATCGAGGGTTTTCACCGACCCACACAACTCCTGTCATGACCCACGTCGTCTCCGAAAACTGCATCAAGTGCAAGTACACCGATTGTGTGGACGTGTGCCCCGTGGACTGCTTCCGCGAAGGCCCGAACATGCTCGTCATCGATCCTGACGAATGCATCGACTGCGCCGTGTGCATCCCCGAATGCCCGGCCAACGCCATCTTTGCGGAAGAAGACCTGCCCGCAGACCAGATCGCTTTCATCAAGCTCAATGCCGACCTGGCCTTTGCCGACGGCTGGAAGAGCATCACCAAGCGCAAGCCCGCGCTGCCCGACGCCGACGAGTGGAACGGCAAGCCCGGCAAAGTCAACGATCTGGTCAAGTAAGCCAAACGGGCGCCCCTTGGTGAACCCGGCCTTGCAAACGCCCGCCGTTGTAGAGACCGATGCGGTCGTCATCGGCGCAGGCCCCGTGGGCCTGTTCCAGGTCTTCCAGCTGGGCCTGCAGGGCATCACCGCCCATCTGATCGACGCCCTGCCCCATGCGGGCGGCCAGTGCGTCGAGCTGTACGGCGACAAACCCATCTACGACATCCCCGGTATTCCCGTGTGCACCGGGCGCGAGCTGGCTGGCCTGCTGCTTGAACAGATCGCGCCGTTCAAGACCCAGTGGCACCTGAACACACTGGTTTCTGCGCTCACCACACAGTCTGACGGGCGCTTGCTGGTTGAAACATCCCAAGGTGCGCGACTGCTCGCCCGCAGCGTGTTCATTGCTGCCGGTGTGGGCGCCTTTGTGCCGCGCACACTCAAGGTGGACGGCACCGAGCGCTTTGTGGGCACCCAGGTCCACTACCAGAACCTGCCCGCCAGCGTGGATGTGGCTGGGCGCCATGTGGTCGTGCACGGCGGCGACGAGCCCGCCGTGGCCCGCGCCGTGGAACTGGCCGAACAAGGCCAGGCGACCCGCGTCAGCCTGCTGCACCGCCGCGACGTGTTCCAGGCGCCCGACGCCCTGCTGCAGCGCCTGCAGCAACTGCGCGATGCGGGCCGCATCCATGTCGAGGCCGCGCAGATCACCGGCATCGACACCACGGGCGACCGGCTGACTGCGCTGCAGGTGGTGGGCCCGGATGGCAGCACCCGCGCCCTGGCACTCGACCTGCTGGTCGCCGTGCTCGGCATTTCGCCCCGCCTCGGCCCTATTGCCGACTGGGGCATCGCCATGGACCGCAAACAACTGGTGGTGGACACCGAGGCCTTCCGCACCAGCGTGCCCGGCATCTACGCCGTGGGCGACATCAACACCTACCCCGGCAAACGCAAGCTCATCCTGTGCGGCTTTCACGAGGCCACGCTGGCCGCCTTTGGCGCCGCCGAGGCGCTCAAGGGCGACAAGGTGGCGCTGCAATACACGACTACAAGTCCACGGCTGCACCAGTTGCTGGGCGTGGCGCCCGCCCCTGCTGCCGCCTGACCGGGCGCGCAGCGGCCACACACGCCACTACAATCCGCAGCGCGCTGCTTTTGCAAGCGCTACCGCTAGGGGTGTCAAAACGGGCCCACCCGTTTCGACTGAGAGAGTCCCTTTGAACCTGATTGAGATCATCCTCGCGCAGGGAAGCAAGTCCGCCATTGCATGGCTCTGAACACGTCAGGGCGCACCGGTGGGCGGCCCCTGCTCTGTATCTGCTTACGGAGCCCGCCATGTCCTCATCCCCCGCCACGCACGCTACCAACGAAGCGTTGGCCCCCGTCTCCCCCGACCGTCGCGTCTTCCAGTGGCATGACCATGCCTCGCTCTGGTTCAGCCTGGGCGTGGGCCTGCTGGTCATGCAGGTGGGGGCGTACCTGATGCCCGCGCTAGGCACCAAGGAGGCCCTGATTGCCATCGTCGCCGGTTCCATCGTGGGCGCGGGCCTGCTGGGCTGGGTGGCCAAGCTGGGTTGTGACAGCGGCCTGGCCAGCGCGGGGCTGATGCATGCTGTGTACGGCCGCACCTTTGCAAGCCTGCCCATCATCCTGAACATCGTGCAGTTGGTGGGCTGGGGCACGTTCGAGCTGGTGGTGATGCGCGATGCCACCGTGGCCATCGGCCAGCAGTCGGGCGCCATGGCCGGAGCCCAGTGGCCCGTGCTGGCCACGCTGCTGTGGGGTGGCGTGGTGATGCTGCTCATCAGTGGATCGATGGTGCAGCTGGTGCGCAAGCTGATTGCGCGCATTGCGCTGCCGCTGGTGGTGCTGTCGCTGCTGTGGCTGTCGTGGCAGTTTTTGTCGCTGGCGCAGGCACAAGGCTTTGAAGCGCTGTGGACCCGCAAAGGCGAAGGCGGCATGGGCGTGTTGCCAGCGCTGGATCTGGTGATCGCCATGCCCATCTCGTGGCTGCCGCTGGTGGCCGACTACGCGCGCCACGGCAAGAACGGCGGCTCCGCGTTGCGTGGCACCTGGCTGGGTTACGCGCTGGCGAATATGTGGTGCTACACGCTCGGCGTGCTGGTGGCGCTGACCTTGCCCAGCAAGGACCTGGTGCAGGCGCTGCTGCTGGCCCAGGGTGGGCTGATTGCGCTGTCGCTGATCCTGATCGACGAAGTGGACAACGCCTATGGCGACACCTATTCGGGCGCCGTGTCGGCCCACAGCCTGCTGCCACGTTTTGGCGTGCGCGCCTGGGGCCTGCTGGTGGCCGCGCTGTGCACCGGGCTGGCACTGGTGCTGCCCATGCACAGCCTGGAGCCGTTCCTGCTGCTGCTCAGCTCGGTGTTTGTGCCGCTGTTTGGCGTGATCCTGGGGCGCCTGGCCTTTGGCACCGATGCGACCGCGCTGCTGGCGGCCGCGCGCAAGGTGAATGTGGCGCCCGTGGCCATCTGGCTGGCGGGCATTGCCGTGTACCACCTGGCGCCCAAGGTGCTGCCGGGTGCGGGCTCGGCCCTGCCAGCGCTGGCGTTCAGCTTTGTGCTGGCCTGGGCCACCCGGCCGCGCAGCCGCTAACGGCCAGGGCCCGCTGGCGCTGGCTGGGGCAGTGCGAGCCGTGTAGCCAGGTACAGCAGCAAGCCCAGCGGCCCATACATAAAGGTGGCGGGCAACAAGACCAGCAGCGGCCACCGCGCCCGCCCACGCGCCAGGACGTCGCCTGCCATCCAGTGCCCGATCCACAGATCGAACGCCAGAAAATGCACCCAGCCGCCCAGCACCTTGCCGGGCACGGCAAACAGGGCCTGCACAGCAGCCAGGCTGGAAAAGCCCCCGCCCGGTGCCGTACCCCAGTGCGTGGCCAACAACCAGGCATACAGGGCGCACAGCGCAGCAGGCACCCAGCGCCCCGCTGCCGCCAGCAATGACGCACGCAAGCGGCCCGGCGGCGCGATGACCGCCACGCCCAGCCCCAGCCAGCCCAGCATGGCGCCCACGCTGGCCACGGAAAAGAGGGTTTCGTTCATCTCAGCGCTCCCCCGCGCGACCCCTGTGGCGCTCTTGCACAGGCCAGACCACGGCCCCTTGCTGGCCCACAGGTGCCACCAGACCACCATGGACCGACGCGAACTGCGCGGCCTGCTGTTCGCCCACGAACCAGTGCTTCAGCATGGCCGTGCTGCGCTGGGCTGCCACCGACAACACCACCGCTTGGGAGTCCAGGCTGGACAGGGCCTGGCTGTACGCCTCCCAGCTGGCGTGGCCCGCCTCGCAGGCCAGCATGCGCAGCACATGTTTGCGCTGAAGGCTTGCGCGATCGCGGAACAACACCTGCAAGGGGCAGGCCGGAACCGCACGCGCGGCCAGCAGCCGCCGGAGCACGGGCAAGGCCTCTGACAGCGCGTCGGATGTGGCAGCGCGGTGCAAGCGCTTGGCCTCGCGCAGCATGGCGGCCTGCGCAGGGGAAGACGAAGGATGGGGGGAAGGCGACGGCGGCAAGGCTGCTGCAGCAACGCGCACACGGCGATCGAAAAGAGAGGGCATACCAGCTCCAGGAACAGGTGGCTCGTCTCGCTGCGGGCCACGGAGGGTATGCAAGCCGGGCTTGCGGATGGGAAAAGAAAAAGGTGCTTGCGCTTTTGCGAGGTGGGCAGCCTTTCAGCCCGGCGCGGATTGTACGGCACGGGATCGCGCGCCCGCCAAAGGGGGCCCCCACAGGTTTCGGCAGCGCTTTCAGCCTATGGCGATTTCCCAGCAGCCACAGAGAGAACTATTATTTTTATAGCAAACAACGCATGATGGACGCGCGCAAGGCGTCCAAAAAAGTCTAAATCTTCAGCCCTGCACTGCCACCTGCGGCAGCGGCGCATAGCCATGGCTCAACGGGCCATGGCCGCGTCCGGTGGTCACATTGGCACCGGCGGCAATGGCGCCCAGGATGTAGGCCCGGGCGCGTTCCACCGCCTGCGGCAGGGGCGCGCCCAGCGCCAGGTGCGATGCGATGGCCGACGACAGCGTGCAGCCGGTGCCATGGCCGTTGTGGGTGGCAATGCGCTGCGAGGCCAGGCGCTGGCAGGTGCCGTCTGGCAGGGCCAGCACATCCACCACCCAGTCGCCGGGCAGGTGCCCGCCCTTGAGCAGCGCGGCCGGGGCGCCCAGCGCGCGCAGGGCTTGCGCGGCGGCGTCCAGCGTATCCACGCCCTCGATCGTGCGGCCCAGCAGCCAGCCAGCCTCGTCCAGGTTGGGGGTGATCACCTCGGCCAGCGGAAACAGCTCCTGCACCAGCACGCCCACGGTTTCCTGCGCGATCAGGCGGTCGCCGCTGGTGGCGACCATCACCGGGTCGAGCACCACATGGGGTAATTGGTAGGTGCGGATGGCATCGGCCACCACACGCACCACCTCGGGCGAATGCAGCATGCCGATCTTGACGGCATCCACGCCGATGTCCTGCACCACCGCGTCGATCTGCGCCTTGAGCATCTCGGGCGGAATGCCGTGGATGCCCGTCACGCCGCAGGTGTTCTGCGCGGTGATGGCGGTGATGGCCGTCATGCCGTAGCAGCCCAGGGCGCTGAAGGTCTTGAGGTCGGCCTGGATGCCCGCGCCCCCGCCGCTGTCGGAGCCTGCGATGGAGAGCACACGCACATAGCGGCGGGTGGAAGGCGTAGACGGCAAGGAGGACGGCGGGGTCAAAGAAGTCATGGGAAAAATTATGGCCTATGCGCTAGCGCAAAAAGCGCGGCGCGGGCTTGTGCTGTAATTTGATTTTCCGGACGAAACAGGGGTGTCCCGCCGTTGAGAACCTGTTCTTGGGCGTGCGACTGAGAAATACCCTGGGGCTGCGCAGAACCCTGCGTTGCGCTGCGCGCGCAATGGCCCCGCTACCCGATCCAGGTCATGCTGGCGTGGGGAGTTTCTTTTCAAGCGGCACAGCCCCGTTTTGTCCCCATGCACCCTGCTCGCGCCTCGCCTGCAGCACACGGACAGACCACAACGCCTATGCCACTGCCACCCTCCTCCTTTGCCATCCTGGGCGCAGGCCTTATGGGCCGCCTGCTTGCGGTGGAGCTGGCCCGCCAGGGCCACCGCGTGGACATCCATGACGCGGGCAGCCCCGCCGCCGAAGGCTCGGCCGCCACGGTGGCCGCCGCCATGCTCGCGCCCCTGGCCGAATCGGCCATCACCGAACCCGGCGTGGTGCGCATGGGCCACCATGCTCTGGCCCGCTGGCCGCAGCTGCTGGCGCCGCTGGCCGAACCGGTGTTCTTCCAGCAAGCGGGCACGCTGATCGTGTGGCACCGGCAGGACGCGGCCGAAGCCCAGCGCCTGACGCGCCAGCTGGAGGCCAACCAGCACACCGTGCCCGAGCTGCCGCGGCTTGAAAAGCTGGGCAGCGACGGCCTGGCCCAGGCCGAGCCCACGCTGGCCCACCGCTTCGCCCAGGGCCTGTACCTGCCCGGCGAGGGCCAGCTGGACAACCGCCAGCTGCTGGCCGCGCTGGTGGTGGAGATGGAGCGCCTGGCCGTGCGCACGCACTGGCACAGTCCCCAGTCGCCCGAGGCCTTCACGCCCGGCGCCCCCGGTCAGCCCGACTGGGTGCTGGACTGCCGGGGCCTGGGCGCCAAGGGCCAGTGGAGCGCGCTGCGCGGCGTGCGCGGCGAAGTGGTGCGCATCCACGCGCCCGACGTGACGCTGCAGCGCCCCACGCGGCTGGTGCACCCGCGCTACCCCATCTACATCGCGCCCAAGCAAGACCACCTGTTCGTGATCGGCGCCACCGAGATCGAATCCGACGACCTCTCGCCCGCCAGCGTGCGCTCCACGCTGGAGCTGCTCTCCGCAGCCTACGCCGTGCACCCGGGCTTTGCCGAGGGCCGCATCCTGGAGCTGGCCACGCAATGCCGCCCCACTTTGCCCGACAACCTGCCCGCCATCCGTCAGACGCGCCAAGGCGTGCTGGAGATCAACGGCCTGTACCGCCACGGCTTCATGATCGCCCCGGCGATGCTGGATGTGACCCTGGAAGTGCTGAACACAGGACAATCGCAGCTTTCGCAACGTTTTGACCTCGCGCTGGACCTGGCCCCTGCACGCACGCCCGCCACCAGCGCTGCCGCCGCCCTCGCATGAACATCTCCATCAACCAGACCCCGCACGAACTGCCCGACGGCGCCACCGTGGCCGACGCCGTGGCCGCCATCGCAGCGCGCCCGCCTTTTGCCGTGGCGGTGAACACCACCTTTGTGCCCAACACCGCCTACGCCGCCCACCGACTGCAGCCAGGCGACCGCGTGGAAATCATCTCGCCCGTGACCGGGGGCTGACCCAGCGTCTGAAATCTGAAGAAAATAGGCCCTCTGCGCGCGTCCATCAAGCCCTGACAGCTATCAAAAACATAGTAACCACATGACCACTCCGACGCCCCAAGACCCACTGGTGCTGTACGGCCAGACCTTCGCCAGCCGCCTGCTGCTGGGTACCTCGCGCTACCCCTCGCCCGCCGTACTTGAAGCCGCCGTGTTGCGCGCCCGGCCCGCCATGGTCACCGCCTCGCTGCGCCGCCAGGGCAGCAACCCGGCCGAAAACGGCAACAGCTTCTGGGAGCTGCTGCGCAAGCTCAATGTGCCTGTACTGCCCAACACCGCAGGCTGCCACAGTGCGCAAGAGGCCATCACCACCGCCCAGATGGCGCGCGAGGTGTTCAGCACCCCGTGGATCAAGCTGGAGCTGATTGGCGACGACTACACGCTGCAGCCAGACACGCTGAACCTGGTGGGCGTGGCCGAACACCTCATCAAGGAAGGTTTTCAGGTGCTGCCCTACTGCACCGAAGACCTGGTGCTATGCCAGCGGCTGGTGGACGTGGGCTGCCAGGCCGTGATGCCCTGGGCCGCGCCCATCGGCACCGGCCGGGGCCCCGTCAACCCCTACGCGCTGCAAACGCTGCGCGAACGCCTTCCGGTCCCCATGCTGGTCGATGCGGGCCTGGGCCTGCCGTCGCACGCCTGCCAGGTCATGGAATGGGGCTTTGACGGCGTGCTGCTGAACACCGCAGTGGCCCTGGCGCAAAACCCCGTGGCCATGGCCGGTGCGTTTGCCGATGCCGTGGGCGCCGGGCGCGCTGCGCGCCTGGCAGGCGCCATGGCCGCGCAGGACGCCGCCCAGCCCAGCACACCCGTGCTGGGCACCCCTTTCTGGCACCACGCCCATGCATGACACCACCGCCCTGGCGCAGGCCATCCTGAGCCACCATGCAGCCACCTTTGCGGGGTTTGCCCCCGAGCCCGTGCCTGCCCCCACCGCGCAGGAGCCCGTCTACCTGGCCGCGCTGCAGGCCTGCAGCCAGCTGGGCTTCATCGCGCACGACGCCGAATGCCTGGCGCGCGCCTGGCAGGCGCGCGCCCTGCGCACGGGCGCAGCGCAGCCCGAGGCGTGGCCCGATGCCCCCGAGGACTTCGGCCTGCAACCCGTGCCCCGCGCCCACCAGTTCGCGCCCTGCCCTGATCACCTGGGCCTGTACGCCGTGCTGCCCGACGCCGCCTGGGTGGGCCGCATGGCCCGTGCGGGCGTGCCCACGGTACAGCTGCGTTTCAAGTCCGACGACGCTGCTGCAGTTGAGCAGGAAGTGCGCGCCGCCGTGTTGGCCGTGCAGGGCACGGGCGCACTGCTGTTCATCAACGACCACTGGCGCGTGGCCATCGACGCCGGTGCCTACGGCATCCACCTGGGCCAGGAAGACCTGGACGCACTGAAGGCGGACGAGCTGCAAGCGCTGCGCAACTCAGGCCTGCGCCTGGGCGTCAGCACCCACGGTTACGCCGAAATGGTGCGCGCCGACGCTGTGGGCCCCAGCTACATCGCCATGGGGGCGGTGTTCCCCACCACGCTCAAGAAAATGGCCACCGCGCCCCAGGGCGTGGGCCGGTTGGGGGTGTATGCGCGGCTGATGCGCCACTACCCGCAGGTGGCGATTGGCGGCATTGGCGCCGAGCAGTTTGCGCAGGTGCTGGCCACGGGGGTGGGCTCCATTGCCGTGGTGCGGGCACTGGTGAACGCGGCAGATCCTGAAGGCGCTGCAGCCCAATTGATGCAGCACATGGCGCCCACCTGAAAGCGGCCCCGGGGGCCTGGCGCACAACGCCCAGGCCCTGGAAGCGGTGCGCCGTGCGTTGGCAGTGGATTGGGGATGGGGCATGCGGCCCACGCGATGCCATGCCGTCCCCGCTGCGCGTTTCGAAACGCCGCAGCAGGCCCTGGGCCATAGGGCCGTCGGCCCCAGCCCATTGGCCTTTACTTGCTGCGATCGGTCTTGTGCTTCATCTGCTCCAGCTCCAGCCGCAGTTCCATCAGGTCGTTCTCCATACCAAACCCCACGGCCTGCCCGGAGGGTGGCGGGGGCGTCACGGGCACGGGGGGAAGGTCACTGAGAGTCAGGTGCAGCGGCTCGGACAGATCGAGGTCCAGGGGCGCATTGCCGCTGTCTGCTGCGTCCATGGCGGCCGGGGCGGTGGTCACAGGGGTGGCATGGGCCTGGGCCGGGCGCGGCGACAGGACCCCAAAATCAAACTCCAGACTGGCTGCAAGCGAATCCAGCGGCGCTTCGTCCTGTGGCAGTGCAGAGGCAGCCGCGACCGGGGCGGCCGGTGATTCAGCCACCAAGGTTTCGACCCGGGGCGGTGCCAGCGGGGTGGTCCGCTTGCGAGGCGCAGGCTCGCCCCGGGCGCTCGGCGGCGTGGTCTGCGCGATGGAGAGCAGCAGCAGAAGATCGTCATAGGCCGCCAGGTCAAACGGCTCCACGGCTTCAGCCCCGGTACGGCGGAAAAGGAGTTTTTCGAGCAACCCGAGCACCTCGGGAGAAGTCCACTCAGCTTCGATGTCAGCCAATGCATCGGTGTAGTGGTAGAGCATGCGCCCCGTTCGGTGGAAGCCGGAAAACTCGGGCACTTGCGCGTTGAAGGATTGCATGAACTGCGCACGCAACTGGGCAAACTCGTCCACACGGCTGAGCGTGTGGTACAGCTGCAATAGCTCCAGATAGGCCAGCGGCGAGGTCTCGCGGTGCTCGGCGATGTGGTTCTTCAAGACCTCGATGGCCTGCTGGTGCTCGCCCACCGAAATGAAGAATTCAGCCTGCTGCTGGATGTCAAAAAGCTCTTCGGGGTTGACGATGTGCAGCGATGCCGACGCTGACGCCGGAGCAGATGTGGGCGCTGCCACCGGCACCAGGGGTTTTGGCAGCGGGGCCGGCGCACTTGCTACCGGCGGTTTGGCGGCTGCATTGCCAGGCGCCACGGCCACCGGCGCCGCACTGGGTGCGGGAGCTGCAGAGGTCGGCTCTGCGGCGGCCAGGCTCTCCTCGGGCAAAGGCTGCGTGTCGGACGGCAGCCAGGAGTCTCCGGGATGGGGCGCGAGTTCCCTCGCTTCTTCGGCCACGGCGGCCTCGCGCGCGCCCAGGGCCACCGAGTCGCCCCAAGCCCGTACGGCAGTGCGGGACGCGCTGCGCAGGCGCGTCCACATCCACGCAACCCCCAGCAGGGCCAGTGCCAACAAGGCCGCCAGTGCATACACGATGGCCGCCGGGAAGCGCTCTTGTTCGGCCAGTTCCAGCTGCTGCTGCAGCTGCGCGGCAGCAGCACGGTCTTTGGCAGCCTGCGCGCGCAAGGCTGCGGCCTCGGACTCCAGCGTTTTCAGTTGCTCGCTGTCCTTGAGCATGGTTTCCGGCTGCGCGTTCAGTGATTTCCACAGCGCAATGGCCTGTGCACGCTGCACCGACATTTCTTCAGACGGCGTGACCAAGAGTTCGGTGCTGGAGCGCAGCGGGAGCGGGCTGTCCAGCCAGATGTCCAGGGGTTCCAGCACCAGGCGCGGGCGCTGGGCCGGCGCGGTGCCCGCTGCCAAGTCCTTGGCGGGGGCCGGTGCACGTGCAGCAGGCCGCGCAGGCGCAGGGGCGGCAGGCCGGGCCACGAGGGGTGCCTTGGGTGCAGGGGGTTGGCGCATCGCCGGCTGGTCCGCCGCAGCAGGTACCGCGCGGCTGTCCTGTGCCTTCACCGGGGGCTGGGCAGCTTCGCCCCCTCTGGCGGCGGGCTGGCGCGACAAATCCATCGGCAGCGCCGACGCCGAGCGCGCGGCAATGGTCGGGAGGTCAGAGAGAAATGTGTATGTGCGTGTGGTTCTGCCCGCGCATCCGGCCGAGAGGGTCACAGTGAGCACGGGTTCATCCAGCGCAATGGATGCCATGACCCGCACGCCCGATGGGCGGCCCCGCACTTCAGGCAAGGGGATGACGCGCACCTTGCTGTCGCCAATCGCGTTGTCGCCCGCCACCAGCTTCGCCGTGACGCAGGACGACGCGACATCCGTGCCCGGGTCAGGCTGCAATTCAAACGCCAGATCGACAGGAGATCCCAACACCACCGTGCCGCTGCCACTGCCCAGCGACAGCGCCGACGCACCGGCTGCAAACACCCACAGCCCCGGTCCAAAAATAGTGTTACGGATTTTCACAATAAGTTCTGTTCCTGGTCTGAGCCATTCTTGCACACAAGTCCCAGATAAGGCCAGAGCCATAATGGCGCTATGAAAATTCAGTTTCCCAACATCGCCATCGTGGGCACCGGCGCCATGGGCCGGGGCATTGCACAAATCGCTGCCCAGGCCGGCAGCCAGGTTTTTCTGCTGGACGCCAACCCCGGCGCCGCCGACGCGGCCCAGGCGGCACTCCAGGAACAATGGAACAAGCTGGTGGCCAAAGGCCGCATCGACGCCGCGCAGGCCAGCGACCTGGTTGCTCGGCTGCACCCCGTCAAGGCCGTGGCCGACCTGGCGGGCTGCGATTTGGTGGTGGAGGCCATCGTTGAGCGCCTGGATGTGAAGAAGACGCTGTTTGCCGAACTGGAGGCCGTGGTGCGCCCGGACGCGGTGCTGGCGACCAACACCTCGTCCCTGTCCGTCACGGCCATTGGCGCGGGCCTGCAGCGGCCCGAGCGGCTGGCGGGTTTCCACTTCTTCAACCCGGTTCCACTCATGAAAGTGGTGGAAGTGATTGCCGGGCTCAAGACCGATGCTGGAGTGTGCACTGCCCTTGCCGCCTGTGCCAAGCAAATGGGCCACACGCCCGTGCAGGCGCAGGACACGCCCGGCTTCATCGTGAACCACGCTGGGCGTGGCTTTGGCACCGAGGCCCTGCGCATCGTGGGTGAAGGGGTGGCGGACTTCGCCACCATCGACCGCATCCTGCGCGACCAGGTCGGCTTCAAGCTCGGGCCGTTCGAGCTGATGGACCTCACGGCACTCGACGTGTCCCATCCGGTGATGGAATCCATCTACCGCCAGTACTACGACGAACCGCGCTTTCGGCCCAGTGTCATCACGGCGCAGCGCCTGGCCGGTGGCATCGTGGGCAAGAAGGTGGGCGAAGGCTTCTACCGCTACGTGGACGGTGCAGCACAGTTGCCCGCCGAAGCCCCGGCGCCCGTGGTCAACGACATCCCGCCCGTCTGGGTGTCTCCGCGTGCCGCCCGGCGCGCCGAGCTGTACCAGCTGCTCAAGGACCTGGGCGCCACCATCGAGACGGGCCAATCCCCCTCGCCCCACGCCATCACGCTGGTGGCGCCGCTGGGCTTTGACGTGACCACCGTGGCCGTGGTGGAGCGGCTGGACCCGGCGCGCACCATCGGCATCGACATGCTGATCGACGACGCCGCCACCAAACGCCGCGTGCTGGCCACCAACCCCGCCACGCGCGTAGACATCCGCAATGCGGCGCATGCGCTGTTTGCGCGCGACGGCAAGGCCGTGAGCGTGATCCGCGACAGCGGCGGCTTTGTTACCCAGCGTGTGGTGGCCACCATCGTCAACATCGCGGCCGACATCTGCCAGCAAGGCATCTGCTCGCCCAAGGACCTGGAAACCGCCGTGACCCTGGGCCTCGGTTACCCACTGGGCCCGCTGGCCATGGGCGACCGCTGGGGCCCCACCAACATCCTCGAAGTGCTGTTCAACATGCAGACCGTGTATGGCGACACCCGCTACCGCCCCAGCCCCTGGCTGCGCCGGCGCGGCGCCATCGGGCTGAGCCTGAGCCACGTCGAAGAAGCCTGATCGCCCAGCACAACGGCCACTCCACCGAAGACCGCCATGCCCGCAGAACTCCGAAGCACCAGCCAGGGCCAGACCCTGGTCCTGACCCTGAGCAACCCCGAGCGGCGCAACGCCATCGACCCGTCCATGTACGCGGCAGGCGTGGAGGCGCTGAGCGTGGCCGAGAGCAGTGCCGACATCCGCAGCGTGGTCATCACGGGGTCCGACGGCATGTTCTGCTCGGGCGGCAACCTGCAGCGGCTGCTGGCCAACCGCCAGCTCCCCCCCGAAGTGCAGGCCCAGAGCATTGAAGGGCTGCACAACTGGATCGAAGCCATCCGCACCTACCCCAAGCCCGTGATCGCGGCCGTGGAAGGCGCGGCGGCCGGTGCCGGCTTTTCGCTCGCGCTGGCCTGCGACTTCATCGTGGCGGCGCGCAATGCCGTGTTTGTGATGGCCTACAGCAACGTGGCGCTGTCGCCCGATGGGGGGGCGAGCTGGAGCCTGTCGCAGGCCCTGCCCCGCCAGATCGCCAGCGAGATCCTCATGGGCGGCGACCGCATCGGCGCCGAACGCCTGCACGCGCTCGGCCTGGTCAACCGCGTGGCCGAAGCGGGCTCTGCACTGGATGCTGCGCTCGCGCTGGCCGAGCAGCTCAACGCCAAGGCACCCAACGCACTGGCCAGCATCAAGGAGCTGCTGAACGAAGCGCCCCACGCCAGCCTGACCCAGCACCTGGGCCACGAGCGCAACCACTTCGTGAAGAACCTGCACCACGCCAATGGCGGCGCAGGCATCACCGCCTTCCTGGAAAAACGCGTGCCGCGCTACGAGTAAGCCGCCACCCCATCAACGCCCCAAAGCCCCTGCCAGCCGAACCGGCTGCCAGGGGCTTTTTGCTGCGCGGCTGCGCAGACGCGCAGGTGACAACCCTGACGCTTTGCGCAGGTCCCTCACGCGACAATGGTCCCGTTTCCAGTCACACAAAAGACAGACCATGGACGACCCGATTCTTACTATCGAAGAACGTGAAGCGATCAACTCCGGTCGCTGGTTTTCTTCCCTCTCACCTTCGCTACGCCACGACATCCTCCGATGTGCATACGTCAAACGTTTCAAGGACGGCGCCCTGATCTGCGCACGCGGCGATCCACCCGAGGAGTGGATTGCCTGCGCACGCGGTGCGGTGCGGGTGAGCTCCACCTCCATCTCGGGCAAGCAGATCACGCTGACCTATGTGGAGCCGGGCATCTGGTTCGGCGACGTGGCGATCTTCGACGGGGACCGGCGCACGCACGACGCGTATGCGCATGGCGACACCACCATCCTGTGCGTGGCCAAGTCCGATTTCAAGAAGATCCTCGCCTCGCACGTGGAGTTCTACGAAGCCATGCTGCGCCTGCACGCGCGGCGCATCCGCCAGCTCTACGGCCTGGTGGAAGACCTCAACACCCTGCCCCTGCGCGCCCGGCTGGCCAAGCAGCTGGTGCACCTGGTGCGCAGCTACGGCATTCCCAGCCTGTCGGACGGCAGCGAGATGCGCATCGGACTGCAGCTGGCGCAGGAAGAACTGGCGCAGCTGCTGGGCGCATCGCGCCAGCGCGTGAATCAGGAGCTGAAAGCCATGGAGCGCGAGGATGCCATCCGCATCGAGCCGGGCGGCCTGGTGGTGCGCGACCGCGAGGCACTGATGCGCATTGCGGAAACCGACAACTGAAGAGCAACAACAAACTCTCCGCCCTCTCATGAGCAACTTCGACCACTTCGTGGGCACCCGGCCCGTTTCCGACCAGCACGCGTTCGACATCGCCGCGCTGAGCGCTTGGCTTGCGCAGCACATGCAGGGCTTTGAGGGGCCGCTGACGGTGGAGATGTTCAAGGGCGGGCAGTCCAACCCCACCTACAAGCTCATCACCCCCACCACCAGCTACGTGATGCGCGCCAAGCCCGGGCCCGTGGCCAAGCTGCTGCCTTCGGCCCATGCCATCGAGCGCGAATTTGCGGTGATGAGCGGCCTGTACGGCACCGACGTGCCCGTGCCGCGCATGTTTGTGCTGTGCGAGGACGAATCGGTGATCGGCCGTGCCTTCTACGTGATGGAGTGCATGCAGGGCCGCGTGCTGTGGGACCAGTCCCTGCCCGGCATGTCACCAGCCGAGCGCGGCTCCATCTACAACGAGATGAACCGCGTGATTGCCGCGCTGCACACCGTGAAGTTTGCTGACCGGGGCCTGGCCAGCTACGGCAAGCCTGGCAACTATTTCGAGCGCCAGATCGGCCGCTGGAGCAAGCAATACGTGGCCTCCATCACGCAGCCCATCCCCGAGATGGACCAGCTCATGCAATGGCTGCCCGCCAACATGCCCGCCAGCGCGCGCGATGAAAGCCAGGTGTCCATCGTGCATGGCGACTACCGGCTGGACAACCTCATGTTCCACCCCACCGAGCCCCGCGTGATCGCCGTGCTCGACTGGGAGCTGTCCACCCTGGGCCACCCGCTGGCCGACTTCAGCTACCACTGCATGAGCTGGCACATCCCCGCCGCCATGGGCCGGGGCATTGCGGGGCAGGACCTGGCCGCGCTCGGCATTCCCAGCGAAGACAGCTACATCCGCCTGTACTGCGAGCGCACCGGCATCGCCACGCCCGAGGCGCTGCGTGCCGACTGGAACTTCTACCTCGCCTACAACATGTTCCGCATCGCGGCCATCCTGCAGGGCATTGCCAAGCGCGTCGAGGCGGGCACCGCCTCCAGCGCGCAGGCCAAGGCCTCGGGGGACACCGCACGGCCCATGGCCGAGCTGGCCTGGTCGTTTGCACAGCGCGGCTGAGGACAACACAGGCCAAGGCACAGTCGCCGCCCCACGATTACCAACGGAGAAGAAACCCATGGACTTTGACTACTCGCCCAAAACCAAGGAACTGCAGGCCAAGCTGCTCCAGTTCATGGATGACCATATCTACCCGAACGAGTCTGCCTACAAAGACGAACTGCTGGCCAACACAGCGGCAGGCAAGCGCTGGAGCGCGCTCAAGACCATCGAAGACCTCAAGCCCAAGGCCCAGGCCGCCGGTTTGTGGAACCTGTTCCTGCCGGTGGACAGCGCAGCGGCCTCGGGCTACGACGGTGCCGGCCTGACCAACCAGGAGTACGCGCCCCTGGCCGAAATCATGGGCCGCGTGCAATGGGCCAGCGAAGTGTTCAACTGCTCGGCGCCCGACACGGGCAACATGGAAACCATCGCCCGCTACGGCGACGAGGCCAACAAGGCCCGCTGGCTCAAGCCCCTGCTCGAAGGCAAGATCCGCTCTGCCTTTGCGATGACCGAGCCCGACGTGGCGTCGAGCGATGCCACCAACATCGAAACCCGCATCGAACGCGACGGCGACGAGTACGTGATCAACGGCCGCAAGTGGTGGATCTCCGGCGCGGCCGACCCCCGCTGCGCCGTGTTCGTCACCATGGGCAAGACCGACCCCGAGGCGCCCAAGCACTCGCAGCAAAGCATGGTGCTGGTGCCCGCCGACACCAAGGGCATCACCATCATCCGTCCGCTGAACGTGATGGGCTATGACGACGCCCCCCACGGCCACGTGGAGATGACCTTCGAGAATGTGCGCGTGCCCGTCTCCAACATCCTGCTGGGCGAAGGCCGTGGCTTCGAGATCGCACAAGGGCGCCTGGGCCCTGGCCGCATCCACCACTGCATGCGCCTCATCGGTCTGGCCGAACGCGCGCTGGAGCTGATGTGCAAGCGCGCCTCGTCGCGCACCGCCTTTGGCAAGACCGTAGCGCAGCAGACCGTGACGCAAGAGCGCATTGCCGAAGCCCGCTGCAAGATCGACATGGCCCGCCTGCTCACGCTCAAGGCCGCCTGGCTGATGGACGTGGCCGGCAACAAGGTCGCCAAGACCGAGATCGCCATGATCAAGGTCGTCGCCCCCAGCATGGCCTGCCAGGTCATCGACTGGGCCATGCAGGTGCACGGCGGCGGTGGCATGTGCGACGACTTCCCGCTCGCCTACGCCTACGCCGGTGCACGCACGCTGCGTTTTGCCGACGGCCCGGACGAAGTGCACCGCAACGCGATCGCCAAGTGGGAGCTGGGCAAGTACGGCACCTATGGCCGCGATGCGGGGGTGCCTGTCACGCGCGGCGCTTGATCGCACAGGCAGCGCAATGAGCAACGGGGCCACAACAGGCCCCGTTTGCTTTTGGGACGGCGCGGCGACGGGCTTTACTGCTCCACATTCGGCAAATCATCCGGCCCCGCCACCGACATGGGCGGCAGGTTCTGCATGGCGGCCTGGGCGCCTATCAGCAGCATCTGGGTAGCGTGCGCAATTTCGGGCAGGCTGCGCTCGGTGTGTTCCATGCGCAGATAGACCTTGCCACGCACCAGCATCAGCACCAGCGGAGACTGCGCACGGGCGGCGCTGTGTTCGCCTTCGAGGAAGTTGAGCAGCTGCGACACCACGGGCGCGTGGATCCAGCGTTGGGCGACTTCGATGCGTTCGGCAACCACTGCGAAATGCTGGCGGAAGGACGCGGGCAGGCCGGGCCAGGTCATCTCTTCGTACATCGCCAGCCAGCGCATTTCTTCGGGCAGGTTGGCGTTGACTGTGGTTTGCAGCGTGTCGGTGATGGCGTTGTAGGCACTGCCCTCCAGCGCCTCGTGCAGGGAACGGTTGAGCACCATCACGGCGGCATCCGGGTCGGCGCCCACGTCGGCGCGGCCGCGCAGCTCCAGGCCGCGCACGTAGTCGCGTGTGGGGGTGCCGCATTCCAGCCGCCACGGGTGGCCGCCCACATCGCCTCCCAGGTCAAAGTGCCCCTCGGTGGCAGACGGCACGATGGCCAGATGCTGCGAGGCGGCCCAGCGGGCCACCTCTTTGTTCGTGACAGGCCGGGCGGCAGTGGCGGCAGACGGGCTGAAGGCTTTGCGCAGGCGGTCGAACATGGCCAGGGGGAAGCAGGTGCTTCGCAAGAGTCGCGGGTACAGGCATTATTGGGGGCATTCGCCGGGGAAGAAAGCCCCCTCGTGAAAGCTCACCTGAGTCGCCTGCAGCGCCTTCCCCCGGAGAGGGACGCACCCGGTGGCCTCGCAAAGCCAGCGCCACAGGTGCACTGGCCTTGCGCCGCGCCAGTTTGGCCGACCTCGGGGGGGCACAGCGTTTGAACAACTTGCATGTATTCACCATGAACCGCCGTCTCACCTTCTGCGCCATAGGTTGCGCGCTGGCCTTTGCGCCATTGGCCGCCCTGGCGCTGCCGGGCGATGCCTCGGCCACGGCCCGCCAGCTGGTGCGCTGGGCCACGACCACCGCCGACCACCAGGGCCTGCCCTTTGCCGTGATCGACAAACCCTGGGCCCGCATCCATGTGTTTTCGGCCCAGGGACAGTGGCTGGGCAGTGCGCCGGTGCTGCTGGGCGCGGCGCGGGGAGACCGGTCGGCGCCCGACCTGGGCACGCGCCCGCTGGCGCAGATCCGACCGGAGGAGCGCACCACGCCCGCAGGCCGCTTTGTGACCGAACCGGGCCGCAACCTGCGCGGAGAAGACATTGTGTGGATCGACTACGACGCGGCCGTGTCGCTGCACCGGGTGCGCAGCGCGAGCGCTGCGGAGCGCCGCCACCAGCGCCTGGCCAGCGGCAGCGCCCATGACAAGCGCATCAGCTATGGCTGCGTGAATGCACCTGAGGCGTTCTACAACCAGCACATCGCCCCGCTGTTCGGGCAGGGGCCCGGCGTGGTCTATGTGCTGCCAGACACAGAGCCATTTGCTACGTTTTTTATAGCTGCAAGCGCTTATCCATAGCGCGGATACGGCATTTTTTATTCAAATTTTTGCCCCACCCCGGGCGCCAGGGGCTTCAGCCCGCCTTCTGCAGCCTGAACACCGCGCGGCGCCCGCCCACCGTGAGCCCCCGGGCGTTGACGATGTGCGCAGAGCGCCGCCGCGCCAGGGCTTCGCGCTGGCCAGCATCCAGCCAGCCGAGCTGGTCCATCACCTCCACGGCGGCGGCCACCTGGGCGACCATGTTGCCGTCCATGATCTTGAGCGCAAAGGCCTCGCCCCGGCTGCGGCTGCCCACCACCTGCACGCCGTCGGCGCCGGTCTTCGACACCCAGTCGCCTTGCCCTACCTGCATGAAATCCAGATCGTGCCGCCCGGTGCCTGAACCCAGCTCGGGCCGCGCCACCATGGCGTCGGCCAGTGTGGTCAGGCTTTCGTGCAGGTCCGTGTCGGGCGCGCCACCGGCCAGCCGGGCATAGCCCCGCGCCAGGTGCGCCAGCGGCATGGCGTAGTTGGGCGCCGAGCAGCCGTCGATGCCCATGGCCAGTTGATCGGGGGCGAGCCCCACGGCCTGCGCCACGTGGTTGCGGATGGCCGCCTGCAGCGGATGGGCGGGGTCCAGGTGATCCTCCAGCGGCAGCCCCTGCTGCACACAATGGGCGACAAAACCCGCGTGTTTGCCGCTGCAGTTGTTGTGGCGTTCGTCGGGCACAAAACCCTGGGGCAGCGTGCCCAGCCCCAGCTCGGCGAACAGGGGGCGGTGGCAGCCGCAGCGCAGCGCGTGATAGTCCTGCCCCACGCTGGCCAGCATGCGGCTGGCCTGCTCCACATGCATGGGCTCGCCGTTGTGGCTGGCGCACAGCAGCGCCAGTTCGCCCTGCCCCCAGCCCAGAGCGCGGGCCCCGCGCGCCTGCATGAAGGGCAGCGCCTGGAACGCCTTGATGGTGGAGCGCGTGAAGGTGACGGTGTACGGGTCACCCACCTGCGCCAGCACCTGGCCCTGGCGGTTGGCCACGGCCACGGCGCCCCAGTGCTGGCACTCGGGCAAGCCGCCCCGGCTGACTTCGATCAACGGTACAAAACCCATGGCGATGATTCCTGGCTGCGGCCTTAGCGCGCGGCGGTGGGAGGGGTTGCGGGGGCCAGCGTCAGGCTGTGGGCCCAGCGCGCGGGCTGGCGCTGCAGGGCGCGGTAGCCGGTATTGGCCCAGGTGGTGCTCATGTCGCGGTAGCGCGGCGAAAACACCAGGCCGCTCTGGCCCGTCTGGTAGATGAAGCGCGACTGCTCCAGATCGGCCAGGTCGTACACCGCGCGCAGCGAGGCGGCGTGGCGGTTCACATACGGGCCCTTGGCCTCGCCTGCGTTGTACTGGCCCACGTTCACGGTGTACGCATCGCCATGCGATGGCACGCTCACGTCAAAGAAGCGCGCGAGCGCAGGCACATTGCCAAAAGGCCGGTGCACGCTGAGCGCGGGGTGCGCGGCGCCCCAGCGCCACTGGGCAGGGTCTGCGCCGTAGGCGGCCTGCAGGCGGTCGAGCGCGCGGCCCAGGGCGGCGGCGGACTGCTCGGCGCAGGTCGCAGGCTGGCACCACCAGCTGTCGTTGCGCTCCAGGATGCCTTCGATGGCCGCACGGTAATCGCGCTTGCCGTAGGTGGCCTTGAAGCGGCCCTCGCCAATGCGCGGGACGATGAGGCCCCGCGCCAGCTCGTCCGTCCAGGCCACAAAGATCAGCGGCGCGGCGCGGCCTGCGTCCATCACGCCGTCAAAGCCCTGCAGCTCTTTCTGCGCAGCGGCCGCCAGCACGTGCGCGGACTGCGCCTGCTGCAGATGCGGCAGCAGGCGCCGCGTGGCGAGCGAGGCTACGTCGCGGTGGATGGCCTGCATGCTGGCCGCGTCGTGTTTGGGGGTGGCCTCGATGAGTTGTGCGATGCGCTCGTAGCGGTAAGGCAGCGCCCAGTCTTGCGTGAGGAAATGCGGGTAGCCGGGGGCTGTCACGCGCTGGTTGGCGGTGGCTACCCAGCCCTTGCCACCATCGTCCTGTGGGGTCTGTTCGTAGGGCAGCCAGCCCTTCCAGTCGTAGCGCGCATCCCAGCCGGGCGATGGCGCCACGCCCCGGATGTCGTTGGCCACGTCGCGCACCGGCACACGACCAGCGGCCTTGAAGCGGATGGTGCCCTGGTCGTCGGCCGCCACCACGCTCTGCATGGGCGAGTGGTAGTGGGCCAGGCCTGCAAAGAGCTCGTCCACGCTCTTGGCCTGGTTGGTCTTGAAGCCTGCCAGCACCGTCTGGTTGTCGTCGTCCAGTGCGCTCCAGCGCAGAGCCAGCACGTATTTGCCCAGGTCCAGCACCTCGGCGTGCGACTTCTGCACGTCGCTGAGCACCGGCCCGTGGCGGGTGCTGCGCATTTGCAGCACCACGTCGGCCTCGCCCTTGACGCGGATGGTCTCCTTGCGCACGGCGAACGGCGCCCAGCCCTCGGGCGTGCGGTACTGCGTGGCATCGGCCGGGTTGATCTGCTCCAGGTACAGGTCCTGCACATCGGGGCCGGTGTTGGTGAAGCCCCAGGCCACCTTGTCGGTGCGGCCCAGCACCACAAAGGGCAGGCCTGGCAAGGTCGCGCCCACGGCGTCAATGGCGGCAATGGGCGTGCCGTCCGAGGCCTGACCTGCAGGCGCCTGCAGCCCTGCGAAGTACCAGATGGCCGGGGCCGAGAGGCCGAGGTGCGGGTCGTTGGCAAGCAGCGGCTTGCCGCTCACGGTGCGCGAGCCCGCCAGCACCCAGTTGTTGCTGCCCTTGCCTTCGTTGGTGCCCGCGTTGCGGGCCAGCTCGTCGGCCCATGCGAGCATGCCGGTGCTGATCTGGCGGGCCAGCGGGCCTTCTGGCTTGCGGCTGACTGCATCTGCCGTGCCGCCCTGAGCCGCCGCAGTCGAGCCCGCATCCGCCGCGCGGTACACGCCCAGCTGGCGGTACAGCGCCGCGAGGTCGGCCGAGGCGGCGGGCTTTTCGCCCGGATAGGGTGGCATGAGCTGCCACAGGCGGTCTGTGTCGAGCATGCGCGCCACGGACAAGCGCGCAAACTCGGTGCCCCAGTTGCCGCCCAGGTCCAGCGCCATCATCAGCGCCCAGCCCACGCTGTCTTCGGGCTCCCACACCGCGCCCTGCGCACCGCCGGGCTGCACGCCCAGCACATGGAACTCGGGCGGCAGCGCCTGCGGGCGGTCTTTGTGGAAGGCCTGGATGCCCTGGCTGTAGGCCTGCAGAGCGTCCTTGGCATACGGGGGCAGGCCGGCGTACTGGCGCTTGGCCACGCCAGCGATGTCGAGCGCGCGCATGAGCTTGTCGGTCTCGACCGTGGCGGGCCCGAAGACTTCGGACAGCTCGCCATGCATGACCCGGCGGTTGAATTCGAGCTGCCAGGTGCGCTCCTGCGCATGCACATAGCCCATGGCAAACCAGGCGTCCTGCGGGGTCTGTGCGCGCACATGGGTCACGTCCGATGCATCGCGCTGCACGCGCACGGCCTCGCGCAGCCCGGGCACCTGCAGCGTGCCGTCCACCACCGCAAAGCTGCGCTGCACATACACTGCGGCCCCCGTGCCCGCCAGCAACGCCGCCGCCACCAGCCCGACGGCCGTCCGTTTCATCCACGCCATGTGTTGTGTCTCCTGTTGTTGTGTTGTGTCTGCAGGGTGTTGGGCCGCCCCCCTGTGGGCGCCTGCGGCCCAGCAGCGGGCCAGTGCTCAGCCCAGGTGCACGCTGGTGCCCACCACCTGGAAGCTCATGACCGGCGCGCTGGGCTCGGTAAAAGGCACGCCCAGCGCAATCTGCCCGGTGCCGTGCAGGATGCAGGCATCGCGGCGCAGCCGCACGGGCGAATCGCTGCCCTCAAAGCGCACCCAGGTGCCAAAGCTGCTCATGTCGGTGAGCACAAAACCGCTGTTGCGCCAGTCGATGCGCGCATGCAGGCGCGACACCCGGGGGTCGTTGATGCACAGCTGCGCATGGTTGGCGCGGCCCACATGCACGGGGGCGTCTGACGAGGTGAACAACATGTTCACCCCATGCCATGAGAACTGGATTTCCCCCAGGATCGGGTCTACCGGGGCAAAGCTGCTGGCCAGCGCCGCCTGCATGGTGAGGGAATCGGGCTCCTCGTTCTCGCGCCACTCCACCTGGTAGAGCATGAGGAGTTCGGCCTTGCCCCGGATTTCCATGTGGCCGAGCTTGCGGTACCAGGCATCGGGCGCCGTGCCTGCGAGCAGCACGGTGGTTTCGGTGGCCCAGATTTCGGCGGGCCCGGCCCGCTCGCACAGGCGAGAGGCCACGTTGACCGCGTCGCCATAACAATCGCCATCCACGTCCAGCACCTCGCCACTGGCCACGCCCACGCGGATGTCCATGCGCAGCGGCTGCGGCCAGCGGCCCAGCCGCTCCTGGTGCTGGCGCAGCATGGTGGCGGTGGACGAGACTGCCCCGGCCGCGTCGCCAAAAATGCACAACACGCCGTCGCCCAGCTTCTTGACCACCCGGCCGCCATGGGTTGCGATGGTGTCGGCAATCCACTGGGTGACCTGGGTCACGGCCTCCGTGGCGCGCTCGTTGCCCAGCGTTTCATACAACGAGGTGCTGCCCGAGATGTCTGCGAAGACCACCGTTGACAGCACGCTCATGAACGATGGCCTGTTAGTAACATCATGTGAATCAGTTTAGTGCAAGCTCCACGAAGACGCACCCACTCAAGGGTCAACAATCCTTAGCGGGGTGGCGCGCCTGGGCCCGTGCGCTCCTGGCCTCCCACAACGGGGCCATCTGGCCAGTGCAAAAAAAGGAATCCTTGCGCACAGACGGCCCGTTGCGGCCCTTGCGCGTCGGCGGCCCATATTCCCCAGCAACAGCACCGCCAGGCAGCGTCAGGGCATTGCAAGCAATGCGTGCCCAATACGTAAGAGTTCGCAACAAACCGGGCCGAGCTGTTGTCTTTATACAAAAAGAGGAGCGCCACCCTTGCGTCAATCCTCACTCCCGCTTAATTTGATCGACTCTGTTACAAAAACCCTTGTGCGCTCCGCCCATGCGCTGGAACAAACCCAATCTCCGCAACAACCTGCACGACCTGCTCGGCCGTGACAAGCCGTCGTCCACGGCCTGGGTGCGCGACCAGGGGCTGGAGGAAGTGCGCCAGGCGATGCTGCAGGGCCTGATGGGCGTGTCGGGTTGCGAAGTGGCGCGCATGAACATGCGGCTGCGGTACGCGGGCGACATCGAGGCGCTGTGGTACCTGCGCACCGACCTGTTTGACATCCTGGTGCCCTTGCGGGGCGAGGCCGTTGCCCAGAAGGTGCTGGACCACGTCACCCCCTTGTTCCAGGGGCAATTACCGCTGTCCCTGCGCACACCCCAGGCGCCACAGGAACCCCGGTTCCGGTATTTCTGAGCCTGCCGCCCCCCTGGGCCACGCGCCCGGCCCAGCCCTCTTGCTTCACTGCTGGTGCCCCCAGTAGATCAGCGCATCGCGCTCCTCCACCGACAGCGACACCGTCGCCCCCACCGGCAGCAGCACCTTGGTTTCGACATGCCCGAACGGCAGGTTGGTCAGCACCGGTGCCTTGATCTGGCTGCGCAGCCAGTCCACCACCGACTGCAGCTTGTAGCCTTTGTCGTGCGGCGCCAGCTTGAAGTTGGTGAACTGCCCCAGCACCACGGCCTTCTGCTGGGCGAGCACACCGGCGTGCAGCAGCTGGGTGAGCATGCGCTCGATGCGGTAGGGGTGCTCGTGCACGTCTTCGATGAACAGCACCCCGCCCTTGATCTGCGGCAGATACGGCGTGCCCACCAGCGAGGCCAGCACCGACAGGTTGCCGCCCCACAGCGTGGCGCTTTTCACGTACACATTGGGCACGGCGGGCTTGCCCGTGGTGGCGTGGGGCTTCTCGTTGTGCATGCGCCAGCCCGTGCCTTCGCCATGGCCGGTGAGCAGGTCGTCGAAGCAGGCTTCCATGATGTCGTCGGGCTCGCCCGCCACGCCAAAGTCGGCGCCCAGCGAGGGGCCCGCCCAGGTGGTGGCGCCGGTCTTGGCCAGCACGGCGAGCTGGAAGGCGGTGAAGTCGCTCACGCCTACAAAGTGCATGCCCTTGTCGATCGCCTTGGCCACGGCCTTGTAGCGGATGCCCGGCAGGATGCGCGTGAGGCCGTAGCCCCCGCGCGAGATCAGCGCCACATCGGCACCGCTGGCGGTTGCACGGTGGATGGCCGCCAGCCGGGTTGCGTCGTCGCCTGCAAAACGCGTGTGGGTGGCCAGCGCATCGGCGTCCACCTCGACCTCATGGCCCAGGGCCTTGAGCCGTGCAATGCCGCGCTTGAAGGCCGCCTTGTCGCGCACGGCGCTGGAGGGCGAATAGATGTAGATGTGCTTGGGACCGTGGTCGTGGTGGCACTGCGAATGGTCGTGATCGTGGTCGTGCAAAGCGCTCAGGCCCGCCAGGGGCCTGCTCCGTCAAAAAGAGAGGTCTGGCGCCGTGTCAGCCGTTAGAGCTGCCAGCACCAGGAAACGAGAAGTATTCCACAGCCCGCGCAGCGATCGCCTCGCCATGCTCCTGCACAAAGTGGCCCGCATCCGGCAGCACCATGGGCTCGGGGCAGCCCTGGATGGTTTGCTGCAGCGCGCGCATGGTGGGCAGGCCCAGCACCGGGTCTTGGGCACCCACCACCATCAGGCTCTGGCCCTGCCACTGCTGCTGCCAGAAATCGCGGGCCGCACGCGACAGGGCCGCGCCCGGGTCTTCGGTAGCGGCGGGCACGCGTTCGGGGAACGCGCGCAGCGCGGCACGGTAGCCTTTGTCGGGGAACGGCGCGTCGTAGGCCGCACATTCAGCCGGGCCCAGGTGCGGGTTGCCACGCGCCAGCAGGCGCCCTACCCCATACAGCGGCTTGTCGCGGCACATTGCGCGCCAGTCCACAAACCCCTTCGGTAGGGGCGCGTCGCCCGTGGCGAGCAAGGTGTTCATCACCAGCAGGCCGCCAAAACGCTCGGGCATCGCCATGGGCAGCGTCAGGCCCAGGATGCCGCCCCAGTCCTGCACCACCAGCACCACGTTGCGCAGATCGAGCCGCTCGACCAGCTCCAGCAGCACCTGGCGGTGCCATTCGAACTGGTGGGAGCCCTCCTTCTTGGGCTTGTCGCTTTTGCCAAAGCCAATCAGGTCGGGCGCCACCACGCGGTCGCCGGCGGCCAGAAAGGCGGGCAGCATGCGCCGGTACAGGTAGCTCCAGGCCGGGTTGCCATGCAGGCACAGCCAGGTGCGGGGTGCCGTCGCCGGGTCTGGCGGGCCTTCGTCCAGATAGTGCAGCCGCAGGCCCGCCAGGCTGGGCAGGTCGCTGATGTACTGCGGCGCCCACGGGTAACCAGGCAAATCGGCAAACGCTGCATCAGGCGTGCGCAGGGCGTCGTCGCGCAGCGGGTGGCGGGCCAATGCGTCGGCGCGCTGCTGGCGGCGGCGCTGCGCAAAAAAGCTGCTCAGCAGGCTGCCACATTCATCGGCCAGCACGCCGCCCAGCACCTCGGTCTGGTGGTTGATCTCGGCATGGCCGAACAGGTTCAGCACCGAGCCTGCCGCACCTGTCTTGGGCTCCGCCGCGCCATACACCACGCGGGCCAGGCGCGCATGCAGCATGGCGCCGCTGCACATGGCGCAGGGCTCCAGCGTTACATACAGGCTGCAGCCGTCGAGCCGGTAGTTGGAGAGGCGCTGCGCCGCGGCGCGCAGGGCCACGATCTCGGCGTGGGCCGTGGGGTCGTGGCCCTGCACCGGGGCATTGCGGCCCGTGGCAATCACCTCGCCCTCCTTCACCACGATGGCGCCCACGGGCACCTCGCCTGCCTGTGCGGCCACCTGCGCCTCGGCCAGGGCCAAGCGCATCCAGTGGGTGTCGTCAGGGTTTTTGTCCATTACTTCGATATTGATAGCAACAAAATGAATACAGACGCGCGCAAACGGCCATTTTTATTCATTATTTTGCCGCATCCTCGGGCATGGGGCGCGCCTGCTGCATCAGACTTTCCATCTGCTGCTTGACCTGTTGCTGCACCTGCTGGCTTTGCTCGCGCACGGTGGCCGGGGGAGCCGATGCGGGTGCGGCCCCGGGGGCCGTCTGCAGCGCGGGCACCGGGGCGCGCGTGGCCGACAGCTGCTTTTTGGCCAGCAGGCCCACGATGGCCAGCACCACGACCAGCCCTACCAATCCAAACACTGCACGCATAAGACTGCTCCTTGCCGGGCACCAGCCGCCCGTTGGCTACGCGCCCGACTGTAAAGGCAAACCCCCAACGCAAGAACGGCCGCACAGGGCGGCCGTTGAAGGTTTCGCTAACGCAGCGGGACTCAGTTCAGCGCCACGCGGCTGCCGTCCTTGAAGGTGTAAAGCGTCACGGCGGGCGTGGTCAGCTCACCCTTGGCCGTGAAGGCGATGTTGGCCGTCACGCCCTTGTACTCCGTCTTGGCCAGGAAGGGCGTGAACACCTTGGAGTCCACCGAGTTAGCGCGCTTCATGGCGTCGGCCAGCACCATGGCGGC
Organism: uncultured Verminephrobacter sp.; assembly: GCA_964466605.1. Lineage (GTDB taxonomy): Bacteria > Pseudomonadota > Gammaproteobacteria > Burkholderiales > Burkholderiaceae_C > Acidovorax. The sequence continues at coordinate 31,402 of CAYXSL010000023.1, forward strand.
GTCATAGGCGTAGGGGCTGTAGATCTGGAACTGGCCGGGGAACTTGGCGTCGTAGCGCTTCTTCCAGTCGGCGCCGCCCTGCATCTTGTCCACCGATGCGCCGCCAGTGGCGCAGGTCACGTTCTTCAGCGCGGGGGTCTTGCCCGACAGCTCGGGCAGCTTCTCGGTGCACAGCGCATCGCCGCCAAAGAACTTCACATTGCCCAGGCCCAGCTGCTCCATCTGGCGCAGCATGGGGCCGGCCTGCGCGTCCAGGCCGCCGTAGAAGATGGCGTCGGGCTTCTTGTTCTTGATGCCGGTGAGGATGGCCATGAAGTCAGTGGCCTTGTCGTTGGTGAACTCCTCGGCCACCACCTTCAGGCCTTTTTGTTGTGCCGTGGCCTTGAACACCGAGGCCACGCCCTGGCCATAGGCTGTGCGGTCGTCGATGATGGCCACGCTCTTGAGCTTCTGGTGATCCGCACCAAACAGCGCCAGCGCCGCGCCCAGCGCGTTGTCGTTGGCGATCAGGCGGAAGGTGGTCTTGTGGCCGGGCTTGGTCAGATCGGGGTTGGAAGCCGAGGCCGTGATGTGTGGCAGGTCGCACTTGGCGTAGATGCTGGACGCCGGAATGGAGGTGCCCGACTGCAGATGGCCCACCACGCCCACCACCTTCTGGTCGCACAGCTTTTGCGCCACGGCGGTGGCCTGGCGCGGGTCGCCCGCGTCGTCTTCGGCCGCAATTTCAAACTTGATCTTCTTGCCGCCGATCACCAGGTTCTGGGCGTTGAGGTCGTCAATCGCGAGGCGCACGCCGTTTTCAGTGTCTTTGCCGATGTGGGCAATGCCGCCCGACACGGGGCCCGCGTGGGCGATCTTGACGGTCTGCACGTCTTGCGCAGAAGCCACGCTGGCGGCCAGCGCAACAGCGGTCAGGGCAGAAATTCGGAACAGGGGCGAAGAAGCAAAAGCGGGGCGAAGCACGGTACGGAGTCTCCAAATCAGTCAATGCAAGCATGTTGTGCACCGATCTTGTACACAACAAGCCCTGCATCCTAGCCATGAGAGCGGCTATTTGCCGCACTTGCTATGCAAACTTAGCAATTTGCTCCGGCATTAACCACGCTAATGAGTCCGGCGCCCACCGCCCGGCAAGGCACGCTGGGATAATCACGCCCCATGTCTCTCCTGCCCCACCAGCTCGAACTGCTCTCCCCCGCGCGCGATGCCGACATCGGCATCGAGGCCGTCAACCACGGCGCCGACGCCGTCTACATCGGCGGCCCCGCGTTTGGCGCGCGGGCCAGCGCGGGCAACGACATCCGCGACATCGAGCGCCTGGTGAAGCATGCGCACCGCTTCAACAGCCGCATCTTCATCACGCTCAACACCATCCTGCGCGATGACGAGCTCGAAGCCGCGCGCCAGATGGCCTGGCAGGTGTACGAGGCCGGTGCCGATGCGCTCATCATCCAGGACATGGGCCTGCTCGCGCTAGACGACATGCCCCCCATCCAGCTGCACGCCAGCACCCAGACCGACATCCGCACGCCCGAGAAGGCGCGCTTCCTGCAGGACGCGGGGCTGTCGCAGATCGTGCTGGCGCGCGAGCTGACGGTGCAGCAGATCGCCGCCGTGCACAAGGCGCTGGGCCCGGTGGATGCGCCGGGCCGCGCCAACATCGAGTTCTTCATCCACGGTGCGCTGTGCGTGGCCTACAGCGGCCAGTGCAACATCAGCCATGCGCAGACCGGCCGCAGCGCCAACCGCGGCGACTGCAGCCAGGCCTGCCGCCTGCCCTACCAGGTGACCGACGCGCAGGGCCGCTTCATCGCGCACGACAAGCACGTGCTCTCCATGAAGGACAACAACCAGTCAGGCAACCTGCGCGCGCTCATCGACGCGGGCGTGCGCAGCTTCAAGATCGAAGGGCGCTACAAGGACATGGGCTATGTGAAGAACATCACCGCCCACTACCGCACGCTGATCGACGAGATCCTGGAAGAACGCGAAAGCGCGGGCCGCCCGCTGTCGCGCTCATCCAGCGGGCGCACTACCTTTACCTTCACGCCCGACCCGCTGCAGAACTTCAACCGCGAGTTCACCGACTACTTCGTGACCGGCCGCAAGGAAGACATTGGTGCGTTCGACAGCCCCAAGAACCCGGGCCAGGCCATCGGCTGGGTGACCAAGGTGGGCCCCGACTTTGTGGAGCTGGAGGTGAGCGACCCCGCCACCGTGCTGCACAACGGCGACGGCCTGTGCTACTACGACCTGCACAAGGAGCTGGTGGGCATGGCCATCAACGTGGCCGAGCCCGTGTCCGCGCGCAGCGTGGGCCAGTGGCGCGTGTACCCCAAGGACCCGATGGACGGCTTCAAGGATCTGCGCAAGGGCACCGAGATCAACCGCAACCGCGACATGGACTGGGTGCGCACGCTGGAGAAAAAGTCGAGCGACCGCCGCATCGGCCTGTGGGCGCACCTCTCCGAAACGCCTTCCGGCTTCAGCCTGATGCTGACCGACGAAGACGGCAACGTGGGCTGCGCCGAGGTGCAGCACGCCCACCAGAGCGCCACCGACACCGCCAAGGCCGAAGCCAGCCTGCGCGAGCAGCTGGGCCGCTTCGGCGCCACCATCTTCGCGGTGCATGACATTGCGCTGCAACTGTCCGAGCCCTGGTTTGTGCCCGCATCGGTGCTCAACGCGCTGCGCCGCGACGCGCTGGCCGACCTGGAAGACTGCCGCGCGCGCAACTTTGCCCGCCTGCAGCGCGCAGTGCCGGTGGAGCCGCCCGTGCCCTACCCCGAAGACACGCTCTCGTTCCTGGGCAATGTGTTCAACCAGAAAGCGCACGACTTTTACGTGCGCCACGGCGTGAAGGTGATCGATGCAGCCTACGAGGCGCACGAGGAGGAAGGCGAAGTCAGCCTCATGATCACCAAGCACTGCGTGCGATTCAGCATGAGCCTGTGTCCCAAGCAGGCCAAGGGCGTGACGGGCGTGCAGGGCACCATCAAGGCCGAGCCGCTGATGCTCATCAACGGCAAGGAAAAACTCACCCTGCGTTTTGACTGCAAGCCCTGCGAGATGCATGTGGTGGGCAAGATGAAGAAGTCGGTGCTCAACCAGCACAACAAGGACATGCAGGCGGTGCCCCTGCAGTTCTACCGCACCCGGCCAGCGGGCCAGGCGCTCACCAAATAAGAGCGCTCGCGCCGGACCACCGGGTGCAGGAAGACGGTTCGGCCCATCGGCAGGCACCGGGCCCGCCTCCGGTTTGCGCATAAGCTCATAGCCAACGATTCGACCCATGCGCACCGTCCCGGTGCAAGAATGGCCGCTGCCGCCAGCGCGCACACCGTGCCGCAGGCGCGCTGCACCAGCGTATCCATTCACCCAACGGGAGACCCATCCGCATGAAGATCGAAACCCTTGCCGTCCACGCAGGCTACGCGCCCGACCCCACCACCAAGGCGGTCGCCGTGCCCATCTACCAGACGGTGGCCTACGCCTTCGACAGCGCCCAGCACGGCGCGGACCTGTTCGACCTGAAGGTGCCGGGCAACATCTACACCCGCATCATGAACCCCACGACCGACGTGCTGGAAAAGCGCGTCGCGGCGCTTGAAGGCGGCATCGCCGCGCTGGCCGTGGCCTCGGGCATGGCGGCCATCACCTACGCCATCCAGACCATTGCCGAGGCGGGCGACAACATCGTCTCGGCCAGCACGCTCTACGGCGGCACCTACAACCTGTTTGCGCACACGCTGCCGCAGCAGGGCATCACCACGCGTTTTGCCGACCCGCGCGAGCCGGCCAGCTTTGCGCAGCACATCGACGCGCGCACCAAGGCCATCTTCATCGAGTCCATCGGCAACCCGCTGGGCAACGTGACCGACATCCGGGCGCTCGCCGATGTGGCCCACGCGCACGGCATTCCGCTGATCGTGGACAACACGGTTCCAAGTCCTTACCTTCTCAGGCCCATCGAGCATGGCGCCGACATCGTGGTGCATTCGCTCACCAAGTACCTGGGCGGCCACGGCAACA
>CAYXSL010000024.1:0-34184 GCA_964466605.1 uncultured Verminephrobacter sp.
GGCACGCCCGTGTCCCGCGCGATGCGGCGCATCCACGCCATCTCGGCTGGCGGCGGCCTGTCCATCCCGTACCGTGCGGGCGATCCGGTCATCGACACGCAGCATTACTTTGGCCTGTGGAACACGGCACGCCAGCAGGCCGAGGCCATCGTGGGCCACAAGCTGGGGCTGGAGATTGAGCCCGGCCGCTTCCTGGTGGCCGAATCGGGCGTGCTGCTGGGCCAGGTGCGCGCCACCAAGAACGCGGGCAACAACCACTTTGTGCTGGTCGATACCGGCTTCAACGAACTCATGCGCCCGTCCATGTACGGCAGCTACCACGCGATGAGCGTGCTGCGCCGAGATGGCAGCCAGGCGGCCGAGCAACCCAGCGTGGTGGCTGGCCCGCTGTGCGAATCCGGCGACGTGTTCACCCAGGGCGATGGCGGCGTGGTGCTGCCGCGCGACCTGCCTGCCGCGCAGGTGGGGGATCTGCTGGTGATCCACGACACGGGGGCCTATGGCGCGAGCATGTCCTCCAACTACAACACGCGGCCCTTGATTGCCGAGGTGCTGGTGGATGGCGGCCAGGCCCGCCTGATCCGCCGCCGCCAGACGGTGGACGAGCTGCTGGCGCTGGAACTGGGTTTGTGACGGGGGCGCGCGGGGCCGGGCGCGGCAGGCGCGTTGCCGACAGCCGGTAGGCACGGGCCTACGGGCAGGCGCAGCCTTGGCGCACAACCAGGCGTGTGGGCGCGGCTTAAGGTGGCTTCACCTTGTCCATTCACCCTTTTACCCAAGGAGACCACCATGCCCATCATTGCCTGGCTGCTCGGCGTCCCGCTGTCGATTGTTCTGCTGCTGATGCTGTTCGGCGTGTTCTGAGCTTCAGAGCACTGCAGCGAAGGCCCCCAGCGCCGCAGCCCCCACCCGCCAACAGAAAAAACCGCAGCGCTTGCCAGCTGCTGCGGGTTTCTTCGCGTGGCGGTGTCGGCCCGGCCGCCAGCGGCGCTACAGCAACTCGGATGCGGGCCCGCGTCCCATCAACTGCGCCACGGCCTCGCCGGGCGTGAGCTGGCCGTCCAGCAGGGCGACCACGGCGCGGGTGATGGGCATCTCCACGCCCAGGTGCGCCGCGCGCTGTGCCACGGTGCGGGCGCTGTACACGCCCTCGGCCACATGGCCCAGCGATTGAACGGCCTGGGGGAGGCTCTTGCCCTCGGCCAGCAGCAGGCCCACGCGCCGGTTGCGCGAGAGGTCTCCGGTGGCCGTCAGCACCAGGTCGCCCAGGCCGGACAGGCCCATGAAGGTGTCGGGCCGCGCGCCCAGCGCCAGCCCGAGGCGGGTCATCTCGGCCAGGCCACGCGTGATGAGCGCGGCACGGGCGTTGAGGCCCAGCGCCAGGCCATCGCACAGGCCGGTGGCAATGGCCAGCACGTTTTTCACCGCACCGCCCACTTCCACGCCCACGATGTCCTCGTTGGCGTACACGCGCACACTTTTGCTGTGGAACGCGCCCACCAGGGCATCGCGCACGGCGGCATGGGTGCTGGCAGCCACCAGCGCGGTGGGCTGGCCCCGTGCCACCTCCTGTGCAAAGCTGGGGCCGCTGAATACGCCTGCTATTAAATCAGGAGCTATCAGCGTTTGTACCTCATGCGCCAGCAGCCCAAAAGAGGCCGAATCGGCGCCCGCGGGCACGGCTTCAAAGCCCTTGCACAGCCAAGCCACGGGTGCAGTGCAGCCCGCCAGCGCCTGCAGCATGCCGCGCAGCGCCGCCATGGGCGTGGCCACGACGACCAGATCAGCGCCGGGCAGCAGCGGACCCAGGTCACCGTCGGCCACGGAGAGAGAAGAGGGGAAGGCGAGGCCCGGCAGGTAGCGGGCGTTCTGCGCCTGTGTGCGCATGCTCTGCGCCTGGGCTGCATCGCGGGCCCACAGGGTGACCGCATGCCCGGTGGGGTGCTGGGCCGCGCTCATGGCGAGGGCCGTCCCCCAGGCGCCAGCGCCGAGGACTATGATTTTCATAGCTGCTTGCGCTTATCTATCAGGCGGTAGAGGCCAAAAATAGCATTGATTTCAAGGGCCCGCTGGGCGGTGCTTCGTCGGCCGTTTGTGGAACCGGCGCGGCCCATGCGCAGTAGCCGCGAACTGGCTTTGCCAGCCCGCTGGCTGCATCCCCCTCCCGTAGCGCGCAGCGCGTAGAGAGAGGGGAAAGGCGCGAAGCGACTCAGGGGGCGTTCTACATCACTGCGTGATGATGGGCGAAGCCTGGCCAGCGGCCTGCGCTTGCTGCTGTTCGTACATGGCCTGGAAGTTGATTTCGGCCAGGTGCACGGGCGGGAAGCCGGCGCGGTTGATCACGTCAGCCACGTTGCCGCGCAGGTAGGGGTACACGATCTGGGGGCAGGCGATGCCCATGATGGGGCCCATCTGGTCTTCCGGCACGTTGCGGATCTCGAAGATGCCGGCCTGCTTGGCTTCGACCAGGAACACGGTCTTGTCCTTGATCTTGGTCTGCACCGTGGCGGTGACGGACACTTCAAAGATGCCTTCGGCCACGGGGGTGGCTTCCACGCCGAGCTGGATGTCCACGCTGGGCTGCTCTTGCTCGATCAGGATGGCGGGGGAGTTGGGTTGCTCCAGCGACATGTCCTTGAGGTAGACGCGCTGGATCTGGAACACGGGGTTTTCTTGGTCGGCCATGGTTGACAAGTCTCTTTGCGAGGAGGTTTTGGCAAAACAAAACCCGCCGGGGTGAAGGCAACGCTGAACAAGTCTCTCGCGTGCGGCGCGTCCCTGGTTCGGGCGGTCTGCTGCGTTGCAAATGCTCGCAATAGCTACGGCTATTGCTGCGCTTTGCGCCTTGCATTCCATCCCCAATCAGGGCGCGCGCCATCGCGGAGACTTATCCATCGTCGCCTAACTCCCGCAGCGGGCGCATGGGGCTGCATTATGCAGCGCCCAGGGGTGGGGTCAGGCGGCGCCCAGCAGGGGCATCAGCTCGCCACGGCTGTCCAGCGCCACCAGGTCATCGTGGCCGCCCACGTGGGTGTCTCCGATGTAGATCTGCGGCACCGTGCGGCGGCCGGTGATCTCCATCATGTGGCTGCGCGCGGCGGGGTCGGTGTCGATGCGGATCTCCTCGATCTGCTCCACCCCCTTGGACTTGAGGATCTGCTTGGCCCGGATGCAGTAGGGGCAGACGGCGGTGGTGTACATCTTCACGGGTTGCATGGCGATCTTCCTGAAAACATCGGGGACAAGGGTCTAACAAGACAGACAGGCTGGGGGTGGGAAGGTGTCAAGGGACCCGGCGTGTCCGAGCGGGCCACAAAAACGCGCCCCATCCAGGCGCAAAGCACAGCCATAGCTGGGGCTATGGCGAGCATTTGCAACGCCCAGGGGGTGCGTTTTTGCGGAACGAGCGGGCATGGCGGGTTCGTTGGCACCTTCTTCAGGCTTTTTCCACAGGGAGGCTGGCTTCGCGCCAGGCTTTCAGACCACCGGCCATGGCCTGTGCGTTGTCGTAGCCCAGCTTCTTGGCAATCGCCGCGGCGCGGTTGGCGCGGGCGCCGCTGGCGCAGACCAGCACCACGGGCAGGGCCTTGTTCTTGACCACGGTGGGCAAGCGCTCTTCGAGCTGGCCCAGAGGCACATTCTTGGCGCCGCCCACATGGCCAGCAGCAAATTCCTCGGTCTCGCAGACGTCGATGACCACGGCTTTCTCGCGGTTGATGAGCTGCACGGCGCGTGCGGGCGTCAGCGAGCCGCCACTGGCGTTCTTGAGGACCGGCCACAGCAGCATGCCGCCCGAAGCCAGTGCAACAAAGATCAGATACCAGTTGTCGATAATGAATTTCACGAAGTTTCCTTGGGTTGGCGAACGGCGTAATTCTAGAATGCTGGGTTTTGGCCCGCTTTCTTTTGACCCGCCTTTCCTGGGGAAACCATGTACAAGCTCGTTTTGATCCGCCACGGCGAATCCACCTGGAACCTTGAAAACCGCTTCACCGGCTGGACCGATGTGGATCTGACGCCCACTGGCGTGTCCCAGGCCATGTCGGCCGGCAAGCTGCTCAAGGCCGAGGGCTACGAGTTCGATCTCGCCTTCACCAGCGTGCTCAAGCGCGCCATCCACACCCTGTGGTACACGCTTGACGAGATGGACAGCACCTGGCTGCCCGTGGTGAAGGACTGGCGCCTGAACGAGCGCCACTACGGCGCCCTGCAGGGCCTGAACAAGGCCGACATGGCCAAGCAGTATGGCGACGAGCAGGTGCTGGTGTGGCGCCGCAGCTATGACACCCCCCCGCCCGCCCTGGAAGCCAGCGACCCCCGCAGCGAGCGCGGCGACCGCCGCTATGCCGGTGTGGCGGCCGAGAACGTGCCCCTGACCGAATGCCTCAAAGACACCGTGGCCCGCGTGCTGCCGTTCTGGAACGAGGCCATGGCGCCCGCCATCCGCTCGGGCAAGCGCGTGGTGGTGGCCGCGCACGGCAACTCCATCCGTGCGCTGGTGAAGTACCTGGACAACATTTCCGAGTCCGACATCGTGGGCCTGAACATTCCCAACGGGATTCCACTGGTATACGAACTCGACGCCAACCTCAAGCCCATCCGTCACTACTATCTGGGTGACGCCGAGGCTGCAGCCAAGGCCGCCGCCGCCGTGGCTTCGCAGGGCAAGGCGTAAATCGTTGGTAAAGGCGGGGAAAAACCCCGCTGATCGCCGCCAAAGTGAGCATCCATGCGGAACTGCGGCGGGTTTGGCCCTTCCAAGGTGTATATTGGTTTTGATGCGGTAAAGGTGTTGTATGGGCCAAAAACTCAAGATTGCAGGATGGGTGTCGGTGGGTGTGGTGGCGGGTGCGCTCACCACCGTATCGCTGCAAACCGTGGCGCGCGGTGCCATGACACCGCTTCCGCTGGAAGAAATCCAGCAGCTGTCCGCCGTGTTTGGCCTGGTCAAGACCGATTACGTGGAGCCGGTGGACGACAAGAAGCTCATCACCGATGCCATCTCGGGCATGGTCTCCAGCCTCGATCCACACTCCCAGTATTTCGACAAGAAGTCCTTCAAGGAATTCCGTGAAGGCACCTCGGGCCGGTTTGTGGGCGTGGGCATCGAGATCACGCAGGAAGACGGCCTGATCAAAATCGTTTCCCCCATTGAGGGCTCGCCCGCCTTCCGCGCGGGCCTCAAGACCAACGACCTGATCACCAAGATCGACGAAACCGCCGTCAAGGGCCTGGCGCTCAACGACGCCGTCAAGCGCATGCGCGGCGAGCCCAACACCAAGGTCACGCTCACTATCTTCCGCAAGGACGAAGGCCGTACCTTCCCCGTCACGATCACGCGCGAAGAGATCAAGACCCAGTCCGTCAAGGGCAAGGTGATGGAGCCCGGCTACGCCTGGATCCGCCTGTCGCAATTCCAGGAGCGCACGGTGGACGACTTCGTGCGCAAGGTGGAAGAGGTCTACAAGCAGGAGCCCAACCTCAAGGGCCTGGTGCTGGACTTGCGCAACGACCCGGGCGGGCTGCTGGATGCCGCTGTGGCGATTTCGGCGGCGTTCCTGCCTGAGAACGTGACCGTGGTCTCCACCAACGGCCAACTGGCCGACAGCAAGGCCACCTACAAGGCCTCGCCCGATTACTACCAGCGCCGGGGCGGCGGTGACCCGCTCAAGCGGCTGCCTGCTGCGCTCAAGTCCGTGCCTGTGGTGGTGCTGGTGAACGAAGGCTCCGCCTCGGCCAGCGAGATCGTGGCCGGTGCGTTGCAGGACCACAAGCGCGCCACCATCATGGGCAGCCAGACCTTCGGCAAGGGCTCGGTGCAGACTGTGCGCCCCCTGGGGCCGGATACCGGCATCAAGCTGACCACGGCGCGCTACTACACCCCGAGCGGCAAGTCGATTCAGGCCAAGGGCATCGTGCCCGACGTGATGATTGACGAGTCGGAAGAGGGCAGCCCGTTTGCCGCTCTGCGCATGCGCGAGGCCGACCTCGAAAAGCACCTGGGCAGCGGCCAGGGCGAAGAGAAGAAGGACGAGGCGCGTGAAAAGGCCCGCGAGGACGCCCGCAAGCGCCTGGAAGAGGAAGCCAAGAAGCCCGCCGCCGACCGCAAGATCCCAGAGTTCGGCACCGACAAGGACTTCCAGCTGGTGCAGGCGCTCAACCAGCTCAAGGGCCGCCCCGTGCTCGTCAGCAAGACCCTGACGGAACGCAAGGAAGAAAAGAAAGAGAATTGAGCCCTTCGCGCTCTGCTCTGCTGGCTGGATTTCGCGAGGAATCCAGCCTTTTTCCTTTCGTCTCCGTATTTCTGCCCTGCCCCCTTTCGCGCCTGACTCCCCATGACCGACGACCAGCTCCTGCGCTACTCCCGCCACATCCTGCTTGATGAAATGGGCATCGAAGGGCAGGAGCGGGTGCTGGCCGCGCACGCCCTCATCATCGGCGCCGGCGGGCTGGGGTCGCCCGCCGCGCTCTATCTGGCTTCAGCCGGCGTAGGACATATCACGCTGGTGGACGGCGATGTGGTGGACCTGACCAACCTGCAGCGCCAGATTGCGCACACCACAGCGCGGGTGGGGCTCCCCAAGGTGGAGTCAGCGGCCGAGGCCATCGCGGCCATCAACCCCGAGGTGCGGGTGACCCGGCTGCAGACCCGGGTGGACGCGGCGGCCCTGGAGCGCCTGGTGCGGGATGCCACGGTGGTGCTCGACTGCAGCGACAACTACACCACGCGCCACGCCGTCAACGCCGCCTGTGTGCGCCATGGCAAACCCCTGGTGGCGGGCGCCGTGATCCAGTTTGACGGTCAGATCACGGTGGTGGACCCGCGCGACGAAAAGTCGCCCTGTTATGCCTGCGTCTTTGCGCCCGACGCGGAATTCGAAGAGGTGCGCTGTTCCACCATGGGCGTCTTCGCCCCCCTGGTGGGCGTGGTGGGTGCGATGCAGGCAGCCGAGGCGCTCAAGCTGTTGGCAGGCGTCGGGTCCTCGCTGGCAGGCCGACTGCTCATGCTGGACGGCCGCTCGATGGAGTGGAACACCATGCGCGTGCAGCGCGCTCCACATTGCCCGGTGTGTGTTGCGCGGTAGGACTGCTCCTACAACCCCAGCCTGTGGCCGCTGGCAGAATTCAGGCACCCCTTTGCTTAAATTCGGGGTGAGAGCAGCGTACCTCCGCGCTGATCGCCAAAGTGGACCCGTCTGTGAAGCTGCGCACTTACATTGTTGAAGACAACGCGACCATCCGTGAGAACCTGATCGGGACTCTGGAAGAGCTTGCGTCTGTGGAAGCCGTGGGAGTGGCAGAAACCGAGGACGAAGGCACACAGTGGCTCTCTACCCACGCCGAGCAGTGGGACCTGGCCATCGTCGATCTGTTCCTGCGGCAGGGCAGTGGCCTGGGGGTGCTGGCAGCCTGCCGCACGCGCCGACCTGGGCAGAAGATGGTGGTGCTGAGCAACTATGCCACCCCCGATGTGCGCATGCGCTGTGCACAGCTGGGGGTGGACGCCGTGTTTGACAAATCCAACGAAATCGATGCGTTGGTGGATTACTGCGTGTTGCACAGCAGCCATCCGATCGGTGCCGAAGCAAGCGGTTCCCTGAGTTCATCCTCGGGCGCGTGACGCCCATGCCGCGCTCGCATGGGCGAGAAGGATGCACGATCCCGTTGGAGCCCTTGCCAACCAAATTGGGTGGCTTCGGAGCGCATCGCCGGGGCCTTTGACTGCTCTGGTCACCGGCGAAGCCCTCTCCATGTCAATCAATCAGACGGTTCTTGAGCGCGTAATAGGTCAGGTCGCTGTTGGACGACAGGCTCATTTTCTCCATCAACCGGGTGCGGTACGTGCTCACGGTCTTGACGCTCAGCGACAGCGCCTTGGCGATGTCGCCAGCAGTCTCACCCTTGGCGAGCTTGAGGAACACCTGGAACTCGCGCTCCGACAGCTGCTCGTGGGGCGGTGCATCGTCCTTGCGGTTGAGTTGTTGGGCCAGCAACTCGGCCACGGTGGGGGTCAGATAGCGGCGGCCCAGCGCGATGGTACGGATGGCTTCCACAATCTCCGAAGGCTCACATTCCTTGTTCAGGTAGCCACTGGCGCCCTGGCGGATCAGGTTGATCGCATAGTGTTCTTCGGGATAGCCGCTCAGGATCAGGATGCCCATGTCTGGCGCTTTCGCACGCAGCATGGCCAGCGCGTCGAGCCCGCTCTGGCCGGGCATCGACAGGTCCATCAGCAACACGTCGATTTCCTTGTTGCGCACCAGATCGATGGCTTCGCGGCCATTGGCAGCTTCGCCTTCCACCCGCAGGTCTACATGTTCAGACAGAAACTGGCGCAGGCCGGAGCGAACAATTGCATGGTCATCCACAATGCCGATCTTGATCATTGATGTTTCTTTCGTGGGGCAGCCACTGTGCTGCCTGTGCGTGTAAGTGTTCGGGTGGCCCGGCGTGCGCAAGCATAGACGGAACCCCGGTCAGGTGACGGTCCATTATCCAGAATAAGCCTATGAATCTCCAGGAAAACACCCAGCGCTGGCTGCCCAAGGTCCGCAAGATGGCGCTGAGCCTGCCCATGGTGTTGTTGGCCGCCATGGTGCTGGTGGGCATCAACGAAACGGGGCACATGCGATCGCAGCATGCGCTGGAGCAGATGGCCCAGGGCATGGCCACCCGCAGCGACGTGAACAGGCTGCTGCGGAGCATGCTGGATGCGGAGACAGGTCAGCGGGGCTACCTGCTGACCGGCAACGAGGCGTATCTGGAGCCCTACGACAAGGCCGTGGCCACTGTGCAGACCAACCTGGACCGGCTGCGCAACCAGTTCATGACCTCGCCTGAAGACATGCAGGAGTTTGCCCTGCTGTCGCGGCAGATCTCACGCAAGCTTGCCGAAATGGAACTGAGCCTGCGCCTGCGGCGCAAGGGCAATGAAGACGCCTGGAAGTTTGTTCTGAACACCGATCTGGGCAAGGAACACATGGAGGCGATCCGCAACCACGCGCAGGAGCTGATTGCACGCAGCGACACGCGCTTGGCGCAAAGCCGTGAGCAGATCGAGCAGTCCCTCACGCTGTCGCGCATCGGCATTGCGACCGTCACGGCGATTGGCCTGCTGGCCTTTTATCTTTACCTGCGCCAGACGCAGGCCGTGCAGGCCGTGAACCTGCGGGAGCAGGAGCTGCTGGAGCGCGAGCGGGACCGCCTGGAGGGCCTGGTGCGCGAGCGCACGGCCACGTTGTCGGAGCTGGCCAACCATTTGCAGCAGGTGCGCGAGGAAGAACGCGGGCACCTGGCGCGCGAGCTGCATGACGAACTGGGGGCTTTGCTGACAGCTGCAAAACTTGACGTGGCACGCCTCAAGTCCAAGATCAACGCCACGGCGCCGGATGTTGCAGAGCGTCTCAAGCACCTCACGGACACCCTCAACAGCGGCATCGCACTCAAGCGCCGCATCATCGAGGACCTGCGCCCTTCGTCCCTGTCCAACCTGGGGCTCACCGCTGCGCTCGAAATCTTGACGCGAGAGTACGCCGAGCGTGCGGGCACCGAGGTGGAAACCAGCCTGGAGGCCGTGCAGCTGCCCGATGCCACCCAGCTCACGGTGTACCGGATGGTGCAGGAGGCCCTGACCAACATTGGCAAATATGCCAAGGCCCAGAAGGTGCTGGTGTCGGTGCACGCCTATCCGACCCATGTGGCGGTCCAGGTGCGTGACGACGGGGTGGGGTTCGACCCCGCGACCGTGCGCCCTACTTCGCACGGGCTGGCGGGCATGCGCCACCGCGTCGAAGCGGCAGGGGGGCGGCTGGCGCTTACCTCGCGCCCCGGCCATGGCACCCTGCTGTCGGCGGTGTTGCCGCTGCAGCGGGGGGCTGCGGCTGTGCAGGCGCTTCCCAAACAGGCCGACTGAAGGGGGAGGGCTCACTCCCAGGCCCGTCCTCCACGACCTGCGGGGATTGGCACGGCCCTGGCGTTGCGCGCCACACCTGCCATGCACCCTCGGCGCACCTGCAGCTCCCCCTCCGCCTGCAGCCTGCAGCCGGCGTGCGGCGTGCGGCGTTCCGTCCTACACCCCTGCCGCAGTGGCGCCGACAAGGGCGCGCGCTGGACACCGGCATCCGTGAAACGGTCTGTTGCCTACAGTGGAGTGCAGGCGCTGAGGTTCTCGCGCCATCCCAACGCCGGAGTTCCGGCCACCCACAAGGAGATGGAAAAAATGTTGCACTACGCAGTCGTCTTTCTGGTGATCGCCCTGGTTGCCGCGCTCTTTGGCTTTGGCGGTATCGCTGCCGGGGCCGTGGGCATCGCCAAAATCCTGTTCTTCGTGTTTGTGATCATGGCCGTAGTGACCTTTGTCCTGGGACTTCTCAAAAAGGGATAGTTTTTCGCCAACCCCTGCAGGTCGCAGCGGCGCCTTTCCCTCACCCTCACACATGATTCCAAGGAGCCTGTCCCAATGAGCCTTCCCACCGCAAATCATCCCCTGACCGACAACGCCCGCAATCTGGCCGACAACGTGCTGCAAACCGCGCAGGAGGCTGTGCAGGCCACACGCGACGTGGCCGACCACTCGCTGGACCAGGCAGAAAACAAAGTGCAGGCTTTGCGTGACCGGGTCGATCCCGCCATCGACGACCTGGCAGCCCGTGCCCAGGCCCTGGCAGCGCGCAGCATTGACTATTGCGCGGAGACCAGTGCCCGGGCGCGCCGACAGTTTCAGCATGCTGCCGATGCGACAGGGCGGTATGTGGCTGCACAACCCGGCAAGTCGCTGGTGATGGCCGCCGCTTCGGGCGCCGCCGTGGCCACGCTGGCCCTGTGGTTGTCCCGCCGCCGCCGTTCCTACTGAACAATCACGCTGTCGGGATAAGGCCCGACGTGGTTCCCCGGTCGATCGGTGAGGAGGGTGTACAGACCGATAGACTGCTCATGTTCCTGCACCCGCGTTCCCAACCATTCTTGAAAAAGGAAAACACCATGAAATACGCACGTGCCCTCGCTTTCGCCGCTGTTGCCGGCATCACCATCGTCACCGCTACGGGCTGTTCGGTGGCCCGCGAGCAACAGACAATGGGCTCCTATGTGGATGACGCGGGCATCACGACCGCGATCAAGGCCAAGATGGCCGAAGACAAGAACGTGTCCGCCACCTCCATCAGTGTGGAGACGCTCAACGGCACGGTGCAGCTGTCGGGCTTTGCGAAGTCGCAGGCCGAAAAGAACCAGGCCGAAAACATTGCTCGCAACACCAAACACGTGCGTGAAGTGCGAAACAGCATTGTTGTGCGCCCCTGAGCGGGCCGCGTGCGGTAGCTAGTGCACGGGCGGGCCATCGCCCCACCGTGCCGGGCCACTCATATCCTGCGGAGCAGGCACCGGGCATGTCCTGGTGCCTGCTCTTTCCATTTCTGCGGCACGGCCAGGCCATGGTCGCCTCAGGGCGTGTCACCATTCGATTCCCCCGATAAGCTCCTCACCATGCGGGTATTCAATTGCGACCATTGCGGTCACCTGGTGTTTTTCGACAGCGTGCAGTGCCTGCACTGTGGCAAAGCGCTGGCCTTCTTGCCCGATGCCCTGGTCATGGCGGCCGTGGAGCCTGCGCCGCAGCAGAGCCCGGGCCTGTGGCAGCGGCTGGGGCCGAGCGGGGGCGGCGCGCTCTACCGCATGTGCCAGAACCACACCGAGCACCAGGCCTGCAACTTTGCCGTGCCTGCGCACGATGCCCAGGCGCTGTGCCCCTCCTGCCGCCAGACCCGGTTGATGCCCGACGTGTCGGAGCCGGCCCACATGGGCCGCTGGATGCAGATCGAGAGCGCCAAGCGGCGGCTGTACTACAGCCTGGCGCGCCTGGGCCTCGCGCCCGCGCCCGGGCGCAGCGGCCCCGTGTTCGACCTGCTGGCCGAGGTGCCTGGGGGCCCGCCAGTGCTCACGGGCCACCACAACGGCACCATCACGCTCAACGTGGCCGAGGCGGATGATGATGAGCGCGCGCGCCGCCGCATCGCGCTGGGCGAGCCCTACCGCACGCTCATCGGCCACCTGCGCCACGAGTCGGGCCACTTCTACTGGGACCAGCTGGTGTGGGACGGCGGGGGGCTGGACGACTTTCGACAAATGTTTGGCGACGAGCGCCAGGACTATGCCGCTGCGCTGGAGGCCCACTACGCCAAGGGTAACGAGGGCGGCGACTGGGCCACAAACCACGTCAGCGCCTATGCCGCAGCCCACCCCTGGGAGGACTGGGCCGAGACCTGGGCCCACTACCTGCACATGATCGACCTGCTGGAGACGTCGGCCAGCTACGCCACCGAAGTCACCGTGCCTGGCATCTACGGCGCGCAGCACAGCCGGGCCGTCGATCCCTTTGGCACCCCGGCGCCCGACTTCGACACCATGCTGCAGCACCTCGTGCCCCTCACGCTGCTGCTCAACAGCCTCACGCGCAGCCTGGGGCAACTGGATGCCTACCCCTTCGCCCTGGCCGAGCAGGCACTCGCCAAGCTCCGTTTTGTGCACGACGTGGTGCGCGCTGCAGGCCAGCGCGTGGCGGTTCCCGCACCAGCGGCGGCCACCCCGCCGCAGGCCGCTGCACCTGTGGCTCCACCTGTTATCAAAAAGATAGCGAAAAAGTGAATAGGGACAGGCGGTAGCGCCTGTTTTTACCCGGTATGGGTGGTTGGGGCCTGGAATTTGCTTGGTGCGGGCAGAGACACAGACCCCAGGAAGGACATCCCCATGTTGAGCCGCACTGCCGACCACTTGTTCTGGATGGCGCGTTATACCGAGCGGGCAGAGAACACCGCCCGCATGCTGGATGTCAACTACCAGAGTGCGCTGCTGCCCCAGTCCGCCGAGGTGGCCCTGCAGGGCTGGCAGGGCCTGCTGTCTATCAGCGAACTTCTGCCTGCCTACACCGCCCAGCATGGCGCCGTGGTGCCGGCCAAGGTGCTGGACTTCATGGTCAAGGACCCGGCCAACCCCTCGTCCATCGTGGCCTGCCTCCAGGCTGCGCGCGAGAACGCGCGGGCCGTGCGCGGTGCGCTCAACACCGAGGCCTGGGAGATCCAGAACCAGACCTGGCTGGAGGTGAACCGGCTGATAGCGAGTGGCGCGCTGGAGAGCGACCCGGCGCATTTCTTTGAGTGGGTGAAGTTCCGCTCACACCTGTCGCGGGGCGCGACGGTGGGCACGATGCTGCAGGACGAGGCCCTGCACTTCATGCGCCTGGGCACGTTTTTGGAGCGGGCCGACAACACGGCGCGCCTGCTGGATGTGAAGTTCCATGCGGCGCAGAGCGACTTCATGGGGGCGGCCACCGCGCAGGACCAGGACCCTGACTTTTACCACTGGAGTGCGATCCTGCTGAGCGTCTCGGGCTTCGAGACCTACCGCAAGGTCTACCGCGACGTGATCACACCTGAGCGCGTGGCCGAGCTGCTGATCCTGCGGGCCGACATGCCCCGCTCACTGCATGCCTGCATGAAGGAGGTGCTGGGCAACCTCGACATGCTGGGCAGCAGCCAGTCGGGCGAGACGCAGCGGCATGCGGGGCGGTTGCTGGCGCACCTCAAGTTTGCGCGCATCGACGAAATCTTCACCAACGGCCTGCATGCCTACCTCACGCAGTTCCTGGAGCGGGTGAACGACCTGGGCGCGCGGATCAGCCGAGATTTTCTGGTGCCGTCGGCGGCGTGAGGGCGGGGGCCGGGGCGGCCACGGGCTCCACCGTCACCCCCACCTGCAGCACATGGTGGTCGCCACCGTGGATCACGCCGCGCAGCGGCGACACATCGGCGTAGTCGCGCCCGATGGCCAGCGTCACATAGTCCTCGCCTGCGGCGCGGTCGTTGGTCGGGTCCAGGTCGTACCACGCCGCGCTGTCTGGCGCATCGCCGTCCTGCCCGGCCGCTGGCGACCACACCGACACCCAGGCGTGCGAGGCATCGGCGCCCACCAGCCGGGGCTGGCCCGGTGGGGGCGCGGTCAGCAGGTAGCCGCTCACATACCGCGCCGCCAGGCCCAGGCTGCGCAGGCAGCCGATCATCACGTGGGCAAAGTCCTGGCACACGCCCCGGCGCAGCCGCAGCGATTCGAGTGCGGGCGTGCCCGCGTCGGTGGCGTTGGCCGCGTAGGCAAAGTCGGCGTGGATGCGCGCCATCAGATCGCGTGCCGCATCCATCAGCGGGCGCCCCGGCGCAAAACTCGCCTGGGCGTAGGCCACAAAGTCGGCGTGCCGGGGGATGTAGGGCGAGGCAAAGCTGAATTCGGTGGCCGGGTGGTAGGGCATGCCCCGCCGGTAGGCCAGCCGCTCGCGCACCGCCTCCCAGGGCTCGCCGGGTAGGGCGGCGGGCGGCGGGGCGGTCTCCAGCAAGGTCTCGGCACGCACAAGCAGCCGCTCGTGGGTGAAGGGCAGGCTGAAAAACGCGCGGGTGTTGCCAAACACGTCCTGCGTGGCTTCGCACTGGGCGGGGGCGGGGTCGATCTGCAGCGCATGGGTGAGCACCCGCTGCACCATCCCGGTGCGTGGCCGCAAATGCGCCATGTGCTGGGCGTTCTGCACCGCAGGCGTGTACTGGTACACCGTTTCATGGATGACGCGCAATCGCATGGTCAAGCTCCGATGCTGTACCGCAGGGCATCCACGGAATGGGTGAAATAGCGCGTGGCCAGCACGTCCGACAGGCCCATCACACCCCGCACGCAACCCCCCAGGTATTGCTCCAGCACGGCGTACCGCCCCTGGGCATCCTGCGCACACAGGGCGGCCAGCGACAAGTCCGACGCCTCGGGAATGCCCACAGCGGCAGATTCGCCAGGCATGCCCGCCGCCGCCTCGATCTTGGCAATGCGCCCGCGCAGCGTCTGGGCCACCCAGGCCAGCGACCGGGGGTTGTCGCGGTCGATCACCAGCAGGTCCAGCAGCGCGGGCATGTCGCGCCGCTGCTGGTACTGCGCGTGGAAGGTGATGGTGCTGTCGAACAGCCCCGTCATGGCCTCAAAGCCACTTTCATCGAACACCGCACCGGTCTGCAGGCCGCCCTCCAGCGCCGCCGCCAGAAAGCCCAGGCGCTCCAGGTGCCGGCCGATGGACAGCAGCCGCCAGCCATCGTCGCGTGTCATGCGGTCGGTCTGCTGGCCCGTCATGGCAGCGGTGCGGCCGCTCAGGGTTTCGAGCTGGCGCAGGGCCTCCAGCGGCGAATAGTCGCCGTCGTTGGTGCCGCCTGTGCCATTCGGGCCCTGCGCAAAAAACTCGGCTTCGGTGCTCACGATCAGGTGCCAATGCTCCTGCGACAGGCGGTCGCGCACCGCCGATGCCGCGCCCAGGATGCCGCGCAGGTTGTAGCCCACGCTGGTCACCAGCGCGGGCTGGGTGAGCCCGGCGATGAGGGAGCGCTCGAACACCCGCCGCGCCTGCGTGGCGGGCGGCACCGACGGCAGCACCAGGCCCTGGCCCACGGCCAGGGTGCTGAGCCAGGCCAGCAGCGGCTGGGACGACTGGTCTTCGCCATTGAGGCACTGCAGCGCAATGCGCGCCAGGCGCGTGACGTTTTCGGTGCGTTCGGTGTAGCGGCCCAGCCAGAACAGGTTCTCGGCCGCGCGGCTGGTCACCTGGCGGCTGCGGTGCACCACGGCCGGGGCACTCTGGTTGTGTGCGAGCAGCGTGGTGGTGTCCACCGGGCCATCGGTCTGCACCCACACATCGGCGCTGCTGCCACCGCGCTGCATCGAGGCGATCTCGCGCTCGTCGGTGGCAATGCGCGCCAGCCCGCCGGGCAGCACGCGCCACGAGCCGGGGCCGTCGCACACGGCAAATACGCGCAGCATCACCGAGCGTGGCGCGATGTGGCTGCCGCCACCGCCACCGCCACCATGGCCACCATCGCCTTCCGTACGCCAGGTGGGCATCTGCGACAGCGGCAGGTAGGCCTGCACGGTGTATTCGTCGCCCTGGCCCTGGATGCGTTCCGTCCACCGGGCCAGGTCTTGCGGCGACAGGGTGCCGCCCAGCACGGGCGGGCGCTGCAGGCTGGGCCAGGTGGGCCGGATCACGCTGTGGGGCAGCTGGGGCAGCACGGCCTGCTGGGCCGCCTGTTCGCCGCACCACCAGGTGGGCAGCGAGGGCAGGGCCAGCTCCTCGCCCAGCAGGTGGCGCGACAGCGCAGGCATGAAGCCCAGCATGGCCGACGACTCCAGGAAGGCCGAGCCCGGCGCATTGGCCACCAGCACATTGCCCGCGCGGATGGCCTGCAGCAGGCCGGGCACGCCCAGGCGCGAGTCGCTGCGCAGCTCCAGCGGGTCCAGAAACTCGTCGTCCAGGCGCTTGAGGATGCCGTGCACGGGCTGCAGGCCGTGCAGCGTTTTGAGGTACAGGCGCGCGTCGCGCACCGTGAGGTCGTTGCCCTCCACCAGCGTGAGGCCCAGGTAGCGCGCCAGGTAGGCGTGCTCGAAATAGGTCTCGTTGTAGGGGCCGGGCGTGAGCAGCACGATGCGCGCATCCGCCCCCGCCGGGCTCATCTGCCGCAGCCCGTCGAGCAGTGCGCGGTAGGTGGCGGCCAAGCGCTGCACATGCATCTGGCTGAACGCCTCGGGGAACAGGCGCGAGATGAGCAGCCGGTTCTCCAGCAGATACCCCAGACCCGACGGCGCCTGCGTGCGCTGCGTGACGACCCACCAGCCGCCCTGCGCGTCGCGCGCCATGTCGAACGCGGCAATGGGCAGGTGCGTGCCACCCACGGGCTGCACGCCGTGCATGGGGCGCAGGTAGCCCGGGTGGCCCTGCACCAGCGCACTGGGCAGCAGGCCCGTGCGCAACAGCTCCTGCGGGCCATACACATCGGCCATCACGCGGTTGAGCAGGCGCGCGCGCTGCAGCACGCCGCGCTCGATGTGCGCCCAGTCGCCTGGCGAGAGGATCAGCGGGAACAGGTCCACCGACCAGGGCCGCTGCGGGCCATTGCTGTCGGCGTATACGTTGTAGGTGATGCCGTTGTCGCGCACCTGGCGCTGCAGGCTCGCCATGCGCCGGTCCAGGTCGGGGAAGCCTTCAGGCCCCAGTTGTTCAAAAAAATCGGCCCATGGGCGCGACAGGCCTTGGTTACTAGCTATTGAAATAGGAGCGGAAGCGGCGCCCGCCATGCGGTCGGTGGGGGCCGTGCGCACGGGGGCCGCAGCGCCCCGCAGCTCGTCAAAATGCCCGGCGGCAGCGGTGGGCGCCAGCGCAGCGGCCAGCTGGGCTGCGCTTTCGGGGAGGTCGGTGGGCAAGAGGCGGTCGTTGGGGTTTGTCACTGCACTCGATTTTCGGGCATTTGGGCGCGAGGACTCTGCGGGTAACCCACCCCCTTCAAAACCGGCGCGGCCCAGGCCAGAGACGCCAAGCAAGGGCCGCCCCGCAGCAAGGGCGTCGTCCCCCTGGGGGGAAGGCGCGCAGCGACTCAGGGGGGCTTCTCTACGGCCTCATTTTTCGCCGCAGATCCAGCGTGAACGGAAACTCCCGGCTGCCCGGCAGTTCAATCGTCGCAGGCGGCACCGCCAGCCTGCCCGGCGTGTGCCCCATGCGCGAGAAGCGCGCCAGGCGGCGGCTTTCGGCCTCATAGGCGTTGACCGGGAAGGTGTCGTAGTTGCGCCCGCCGGGGTGCGCCACGTGGTACTGGCAGCCGCCCAGCGAGCGGTTCATCCAGGTGTCCACGATGTCGAAGGTGAGCGGCGCATGGGCGCCAATGGTGGGGTGCAGGGCCGAGGGCGGGTTCCAGGCCTTGTAGCGCACACCGGCCACAAACTCGCCAGTCGTGCCGGTGCTTTGCAGCGGCAGCGGCTGGCCGTTGACGGTGACCACATGGCGGCTTTCGTTCATGCCGGTCACGCGCACCTCGATGCGCTCCAGCGACGAGTCCACGTAGCGCACGGTGCCGCCCGCAGAGCCTTCTTCGCCCATCACGTGCCAGGGCTCCAGCGCGTTGCGCAGGGTCAGCTCCACGCCCATCGATTGCACCGTGCCGACCATGGGGAAGCGGAACTCGAACTGCGGCGCAAACCAGGCGGGGTCGAATGCGTAGCCAGCGGCATTCATCTCGGCCACGACGTCGTGCATGTCCTGCTGGATGAAGGTGGGCAGCATCCAGCGGTCGTGCAGCTCGGTGCCCCAGCGGGCGGCGGGCGCGCGGTAGGGCGTTTTCCAGAAGCGGGCGATCAAGGCGCGCAGCAGCAACTGCTGCACCACGCTCATGTGGGCATGGGGCGGCATCTCAAAGGCGCGCAGCTCCAGCAGGCCCAGGCGGCCGGTGCTGCTGTCGGGCGAGAACATCTTGTCGATGCTGAACTCGCTGCGGTGCGTGTTGCCCGTCACGTCCACCAGGATGTTGCGCAAGGTGCGGTCCACCAGCCAGGGCGGCATGTCCTGGCCGTAGATGGCGCGGTTGGCCTCGATCTCGCGCAGCGCAATCTCCAGCTCGTACAGCTGGTCGTTGCGCGCCTCGTCCACGCGCGGCGCCTGGCTGGTGGGGCCGATGAACAGGCCGCTGAACAGGTAGCTCAGGCTGGGGTGGTTGTGCCAGTACAGCAGCAGGCTGGCCAGCAGCTCGGGCTTGCGCAAGAAGGGCGAGTCGGCCGGTGTGGCGCCACCCATCACAAAGTGGTTGCCGCCGCCGGTGCCCGTGTGGCGGCCATCGGTCATGAATTTCTCGGCCGACAGGCGCGTCTCCCACGCCGCCTGGTACAGAAACTCGGTGTGCTGCACCAGCTCCTTCCAGTGGCTGGCGGGGTGGATGTTCACCTCGATCACGCCGGGGTCGGGCGTGACGGCCAGTACCTTCAGGCGTGCGTCGCGCGGCGGCGGGTAGCCTTCGAGCACGATCTTCATGCCCAGCTCTTCGGCCGTGGCTTCGATGGCGGCCAGCAGGTCCAGGTAGTCCTCCAGGCGCGCCAGGGGCGGCATGAACACGTACAAAACGCCGTACTTCTCGCCTACCTTCTCGGCCTTGGGGCCGCTGGCGCGGCGCGGGTCGCGCACCTCCACACACAGCGCCGTGCGCGACAGGCCTGCGGCCGACTGGAACTTGCCTGGGGGCTGCGTGCCGGCATGGGGGTCGGGTTGCCCAGCCTGGCGTGCGTGGTCACCACCCGCAGTGCCCTGCGTTACGCGCCGTGCCTCGCCCGGCGCGGTGGCGCCCGCCAGGTAGGGCAGGTCGCGGTCGCCAGTGATGGGGCCGGATGGAACGGCATACCGTGCGCGCAGCGTGGCCGCAGCGGCCAGCGGGCCTGGGGGCGCGGTGGGGTCTTGCGGGATCAGGTGCTCAGTGTCCGACGCCTTCACCCAAGGCAGGGCGTCCAGCGGCAGGCGATAACCCATGGGCGAATCGCCGGGGATCAGCAGCATGCGGTCGTCGCGGAAGAACCAGGGCCCGGTGCTCCACACGCTGCCCGCCAGCGTGCCGGTGCCCGCCCCCGCCTGCAGCGGCAGCACATAGCCCACCACGCTGTCCAGCTTTTGCTCGAACACGCGGCGCAGGCGTGCGCGCTCCAGCTCGTCGTCCAGGCGCGCATCAAACGGGTCCACGTTGACCGGCAGGCGCCGCTCGCGCCACAGGTAGTAGAAGGTGTCCTCGTAGCCGGGCTGGATGTAGCGGTCCGTCACACCCAGCTTGCGCGTGAGGTGGCGCACAAAACGCTCGGCGTCGGCGCTGGTGTAGTGGCATGGGTCACGTTCGTCGGCAAACAGCGCGGGGTTCTGCCACGCGGGCTGGCCGTCGGCGCGCCAGCAGATCGACAGCGCCCAGCGCGGAAGCTGCTCGCCGGGGTACCACTTGCCCTGGCCAAAGTGCAGAAAGCCGCCCTGGCCGTATTCGGCGCGCAGCTTGTGCGTGAGTTCGGTGGCCAAGCCGCGTTTGGTGGGGCCCAGGGCATCGGTGTTCCACTCGGGCGCGTCGCGGTCGCCCACGGCCACAAAGGTGGGCTCGCCGCCCATGGTCAGGCGCACGTCGTTCGCCACCAGGTCGGCATCCACCTGCTCGCCCAGCGCCAGCACGGCCTGCCACTGGTCTTGGGTGTAGGGCTTGGTCACGCGGGGGGATTCGTAGATGCGCGTCACGCGCATCTCATGGCTGAACTCCACCTCGGCTTGGTCCACCCCGCCTTCAATCGGCGCGGCCCCCGAGGGCTGGGGCGTGCAGGCCAGCGGGATGTGGCCCTCGCCCGCCATCAGGCCGCTGGTGGCATCCAGGCCAATCCAGCCCGCGCCGGGCAGGTAGACCTCGCACCAGGCGTGCAGGTCGGTGAAGTCGTGGTCGGTGCCGCTCGGGCCATCGAGCGCCTTCACGTCGGGCGTGAGCTGGATCAGGTAGCCCGACACAAACCGCGCCGCCAGCCCCAGGTGGCGCAGCAGCTGCACCAGCAGCCAGCCCGAGTCGCGGCACGAGCCACTGGCCTTTTGCAGCGTCTCCTCGGGCGTCTGCACGCCGGGTTCCAGGCGGATCAGGTAGCGGATGTCTTGCGCCACCTGCTGGTTCAGTTTGACTAGAAAGTCGATGGTGCGCTGCTTGCTGCGGTCGATCTTGTCCAGATACGCCTGCACCAGCGGCGTCACCGGGTCGGTGGCCAGGTAGGGTGCCAGCTCCTGCTGCACCTCGCTGCTGTACTTGAAAGGGATGTTCTCGGCCTCGGGCTCCAGGAAGAAGTCGAAGGGGTTGTACACCGCCATCTCCACCACCAGGTCCACCGTGACCTTGAACTCGCGCGTCTTCTCGGGGAACACCAGCCGCGCCTGGTAGTTGGCAAACGGGTCTTGCTGCCAGTTGATGAAGTGCTGCGCGGGCTCGACCTTGAGCGAGTACGAAATCACATTGCTGCGGCAATGGGGCGCTGGCCGCAATCGGATGGTCTGCGGCCCGAGGCCGACCAGCCGGTCGTATTGGTAGTGCGTGACGTGGTGGAGCGCGGCGTGGATGGGCATATGCAGGGCATGCTAGCAAGTCCCGAGCCACGGTGGGCACAATTCCCGACGCACAGCCCTGTGGTTCACGGCCTGTTCACAATCCGGGGCCAGGTGCTCCAGCGCCTTCCGTTCACAAGCACCAACTTGGTGACAACCATTGTTTGCCCATGTCGATTTCCCCCCAGCTTTTGCTCCTGCCCGGCCTGGCCGCCGATGAACGCATGTGGCGCGGCGTGCTGCCGCGGCTGCCCGCCGCGCTGCGCCCCGAGGTGGCCACCGCCCACCAGGATGTGAACCTGCACCGCATCGAGGACTTTGCCGCCCGGCTGCTGGCGCAACACACGGGGCCGCTCGTGCTGGCGGGCGCGTCGATGGGCGGCATGATCGCGATGGAGGCCGCGCGCCAGGCGCCGCAGCGTGTGGCCGGGCTGGCGCTGCTGGGCACCACCGCGCGGCCCGAAACGCCCGACATGCGCGCGCTGCGTGAAGGCGCGATCGAGCTGTTTGAACAGGGCCGGGTGCGGGAGGTCATCGAACCCAACGTGGCCCTGGCCTTTCACCCCGTGAATGCCGCCAACGCGGACCTCGTGCAGGCCTACCTGGACTTTGTGCTGGATGCGGGCCCCGCCCACCTGGTGCGCCAGAACCGTGCCGTGATTCACCGGCCCGATGCGCGGGTGCACCTGCCGCAGGTGGCCTGCCCCGTGCTGGTGGTGTGTGGTGCGGCCGACCAGCTCACGCCGCCGGAATGCTCGGCAGAGATCGCTGCGCTGGTGCCGGGGGCCGAACACCACCTGCTGCCGGGCAGCGGCCACATGCTGACCATGGAGCAGCCCGAGGTGGTGGCCGGTTTGCTGGTGCAGTGGCTGGGCCGCAACGGGCGGATTTGATCCGGGGTTTGAAGTTTTTTAGGCCGCTACCGCGCGATGGGTGTGTCCTGATAGCTATCAAATTAATAGCGAATCAGAACTCCAGGTTGTCAATCAGCCGCGTGCTGCCCAGCCGCGCGGCGCCCAGTGCCACCAGTGTGCCCGCCGCATCGTTGGCCGTGGCGGGCAACAGGTCGGCCCGGCGGCGCACGGTGAGGTAGTCGGGCGCCCAGCCGCGCGCGCGCAGAGCGTCCACGGCCAGTGTCTCCAGCAGGCTGCGGTCGCTGGGCGCGGTGCCCAGCCACTGCTGGGCCAGCCGCTGCAACGCCTGCGACAGGGCCACGGCCTCTTGCCGCTCCTCCAGGCCCAGGTAGCCATTGCGCGAACTCAGCGCCAGCCCGTCGGCCGCGCGGCAGGTCTCGCCCGCCACGATGTCGATGGGCAGCGCAAACTGCCGCACCATGTGGCGGATCACCATGAGCTGCTGGTAGTCCTTCTTGCCAAACACGGCCGTGCCGCCCGTGGCGCCCAGCACGCAGGCAAACAGCTTCATCACCACCGTGCTCACGCCCACGAAGAAGCCGGGGCGGAAATGGCCTTCGAGCATGTCGGCCAGCCGCGGGTCGGGGTGCACCTTGAAGGTCTGGGGCTCGGGGTACAGGTCGGCCTCGCGCGGGGCAAACAGCACATCGCAACCGGCGGCCTGCAGCTGTGCGCAGTCGGCCTCCCAGGTGCGGGGGTAGCTGTCAAAGTCCTCGTGCGGCAGAAACTGCAGGCGGTTCACAAAGATGCTGGCCACGGTCACGTCGCCCAAGGGCCTGGCCTGGCGCACCAGGGCGATGTGCCCCTCATGCAGGTTGCCCATGGTGGGCACAAAGGCGGGGCGGCAGTTGGGGGCCAGGGCCTGGCGCAGGTCGGCAATGGAGTGGGCAATCAGCATGGGGTAAGAAGAATCTTTGAAAAATGGGGAGTGGGGCTTAGAGCGGATCAGAAAACCCAGCGCAGCGGTTCTGGCTAGGCGCTGCGTCGCAGGCAGTACGAGGAGTACGACAAGACGCGGCAACGACGCCAGAAGGGTTTTGTGAGCCGCTCTTACCAGGCGTGCTGGGTGTTGTCGGGAAAGCGCCCCTGCTTGACGGCCTGCACATAGGCTTCCATGGCGCCGCGCACGCTGCCTGCGTCCTGCATGAAGTTGTGCACAAACTTCGGCATCTTGCCGAGGTTCATGCCCAGCATGTCGTGCAGCACCAGCACCTGGCCAGCCGTGCCGTTGCCCGCGCCGATGCCGATGGTGTGGCAGTGCGGCAGCTCGGCCGTGAGGTCGGCCGCCAGCACGGCGGGCACCATCTCCAGCACCAGCATGGTGGCGCCTGCATCCTGCAACTCATGCGCCTCTTGGCGCAGCGTGCGGGCCGCGTCGTCGGTCTTGCCCTGCACACGGTAGCCGCCCAGCGCGTGCACCGTTTGCGGCGTCAGGCCCAGGTGGGCGCACACCGGCACGCCGCGCTGCACCAGGAATTCCACCGTGGGCGCCGTCCAGCCGCCGCCTTCGAGCTTGACCATGTGCGCGCCCGCCTGCATCAGCACGCAGGCGCTGCGCAGCGCCTGCTCGCGGCTTTCGGCATAGGTGCCGTAGGGCAGGTCGGCCACCAGCCAGGCCGTGCCCTGCACGCGGTGCAGGCCGCGCGCCACGCTGGCCGTGTGGTAGGCCATGGTGTCGAGCTGCACGCCCACGGTGCTGGGCAGGCCCTGGCACACCATGCCCAGCGAGTCGCCCACCAGAATGCATTCCACCCCCGCCGCATCGGCCACGGCCGCAAAGGTGGCGTCGTAGGCGGTGAGCATGGTGATCTTCTCGCCCGCCGCGCGCATTTGTGACAGGCGCGGCAGGCTCACGGGCCGGCGCTGGGGCAGGGGGGACGCGGGCGGCAACGTGCCGTAGGGCGTGGCGGAAACGGGGCTGGGGGCGGTCATCGGGCTCTGGGGCTCAAAGGCTCACAAGGGGCAAAAAATTGCCGCGAGTCTATGCGACCAATACTGGGTGTACTTATTGGTTTCCGCCCCCGTGGCCAGCGGCCCGTGCTGGCGCAGTGGCTTTTGCGTTCCCGGTATGCTCGCGGCCCATGACAGCAGCGTTACACCCCGCGAAAACACCCATGAGAGACAACGACGATGTAAAGGCCCTGGCCCAAGCCGATGTGGCCCGCGCCCTGGCCGAAGACGTGGGCACCGGCGACCTCACCGCCGGCCTGATCGACCCCGCCCGCCGCGCCCGCGCGCGCATCCTGGCGCGCGAAGAAGCCGTGATCTGCGGCGCCCCCTGGGCCGAGGCCGCACTGCGCGCTCTCGACCCGACGGTGCAGATCACCTGGCATGTGGCCGAGGGCCAGCGCTGCGCGCCCGACCAGGTGGTGCTGACGCTGGAAGGCAATGCCCGCGCCTTGCTCAGCGCCGAGCGCACGGCCCTCAACTTTTTGCAGTTGCTGTCGGCCGTGGCCACCAAGACCCGCACCTATGTGGACGTGGTGGCCGGAACGCGTGCGCAGATTGTCGATACGCGCAAGACCCTGCCCGGCCTGCGCCTGGCGCAGAAATACGCCGTGCGCGTGGGCGGCGGCACCAACCACCGCATCGGCTTGCACGATGCGGTGTTGATCAAAGAAAACCACATTGCTGCTGCCGGTGGCGTGACGGCGGTGCTCAAAGCCGCACAGGCCGTGGCCGCACAAGCGAAGTTCATCGAAATCGAGGTGGAAACCCTGGAGCAGTTGACCGAGGCGCTGAACGCCGGAGCGAAGATGGTGCTGCTGGACAACATGCCCCTGGCCCAGCTGCGCGAGGCCGTGCGCATCAATGCCAGCCGTGCGATTCTGGAAATCTCGGGCGGCGTCACGCTCGACGGCCTGCGCGCACTGGCCGAAACCGGCGTGGACCGCATCTCCATCGGCACGCTGACCAAGGACGTGAAGGCCACCGATTTTTCGATGCGCCTGCAGGAGCTGGCATGAGCACGGCCACCCTCCACCGCATCGACGTCGAGTACGAGCAGCCGGACGAGGCGACCTCGGGCGCCGTCTGCTCCACCAAACATGCCTGGGCGCGCGTGCCGCCCGAGCCCACCCAGGCCGAGCGTGCGGCGCTCAAGGACAAGATCCGCCGCTTGCTCAAGGAGAAGAACGCGGTCATGGTCTCGCACTACTACGTGCACCCCGACCTGCAGGACCTGGCCGAGGAAACCGGTGGCCTGGTGAGCGACTCGCTGGAGATGGCGCGCTTTGGTCGCGACCACGCTGCGCAGACGCTGGTGGTGAGCGGTGTGCGCTTCATGGGCGAAACGGCCAAGATCCTGAGCCCGGAAAAGACCGTGCTCATGCCCGACCTGGATGCGACCTGCTCGCTGGACCTGGGCTGCCCCATCGACGAATTCAGCGCGTTCTGCGACCAACATCCCGACCGCACCGTGGTGGTCTACGCCAACACCAGCGCGGCCGTGAAGGCGCGCGCTGACTGGCTGGTCACTTCCAGCTGCGCACTCGACATCGTGAGCGCGCTCAAGGCCGCAGGCCAGAAAATCCTGTGGGCCCCCGACCGCCACCTGGGCGCCTACATCCAGCGCGAAACCGGCGCCGACATGGTGTTCTGGAACGGCGCCTGCATCGTGCACGACGAGTTCAAGGCCGTCGAGCTGGAACTGCTCAAGAAGGACCACCCTGCCGCCAAGGTGCTGGTGCACCCCGAAAGCCCCGCCGAGGTCGTGGCCCTGGCCGACGCCGTGGGCTCCACCAGCGCCATCCTGAAGGCTGCGCGCGAGATGGATGCGAAGGAATTCATCGTGGCCACCGACAACGGCATGATGCACAAGCTGCGCACGCTCAACCCCGGCAAGACGTTTTACGAAGCGCCCACCGCGGGCAACAGCGCCACCTGCAAGAGCTGCGCGCACTGCCCCTGGATGGCGATGAACGGCCTGGCCGACGTGGCCCGCGTGCTGGAGACCGGCGCGAATGCGGTGCATGTGGACCCTGCGCTGATCCCGCGTGCACGCCAGCCAATTGACCGCATGCTGGCCTTCACGGCGGCGCTGAAGAACGGCCAGCCCACGTCGGCGCTGGTGCCCCACCTGGGGGCTGCCTGAGGGTTCCGTAGAGATTTTGCTCTGTTATTGATAGCTAACTATGCCCGCTGGTCAGGCGCCAGTGGCCTTTTTTGTTTGTGATTTCCCGCATTGACTTCACCCAGCCGCTAGACCCCGGCGCACCGCGCCTGCGCCACGCCTTCGGCACGCCGCGCGAAGTGCTGGCCGCCCATGCGCTGCACGAGGTGCGTGGTGTGCTCGATGCCGTGTTTGTGGCCGCGCAGCAAGGCCGCTGGTGTGTGGGCCATGTGCGCTACGAGGCCGCTGCCGCGTTCGATGCGGCGCTGCTGACCCACGCGGCCGACGGCCCGCTCGCCTGGTTTGCGGTGTACGACGCGCCGCTGCCCTGGCCCGAGCGCGATGATGGCCCAGGTGCCGAACCGCCCGCGCAGGTGACGTGGACCGACAGCCCCGACCGCGCCACCTTCGATGCCGCGCTGGCGCAGATCCAGCAGGCGATTGCGGCGGGCGAGCTGTACCAGGTCAACCACACCGCCCCCCTGCACGGCACGCTGCAAGGCTCGGCCCCGGCCCTGTTTGCGGCGCTGCTGCGCGCTCAGCCCGGTGGGTATGCGGCGCACATCGACACCGGGGGCGAGCAGGTGCTGTCGGTCTCGCCCGAACTGTTCTTTGACTGGCGGGATGCACCAGACGGCGGCCATATCCTTGCCCGCCCCATGAAAGGCACAGCCCCGCGCGGCGCCACGCCCGAAGAGGACGCGCAGCAGGCCGTACACCTGCGCACGGCGCGCAAGGAGCGTGCCGAGAACGTGATGATCGTGGACCTGCTGCGCAACGATGTGTCGCGCATTGCGCAGCCCCACAGCGTGCGTGTGCCCGTGCTGTTTGCCACCCAGGCCCTGCCCACCGTGTGGCAGATGACCTCGGACGTGACCGCGCGCACGCGGCCCGGCACCCTGCTTTCCGATGTGTTTGCGGCGCTGTTCCCGTGCGGCTCCGTCACCGGGGCGCCCAAGGTGCGCGCCATGCAGATGATCCACGCGCTCGAAGGCGCGCCGCGCGGCGTGTACTGCGGCGCCGTGGGGGTGGTGCGCCCGGTCGGCCCGCCCGGTGCGCAGGGCCCACATGCCGTGGCCGCAACCTTCAATGTGCCCATCCGCACCGTGGTGCTGCGCCCCGAGGGCGGCACCGTGCGCGCCACCTGCGGCATTGGCAGCGGCATCACCTCGGGCGCGCTAGCCGATGCCGAGTGGAGCGAGTGGCAGCACAAGCGCGCGTTTGTCGAGCGCGCGAGCCAGCCCTTTGATCTGCTCGAAACCCTGGCGTTGCAGGCAGGCGTTTTCCGGCACCGGGACGAGCACCTGGCGCGCCTGCAATCAGCCGCTGCGCATTTCGGCGTGCCCTGGGATGCGGCGGCCGTGTCGCAATGCCTGCAGGCGCTGGCGGCAGACCATGCCGAGGGCGCTTGGCGTGTGCGCCTGCTGCTGGGCGCTACGGGTACGCCCCGGGCCGAGGCCTTTGCCCTGTTGCCCACGGCCGAGCCCGTGCGCCTGCAGCTGGCCACGCGCCCGCTGGCCCAGGCCCACAGCGAGTTTGTGCGCTACAAGACCACGCGCCGCGCGCACTACGCGGCGTTTGCGCCCACCACGCCCGGCGTGTTCGACACGGTGCTGTGGAATGCGGCGGGCGAGATCACCGAGAGCACCTTCGGCAACATCGCAGCCCTCATCGACGGGCGGTGGGTGACGCCGCCGCTGGCCTGCGGCCTGCTGCCCGGCGTGGGCCGGGCCGTGGCGCTGCGCGAGGGCCGGGTGGTGGAGGCGGTACTGTGCGTGGCCGATGTGCCCCGGGTGCAGGGCTGGGCCCTCATCAACAGCCTGCGCGGCTGGCTGGCGGCCACGCTGGAGAGATAGAAAATTTGAAGAAAATCGGCCCCCAGCGCCCGTGGAGCAAGCGCTGGCAGCTATCCCATTTTCAGAGCCGTTCCTTCACATAGCTCGGCCGGTCCATGTCCACGATCTCCACGCTCAGCTGCACCATCACGCCCTGCGGCCGGGGCGTGCGTTCGCGCAGCACGGCGGCAATGCGGCCCGCCAGCTCCGTCTTGGCCTCGGGCGTGCGGCCCGCGAGCAGGCGCAGCTGCGCATGCACAAAGGCGCGGTGGGCCGGGGCGGTGCCAATCTCGAAGCTGTCGGCCACGATGAAGCGCGTCTTCAGGTCGGCCTCGTCCTGCACCTGAGGGTGGGCGCACAGCGTGGCGTTGAGGGCCGTGAGGGTCTCGGCCTCAGGGTAGTGGGGCAGGTTGGCCGAGTATTCGATGGTGAGGTGGGGCATGGTGATGGTGGTGGTTTGGGGAGGGCGCGTGTGTCCTGCCGGAGCACGCGGGGCACGCAGGGGGCTGCGCGCACCACGCCAGTTTACGGCGCTGCGGGCCGGGCTGGCAGCGCACGATTTTCATTGCCGCGTGCGGCGCAAATGCTCAGAATGCGCGCAGCCCGGTCCACGAACAGGTTCCGGCCGGGCGTCGCGTGCCCGGCACGGGGCCGGGTACCGCGCAGTTCGACGCGCAGTTCGACGGTGCCTGTTCAGGACCCCTGCTCCATGCCATGAAACACCTTGCCTGCATCCAGAAAGTGAGCCTGGCCGCACTTGTGCTGTGCGCTGCGGCGGCTGCCAGTGCCGAAGGCGCCCGCCCGCACTGGGAATACAAAGGTAAACACGGGGCGGCCCATTGGGGTTCGCTGGAGGCCGGCTTCGAGGCCTGCGCGCGCGGCATGTCCCAGAGCCCGGTGGACATCCGCAAGACGGTGAAGGAGGCCTTGCCCGCGCTTGACTTCCAGTACACCCCTGCGGCCCCCACGCTGGTCAACAACGGGCACACGGTGCAGGTGAACATGCCTGCGGGCAGCAAGCTACTACAGCTTCGCTGGTTCGCTGACCAAACCGCCCTGTTCTGAAGGCGTGCAGTGCATGGTGCTGAAGGAGCCCGTGAAGCTCAGCGCCCAGCAGATCAAGGCGTTCCGCCAGCTCTACAACGCGAACGCGCGGCCTCTGCAGCCGCTCAATGGGCGTGTGGTGAAGGAAAGCACCTGATGGTGCGCTGCCGACCCTGCGGCTTCTACGGGGTTGGCTGAGCCATCAGGTTGTGTTCAGGCGATAGCTGCGGCAGGCGCTGCAGTGGTGCCTACGGTTTTTGGTGGAAGAGCCGCCATGCAGTCGGCGGCATGGGCCGCCAGTGCGGCCAGCAATTCCTTCACATCGGCCTCCGTGTGCGCGGCCGACAGCGCAATGCGTAGCCGGGCGGTGCCTGCGGGTACCGTGGGGGGGCGGATGGCGGGCACCCACAGGCCTTTCTGGCGCAGGCTTTCCATGGTGGCCAGGGCCGCCTCGTTGCTGCCGATGACGAGCGCCTGCACCGCCGTGTGGGATGGCAGCAGGTGCCACCCCAGTTCGGGCGGCAGTGTGGCCAGGCCTTCGCGCAGTTGGGCGATGCGCTGGCGCAGCCCTTCCCGCAGGTCGTCCGCAGCTGCGATCAGCTCCAGGCTTTTGCGCAATGCGCTGGCCAGTAAGGGGGGCGCGGCCGTGGCAAAGATATAGGTGCGGGTTTTCTGCAGCAGCCATTCGATGAGCGCGGCATCGCCCGCCACAAAAGCCCCCGCCACCCCGGCCGCCTTGCCCAGCGTGGCCATGTAGAGCACGCGGCGCGAGGCCGTGGCACCCGCCAGCCCCGCAGCGGCCAGGCTGCCGCGCCCCTCTGGCCCCAGCACACCAAAGCCATGGGCGTCGTCCAGCAGCAGCAGGGCGTCGTAGCGTTCGCACAGCGCAAGCAGCGCGGGGATGTCGATCAGGTCACCGTCCATGCTGAACACCGCGTCGCTGATGACCAGCTTGCGCCGCGCGGGGCTGGCGGCGAGCTGCGCCTCCAGCGCCCCGAGGTCGGCGTGCGGATAGCGGTGGATGGTGGCGCGCGACAGGCGCGCGCCGTCGATGAGGCAGGCGTGGTTGAGCGCATCGGAGAACAGCGCATCGCCGTCGCCCACCAGCGCGGGGATGATGCCTGCGTTGGTGGCGTAGCCCGCATAAAAGTACAGGGCGCGGGGCAGTTGCACGAAGTCGGCCAACTCCTGCTCCAGCGCCGCGTTGGCCGCGCTGTGGCCGCTGACCAGGGGCGATCCACCCGAGCCCACGCCAAAGCGCTGGGTGGCCTCGCGCGCCGCCTCGGCCAGTGCGGGGTGGCCGGCCAGGCCCAGGTAGTCGTTGCTGCAGAACGCGAGCATGGGCTGGCCGTCCACCAGCAGGCGTGCGCCACTGGCGGGCTCCACCACGCGGCGGCGGCGCAGCAGGTGGGCGCGCTCGATGTCGGCCAGGCGCGTTGGGATCTCGTCCAGCCAGGAGGGCCGTGGGGCCGTGGGGCTTGTCATTGCCAGTCCTTCGGTAGCTCAAAGACCAGGCTGCCGGGTTCGGGCAGGTCCTGGTAGGGCACCTCGGCCAACAGCGGGGCCTGGAGCCGCGCACGCAGGTAGGCGATGTTCTCGTCGGCAGCATCCATCTGCGGGTCGATGCGGTTGGCCACCCAGCCGGCCAGCGTGAGGCCGCGCGCGCGGATGGCCTCGGCGGTGAGCAGCGCGTGGTTCAGGCAGCCCAGGCGCAGGCCCACCACCAGCACCATGGGCAGGGCCAGGGCCTGGGCGAGGTCGGCGCCCGTGAGCGTGTCGGTGAGCGGCACATGGAAGCCGCCCGCGCCCTCCACCACCACGGCATCCGCCTGGGCGGCAAGCGCCTGGTAGCTGGTGACGATGGCGGCGATGTCGATCTGCACCCCGGCGCGCGCGGCCGCGATGTGGGGCGACAGCGGGTCGGGCAGCAGCACGGGGTTGTCCAGCGCGGGCGGCACGGCCAGCGTGGAGGCCGAGCGCAGCGCAATCGCATCCTCGCTGGCCCAGTCTTCACCCCAGGGCACCAGGCCGGCCGCCACAGGCTTCATGCCCACCACATGGCGGTGGTGGCGTGCCAGCGCATGCAGCAGCCCGGCGGACACCAGCGTCTTGCCGACACCGGTGTCGGTGCCGGTCACAAAACATCCCATCATCAACTTTCCTCCTGGAGGGTGGCGTTCAGCGCATCGAGCGCGCCGCTGGCGAGGCTCTGCACGGCCTCGTCGTCGAGCAGATAAGGCGGCATGGCGTACAGCGTTTTTCCAATCGGCCGCAGCACCAGCCCCCGCGCCATCGCGTGCTGGTGGTAGCGGCGGGAAAAGTCGGGCAGCGTGGTGTCCACATCCCAGGCCCAGATCATTCCGAGGCGGCGTGCATGCTGCACACGCGGGTGCTGCGTGAGGGGCGTGCAGGCGGTGTCAATGCGCTGCGCGAGTGCCCCGTTGGCCTTCAGGGCATCCAGTTGCTCGAACAGTTCCAGCGTGGCCAGCGCCGCACGGCAGGCCAGCGGGTTGCCGGTGTACGAGTGCGAATGCAGAAAGCCGCGCGCCACATCGTCGTCGTAGAACGCGGCGTACACCCCATCGGTGGTCAGCACGGCCGACAGCGGCAGCGTGCCGCCCGTGAGGCCCTTGGACAGACAGATGAAGTCGGGCCGGATGCCCGCCTGCTGGTGCGCGAACATCGTGCCCGTTCGGCCAAAGCCCACGGCGATCTCATCGACCACCAGATGCACCTCGTAGCGGTTGCACAGCGCGCGCGCCAGGCGCAGGTATTCGGGGTCGTGCATGGCCATGCCAGCGGCGCACTGCACCAGGGGTTCAACGATAAAGGCGGCTGTGGTTGTGTGGTGCTCCTGCAGCCACGCCTCCAGCGCCGCAGCGGCGCGCCGGGCCACGTCCTGCGCGGTTTCGCCCGGGGCGGCGGCGCGTGCATCGGGGCTGGGTACGGTGTCGGCCAGGCGCACCAGCGGCGCATAGGCCTCGCGGAAGATGGCAATGTCGGTCACGGCCAGCGCGCCCACGGTCTCGCCGTGGTAGCCACCGGCCAGGCCCACAAAGCGGCTCTTGCCCGGCCGCCCGGTGTTGCGCCAGTAGTGCGCGCTCATCTTGAGCGCGATTTCGGTCGCGGCCGCGCCGTCGCTGCCGTAGAACGCATGGCCCAGGCCAGTGAGGGTGGCCAGGCGCTCGGACAGCTCCACCACCGGCGCATGGGTGAAGCCCGCGAGCATCACATGGTCCAGCTGGCCCAGTTGGTCCACGAGCGACGCCTGGATGTGCGGGTGGCTGTGCCCAAACAGGTTGACCCACCAGGAGCTGATGGCGTCGAGGTAGCGCTGGCCGTCGGTGCCATACAGCCACGGGCCTTGCGCGCGGGCAATGGCCACGGGGGGCTGGGCCTCGTGCCGCTTCATCTGGGTGCAAGGGTGCCACACGCTGGCGAGGCTGCGGGCTGCCAGGGCGTCGGGTGGAATGTGCAGGGATGTGCTCATTCGGTTTTGCTTTTGATCGTGCAAAACCGTTCGGGCTGAGCTGGTCGAAGCTTTGCGCGGCGCTTCGACAAGCTCAGCGTGAACGGTTTTTTTAGTGGCCATCGGGTCACAGGGCCTGGGTGGGCACCGCGTGGCGCAGCTCCGTCTGGCGGTTGTGCTCGTCCACAAACACCAGCTGGGGCTGGTGCGTGACCACCTGGTCGTCGTGCACCTGCGCAAAGGCCGCAATGATGATGAGATCGCCTGCAGACGCGCGGCGTGCGGCCGAGCCGTTCACCGAGATCATGCCGCTGCCGCGCTGGCCCTTGATGGCGTAGGTGATGAAACGCTCGCCGTTGTTGATGTTCCAGATGTGGATCTGCTCGTTCTCGGCGATGTTGGCCGCGTCGAGCAGGTCTTCGTCGATGGCGCAGGAGCCTTCGTAGTGCAGCTCGCACTGGGTCACGGCCACGCGGTGGATCTTGGATTTGAGCAGGGTGCGGAACATGGGGCTTCCTTGGGTGAAGTCGGTGAAATGGGGGGAGGCTTGCCGTGGGCGGGGCTTCAGGGCGTGGGGAAATCCAGCACGCAGCTGTCGCCCAGCGCTTCGCGCCACACGCGCACGCGGCTCACGCTGGCGCGCAGGTCGGCGGGCAGGGCCTGGGCGATGAAGAGGCACAGGTTTTCGAGCGTGGGCGTGCCCAGGCCGGGCACGTCGTCGAGCATGTGGTGGTCCAGCTGCTCGCGCACCACGGCCAGCCCCTGGCGCAGCAGGCCCAGGTCCAGCACCATGCCGGTGGCGGGGTCGCGCGGGCCGCTCAAAGAGACTTCGGCGTGGTAGGTGTGGCCGTGCACGCGGCGGCTGCCTTCGGCCTCGATCTCGCGGCGCAGGGTGTGGGCGGCGTCGAAGAAGAAGCGCTGGGAAATGGTGAACAACATACGGGAACCAAAAAGAAAGCCGCTCACCGGATGCCGGTGAGCTTGTGGGTTTGCAGGCTTAATCGCCATGCGGGGTGGGCCAGGCAGGCGTCAATGCAGATGGCGGTGTTCTGGCGCTGCAGCAGGCCATCCATGGGCTGCAGAAAGCGGTGGGTGAACTGCGTTCCTTGCTCCAGCGCCTGCAGGTCAAAGCCGGGCTGGGGCCAGACGAGTTTGAGCTCTTGCCCGCTGCGCTGGACCCACGGCGCGCCCGCCTTGGGGCTGATGCACAGCCAGTCGATGCCCTCGGGCGCAGCCACGGTGCCGTTGCTTTCCACAGCGATGCGGAATTGCTGCGCGTGCAGGGCGTCGATGAGTTCGCGGTCCACCTGCAGCAGCGGCTCGCCGCCCGTGAGCACCACCAACCGATGCCCAGCGCCCACGGGCCATTGCGCGGCGATCCGTTCGGCCAGCGCCGTGGCCGTCTCGAACTTGCCGCCCAGCGTGCCGTCGGTGCCCACAAAGTCGGTGTCACAGAACTGGCAGATGGCCTGCGCGCGGTCTTGCTCGCGGCCCGTCCAGAGGTTGCAGCCCGCGAAGCGGCAGAACACGGCGGGCGTGCCCGCCTGGCCGCCTTCGCCCTGCAGGGTGTAGAAAATTTCTTTGACGCTGTAGGTCATCGCGGCACCGGGGGGACGAGGATGGTGGGGGCGGCTGGGGCTGCGACTTCGGGGTAGTCACGGCTGAAATGCAGGCCCCGGCTTTCGCGGCGCAGCTGCGCGCTTTTCACGATGAGGTCGGCCACCTGCACCAGGTTGCGCAGCTCCAGCAGGTCGCGCGTGATGTGGAAGTGGGCGTAGAACTCGTGGATCTCGCCCTGCAGCATGGCAATGCGGTGGGCGGCGCGCTCCAGGCGCTTGTTGGTGCGCACGATGCCCACGTAGTCCCACATGAAGCGGCGCAG
>CAYXSL010000025.1:0-34093 GCA_964466605.1 uncultured Verminephrobacter sp.
CGGATATCGCTGCTGGCGGCCAGACCTTCGATGCGGCTCTTGATGAGTTCAGAAATTTCTGCGGGATTGAGTTGCATGACTCTTTCCTTCTTTCTTTGGTTCGCTGTCCTCGCCGCGCTTACGCAGTGAGGGCCGCTTTCATTTGTTCAAGACGGGCCTTGACCGAAGTGTCCAGCACCTCGTCACCCACCACTACGCGAATGCCACCGATCAGGGACGGATCCAGCTGAGCAGTGAGGTTGAGCTTGCGGCCAAAGCGCTTTTCCAGCGCAGTGCCGACGTCGGCCAGTGCGGCAGCGTCCATCGGAAAGGCGCTGTGCACCACAGCATCCGAGGAACCGCTGCGGCCATTCACGAGGGCACGAAACTGTGCAGCGACTTCCGGCAGCGCTGCGAGGCGCCCGTTGTCGATGATCGTGCGCAGGAAGTTCTTGGCCGTGTCAGGCAGAGCCGAACGCGCAACACCCGTGAAGACGGCAAACACCTGGTCCGCCGTCACCTTGGGGTTGTCTGCCAGCTGGCGCAACTGGGGGTTGGCGGCAATGGCCGCCAGTTCATCGACCCAGTCAGCAGTGCTGGCCAGGTCCATGCCCGCACCCGCAGTAGCGGCCTTGAACAGGGCTTCGGCGTAAGGGCGGGCAATGGTGGCGAGTTCAGCCATGTGTGTCCCCTTACAGCTCGGTCTTCAGGCGGTTGAGCAGGTCGGCGTGAACGCCGGCATTGACTTCCTTGCGGAGAATCTGCTCAGCACCCTTGACGGCCAGCGCTGCAACCTGCTCACGCAGGGCTTCGCGGGCTTGCACCGTTTGCTGCTCGGCTTCAGCACGGGCGGAAGCAACGATCTTGTTGCCTTCTTCCGTGGCGCGTGCCTTGGCTTCTTCGATGATGGCCTGGGCACGTCGGTCGGCGTCCGCAAGACGCGAGGCCGTTTCGTTGCGTGCCTGTGACAGTTCCTTTTCGACGCGCTGGTTGGCAGCGGTCAGTTCGGACTTGGCACGGTCGGCAGCAGCGAGGCCTTCGGCGATTTTCTGGGCTCGTTCATCCAACGCCTTCGCGCTCGGGGGCCACCCGAATTTCATCGTGAACCACACCAGGATCAGGAAGACGATGGCCTGAATGAACAGGGTCGCATTGATACTCACGGCAACACCTTTCTAGAGTGGCGTTGAGTGGGAATTACTTGGGCAGGTTGGCCAAGAACGTGGAGACGAAGGGGTTGGCGAAGGCGAACAGCAGAGCGATAGCAACGCCGATCAGGAACGCAGCGTCGATCAGACCGGCCAAGATGAACATCTTGGTTTGCAGTTCGTTGATCAGCTCGGGCTGACGTGCCGACGATTCGAGGAACTTGCCACCCATCAGTGCGATACCGATGGAAGCGCCGATAGCGCCCAGACCAACGATCAGACCACAAGCCAGAGCGACGAGACCGAGAATGTTTTCCATGATGACTCCTGAGTTAAAAAAGAAAAGTTGAAAAGGAAAGAGAAACGAAAGGGAACCGTTTAGTGCGCGTTGTGCGCCTGACCGAGGTAAATCAGCGCAAGCATCATGAAGATGAACGCTTGCAGCGAGATCACCAGAATGTGGAACAGCGTCCAGATGGTGCCAGCGATGACGTGGCCCACAGGCAGCAGCACACCCGACAGCGACAGTGCAGCTGCACCACCCATCAGGGCGATCAGCATGAACACCAGTTCACCGGCGTACATGTTGCCGAACAACCGCATGCCATGCGATACGGTGTTGGCCACATATTCAATGATCTGCATGAGCAGATTCACCACGCCCAGAATCAGGGCGAAGATGGGATTCTTGCTGGTGCCGAACGGAGCCGACACGAGTTCATGCGCCCAGCCGCCAGCACCCTTGATCTTCACGCTGTACCAGAAGCGCAGGATCAGGATGGCGAATGCCAGGCCCAGGGTGGTTGAAAGGTCGGCAGTGGGCACAACACGCAGGTAGGCGTGGTGCGGATCGTGACCCGCTGCACCATAGATCTTGGCCCAGATGGCGGGCAGCAGGTCCACAGGCAGCATGTCCATGAAGTTCATCAGGAAAATCCAGACGAACACCGTCAGGCCCAGGGGGGCGATGAACTTGCGGCTTTCGGCGTTGTGGATGTTGGCCTTGGCCTGGTTATCCACCATCTCGACCAGCATTTCCACGGCAGCCTGGAAGCGGCCGGGCACGCCGGAGGTTGCCTTGCGGGCAGCGGACCACAAGATCAAAAGAGTAAGGACACCCAGAACCAGACCCACAATGATCGAGTCGTAGTTGATGACGGTGAAATCAACAATCTTGGTCTGGTTGACGTTCTGAAGATGCTGCAGGTGGTGAACGATGTATTCACTTGCAGTCGGAGCGTGCGCTTCTGCGGCCATCGGACAACTCTCTTGTAACTATCAATCGGTTTTTCGGACACCAGACCGCACCAACAGTGCCGCCCAGTACGTTTTCATTGTGATCACCATGCCAATCAGCAAGGCCATCCAGCTCAAGTCCGGCACCAGCCGGGGTGCCGCTGCGAGCAGCGCCACCGTCAACACGATCTTGGCGATTTCCCAACCAAAGAACCCCAGCATGGCCGCACGCGGATCGGACGACGCCTTGCGACGAAACACCCCCCGCGCAAACAGGCCCGCCGGAACCACTACCGCCACGGCGCCATAGGCTGCAGACCAACCCACCGACGCCCGACCCGTCAGAACCCAGGCCACCAGGGCCACCAGCACTCCAACCAATGCCTGACCTGCCACCACCTTCCACACCGAGATGGGAGGATTGCGACTGCGCCACTGCTCGGCCTCTTGGGCTGTCAGGGGCTTGAAGTCAGATTCTTCAGCCTCAGCTTCAGTCTCAGGAGCGATTGTTTTCATTGTTGAATGACGCCCGCGTTACAGACTGCAACTTTCACAAAGCCTCTAATTATAAGTAAAAACCCATGGCAGTCGGCAAAAACCCGCAAACCGGGTGCATGCCCGGTGCGCAAGCCTGCTCCGTTGTGGTGACAGGCCAACGACTTTGACAACACAAAATGGACGGCCCTGCACCGG
Organism: uncultured Verminephrobacter sp.; assembly: GCA_964466605.1. Classification (GTDB taxonomy): domain Bacteria; phylum Pseudomonadota; class Gammaproteobacteria; order Burkholderiales; family Burkholderiaceae_C; genus Acidovorax. The sequence goes on from CAYXSL010000025.1 coordinate 3,057, forward strand.
ATTGGCGCACGCAAAAACTGCGGATCGCACCTTGCCACGAGGCCTCTGGCGCACAATGGCACAGCGCCGCCAGCTATTGAAACCGAAGCAAAGACCCAAGGGCTTTTCACCATGACACCCACCACTCCGCCGTCCGCCAATGGCCTTGCCGAGCAGGCCACCGACCCACGCAAAGACTCGCTCATCGAATACCCCTCCCGGTTCCCTATCAAGGTCATGGGCGCCAAGGTGGACGGCTTTGTGCACGCGGTCACCGAGCTGGCGCGCCAGTTCGACCCCACCTTCGACGCCAGCACCATTGAACTGCGTGACAGCCGCGCGGGCAATTACCTCGGAGTAACCATCACCATCACCGCAACCAGCCGGGAACAGCTCGACAACCTGTACCGAGCACTGTCCTCCCACCCGCTGGTCAAGGTCGTCCTGTAGGCCCGTGTCTACAACCACGCACCCGAAGCCGGAGCCTGTGCGCCCCCAGATCCTTGGCCGGGTGGACTACGCCACCACCGTGCAGGCCATGCAGGACTACACGGCCGCACGCACGTCCGACACCCCCGACGCCCTGTGGTTGTGCGAGCACGCGCCGCTCTACACACAGGGGCTGGCTGGCAAAAGTGACCATGTCCTGGCCCCTGGCAGCATTCCCGTGGTGGCGACCAACCGGGGCGGGCAGGTCACCTTCCACGGGCCGGGCCAGGTGGTTGCCTATCCGCTGATCGATTTGCAGCGCGCTGGCTACTTCGTGAAAGAGTATGTCTACCGCGTGGAAGAGGCCGTGATCCGCACGCTCGCGCATTTTGGCGTCACGGGCCACCGCGTGGGCGGTGCACCCGGCATCTATGTGCGCCTTCATGACCCCTACAGCCACGCCATGCTGCCCCAGCGCCCACAAAAACGCACCGGCACCGACACCCCTCCAGCCCCCGACTTCGAAGGCCTGGGCAAGATCGCCGCCCTGGGCATCAAGGTCAGCCGACATTGCACGTACCACGGTGTGGCGCTCAATGTGGCCATGGACCTGGAACCCTACTCGCGCATCAACCCTTGCGGTTACGCAGGTTTGCAAACAGTGGACCTTTCTACAATCGGGGTCCACACCACCTGGGAAGAAGCCGCGCAGGTGCTGGGCCAGCAGCTCAGCATCCGGTTGGCGCCCTGAACTCTGCCTACAGCCATGAGCACCCCTGAAGTCGTCCGCGAAGTGCAATCCACCGAAGCCTACAACCCGCTGGCCAAGCAGAAGGCGGCAGCCAAGCTGTCGCGCATTCCCATCAAGGTGGAACAGGGCGAAGTGCTGAAGAAGCCCGACTGGATTCGTGTGAAGGCAGGCAGCCCCACCACGCGCTTCTACGAGATCAAGGAGATCCTGCGCGAGCACAAGCTGCACACGGTGTGCGAAGAAGCCTCCTGCCCCAACATCGGCGAATGTTTCGGCAAGGGCACGGCCACATTCATGATCATGGGCGACAAGTGCACGCGCCGCTGCCCGTTCTGCGACGTGGGCCACGGCCGCCCCGACCCGCTGGACAAGGACGAACCCCTGAACCTGGCCAAGACCATTGCCGCGCTCAAGCTCAAGTACGTAGTGATCACCAGCGTGGACCGAGACGACCTGCGCGACGGCGGCAGCGGCCACTTTGTGGAATGCATCCAGAACATCCGCGAGCTGTCACCCACAACGCAAATCGAAATCCTGGTGCCGGACTTCCGCGGCCGCGATGACCGCGCGCTCGAGATCCTCAAGGCCGCGCCGCCCGATGTGATGAACCACAACCTGGAAACCGCGCCCCGCCTGTACAAGGAAGCGCGCCCAGGCTCGGACTACCAGTTCAGCCTGAATTTGCTGAAAAAGTTCAAGGCCCTGCACCCCAACGTTCCCACCAAGAGCGGCATCATGGTGGGCCTGGGCGAAACGGACGAAGAGATCCTGCAGGTGATGCGCGACATGCGCGAACACAACATCGACATGCTGACCATCGGCCAGTACCTGTCGCCCAGCAACAGCCACCTGCCCGTGCGCCGTTACGTGCATCCCGACACCTTCAAGATGTTCGAGGAAGAAGCCTACAAGATGGGTTTCAGCCACGCCGCCGTGGGCGCCATGGTGCGCAGCAGCTACCACGCAGACCAGCAGGCGCACGCGGCCGGGGTCTGAGCCTCAACAGTCATCGCGCCCCCCACCGGGGCACGACCTGCGTCAGCCCCGGGAATGAGCCCCTTGTCCGTTAGCGGTTCGCCGCAGGTTTGGCAGCGCCCGCAGGAGCGCTTGGCGCGGCTGCGGCGGGCGGCGGCAAGACGGCGCGAGGCCGGGCGGGGGTGTCTGCCACTGCCTTGGCCTTGTCCACCACGATAGCCACTGGCGCCTCCGCAGGGCACAGTTCTGCAGGATCGATGCCGCTGCGCTGCTGCCCGGCATCTGCGGGCGAAGGCATGTCGGCGCGGGTGACATTGAGCGCAGGGAGCAACTGCCCCATGGCGCTCAGCGTGCGTGCCTGGGCTACTACCTGGTCGTAGCGCGCATTGACGTACGACCGGCTGGCCTGGAAGGCTTCGTTCTGGGTGTCGAGCAGATCGAGCAATGTGCGCTGCCCCAGATCAAATTGCTGGCGATACGCCTCCCGCGCTTTTTCGGTGGAGAGCCGGTGCTGGTCCAGATATGTCATCTGCTCAATCAGACGCCGCACGTCATTGAACGCGATCACCGTGGTCTGGCGCACATCCCGGCAGGCTTTTTCCTTCAATTCACGGGCCTGAAACTTGTTCTCAACAGCCTGCTGCTCTCGCGCCTTGTCGGCGCCACCCCGGTAAAAGTTGTAGGTCAGCACCAGCTCGACCGTGCTGTCGCGCGAACGCCCCTGCTCCCCGATCAGATTGCGGTCCCAGGACTGGCGGGCCCGGAAATCGACCCGGGGCACAAAACCCGCCTTTTGCGATGCAATGCCCGCCTCGCTGGCCAGCATGTTCTCGATCGCGGCGTTGATGGTCGGGCTGTTGTTCAGCGCGAAACTGACCACGTCCTCCGTCTTGGGCGGCAGCGTGGTGAACTTGAAGCCCTCAGGCAAAGGCGCCAGAGCGCCCGGAGGCAGTTCTCCAATCAACCGCTGATACCGCGCGCTGACGTCGTGCAGGTTGGACATTTCCGTCAACAGGTTGGACTCCGCCAAAGCCAGGCGGCCTGTCGCCTGCTCCAGGTCCACGCGGCGGCCCACGCCAGCCGATGTGCGCTCATCGATCTGGTTGGTGGTCAGTTTGTGTTCAACGTAATTTTGCTTGGCCTGCTCGACCAGCTCCCGGTACCGTGCGACGTCGGCATAGGCGCGCACAGCCTCCAGCGCTGCGGTCTCCGATGCCTCTACCAGCTCGTAATAGCGCGTCAGCTTGGCATGCCCCAGGCGCTTGACTTCGTTGCTGGTGAAGAAGCCGTCGAACAACATCTGGTTCAGCGTCAACGCTGCCCCGGTGTGGTGGTAGGAGCCCGTGGTCCCTGAGGGGCGCACACGATTCTCCCGCCCAGTGCTGGCCACTGCGTCCAGCTGGGGCAAGAAGCCAGCCCGCGCGACCCCGCGCTCGGAGTCGGCTGCGCGAAAACCAAACCACCGCGCTTGCACATCCGGGTTGTTTGTCACGGCCTTGCGAGCCGCCTCAACCAGTCCTTCGGGAAGTGTTTGCGCAACGGCGCCCGTGCTGGCAACAACGGCGGCAGCGATCAGGGTAAGAGGCAGTTTCATGGCGACTCCGAATCGTTTGTGGTGCAGAATCGAAACGTAACATTTACCTTGAAACTCTCACAGTTTTTTTTTACAAAGTAGCCACTGCGGGCCAGACAAGGTACTTTTCAGCAAGGTAGCCGCCGCGTTCTCCGCGTTCCATGCCCTCCCTGCAGCCACTTTTTCAGAATGCACCCCGGGTCACTGCGCAACTTCGGGTGCTGGTGGCGTTCTCCATCGCCCTGGTGCTGGGGGCGGTTTTCAGCGCACCCGACCTGGACAAGATCCAGGCCGTGGCACTGCAACGCTATGGCACCAAAGGTGCCGATCTGGTCATTGCGTGGCGGGCCATGATGACCGAAGGAAGTCAACTGAGCGAGACCGAGAAGCTTGCCCTCGTCAATAATTTCTTCAACCGGCGCATGCTTTTTGAGAACGATATTGCCGTCTGGCAGCAGGACGACTACTGGGCGACACCGCTGGAATTCATGGGAAAAAATGCCGGTGACTGCGAAGATTTTTCCATAGCCAAGTACATCACGCTGCTGCACATGGGGGTGCCCAACGCCAAGCTGCGCATGATCTATGTGCGCGCCAGGATCGGGGGCGCCGGCAGCACAAAAAGTGAAGCACACATGGTGCTGGGCTACTACGCCAACCCCGCAGACGAGCCCATGGTGCTGGACAACCTGATCACCAACATCCGGCCCGCATCGTCCCGGGCCGATCTTTCGCCCGTCTTCAGCTTCAACAACGAAGGCCTTTGGGTCTCCGGCGCCACCACCTCTTCGGCAGACCCGACGGCCCGCCTGTCGCGCTGGCGCGATGTCCTCGAACGCATGCGCCAGGAAGGCTTCTGAGCGCTGCACCCTTTCTCGGAGATACAGCACCATGTCACTCACCAAACAACTCTGGCTCGCCATCGGTCTGGTCATGGCGCTTGCGTTTGGGGGCAGCATGCTGGTCAGTGTGCTGTCTGCGCGGCACTATCTCCAGCAACAGCTGCAGGTCAAGAACATCGACAACGCGACCTCGCTGGCCCTGGCCCTGTCGCAGCTGGACAAGGACCCCGTGACCGTCGAGCTGCAGGTGGCCGCGCAATTCGATGCCGGGCACTACCGCTTCATCCGCATTGTCTCGCCCACCGGGCAGACGCTGGTCGAACGCAATTTCGCAGGCACATTGCAGGGCGCACCGGGCTGGTTTGCGCGGCTGATCCCCATGAATGCCGAGCCCGGCCGGGCCCAGATCCAGGACGGCTGGAAGCAGTACGGCACCCTCACCCTCGCCAGCCACGACCAGTACGCCTACCAAAGCCTGTGGACCGGCACCCTGGAGCTGCTGGCCTGGTTCGTTCTTGGCAGCGTCGTTGCAGGCGGCGTTGGCACCCTGGCCGTCAAGCGCATCACCAAGCCCTTGCGCGATGTGGTGGCGCAGGCCGAAGCCATCGCCGACCGGCGCTTCATCAAGATTGCCGAGCCCCGCACGCCGGAGCTGCGCAGCGTGGCGCGTGGCATGAACGACATGGTCACGCGCCTGCGGTCAATGTTCGGAGAAGAGGCTGCACGCCTGGATGGCCTGCGCAAGAAGGTCAATCGTGATGCCGTCACGGGCCTGTCCAGCCGGGATTATTTCCTGTCGCACCTTCAGGAGGCGCTGGAAGGGGAGCAGTTCCTCTCGGCAGGCAGCCTGGTAATCCTTCGGCTGACCGATCTCGAAGGGCTGAACACCCAGCTGGGGCACCAGAAGGCCGACGCGCTGCTCAAGCACCTGGGCACCGTGCTGTACAAAAGCGGCGAGGGCAAACCCGGCCAGCGGGCGGGGCGGCTCAAGGGTGGCGAGTTCGGGGTCTTGTGTCCCTCCACACCGTCGCCGCAAGAAGCCGCGCAAGACATCTTCACCAACCTGTCCGCGCAATGGCTTCCCCACTGGTCGGCGTTGGTGCCGGATCTGTTTCACATCGGCGCCGTGGGCTACCGCAGGCAAGAGCCTCTGGGCGAACTCTTCAGCCGGGCGGACGAGGCGCTGGCCCGCGCAGCGTCCCTCGGGCCCAACAGCATGTATGTGGAAGAGGGGCAGCACGCTGCCGATGCGCGGCCAGCCGAGCAATGGCGCACCCTGCTGACCGAAGCGGTCAGCGGCGGCCGGTTGCAACTGGCTTTCTACCCGGTGGTGGATGGCAGCGGGGACGGAGCCATCCACCAGGAAGGCGTGATCCGCCTGGCGGCTGATGCCTCCGGCGCCCTGCTGCCGGCAGGCGACTTCATGCCCATGGCAGCCCACCTCAACCTCACGGCCCCCATCGACCTGCGCGTGGTGCGTCTGGCCATCGAGCATCTGCGCAGCTCGGCCGGAGACATTGCGGTCAACCTCTCCGCAGAGACCATCGCGGACTTCCGCTTCCGCAACGAACTCACCCAGCTGCTGCACACCTACCCCGACATGTGCGCTCGCCTGCTGTTCGAGGTGCCCGAGTACGGCGTGTTCCGCGCCTTCGATGCCTTCAAGGAGTTGGCGCACACCCTGCAGCAACTGGGCTGCCGTGTGGGCATCGAGTATTTCGGCCAGCGCTTCACCGAGGGCAACAAGCTCGCCGATCTGGGGCTGGACTACATCAAGGTCCACCCCAGCTACGTGCGCGGCATTGGCGACAATCTGGGCAACCAGGAGTTCCTGCGGGGCCTGTGCAACATCGCCCACGCGATTGGCATCCAGGTCATCGCCCTGGGGGTGGAGTCGCGCGACGACCTGCCGCTGCTGGCGTCGCTGGGCTTCGATGGCGCCACCGGGCCGGGTATCCGCTAAACGGCGGGGCACGGGCGAGGCGTCGGCCCGTCCACAGCGAGCGTGTTCATACGCCGGAGGGCCCCGGGGCAATCGCTATCAAATATTCAAAATTGATAGCAAACCCTCTTACTCCCATGCGCGGAAACGGCCATTTTCTATTGAAATTTCAATAGAAAAGGCCCTCGCGCGGCGAAGCGCAAGGGCCTGGAGGCACGGGCCACAGCGGCCGAAGACCCTGGAGCACCGCCCCAAGCGCGTGGACTGGTCAGTCGTCGTTCGGCTTGACCGCGATGGTTGCCACGCTCGGCGCCCCCAAGGCCAGATCCACCGCCAGGGCTGCTGGCGCAGTGTTTTCCACCACCACCGTCTGAGACGCGCCGCCACTGGCAGGTCCGTTGCTGTCGAGCGTGACGGTCGTATGGCCTGCGGCGTCGGCGGCGGGTGGCAAGCTGGCCAGCAGGTCGCCGCCATCGTCCGCCAGGAGATCTGCCACTTTGATCTTGTCCCCCTCAGCGAGGTCTTTGACGACATCCTTGTCTGGCGTGCTGCCTGGCGTGCCGGTGGCGGTGCTGTCCGCCAGGTTGATCTTGATGGTGTCGTCGCCGTCGCCGCCCGTAAGGGTGTCGCTGCCCTTGCCGCCCACCAAGGTATCGTTCCCCTTGCCGCCATCCAGCGTGTCGTTGCCTGCCTGGCCATCGAGCTTGTCTTCCCCGTCGCCGCCCTTGACCACGTCATTGCCTTTGCCAGCCAGCACGGTGTCTTTGCCTGCGCTGCCCACAATGGTCTCGGAAGCGTCGCCGCCCTTGATGGCCAAGCCGCCCTTGGCAGGATCGGACAAGGCCACCTTGTCGCCATTGAGCGTGTTGTCGGTATCGATAACCACCTTGACGGCGATGGGCGCTGCCAGTTGATCACCATCGCCATCCACGACCACCGCCTTGAGGTCGATCCACACCTGGTCGGCGTAGACAGGCTCCGTGACAGGAGGCGTCGTTACGGCCTGGGTGTAGGACAGAGTCATGGCATCCGTCACGCGGTACTCAGTTCCGTCCTTGGCCGCAAACTGCACGGTGTTGAAGGTCGCCGTGCCACTGGGGTCCACCCCGACGGGCGTTTCCACGCTGGCGTTCCCGCCGCTCGGGTTGTTGCCCAAGGTCGTCCCCTGGATGTCCATCGGCGATCCCACGGGCGTGGTCGTGTCGGCGGCAGTGACGATGGCCCTTTCCTTCGTACCCAGGTGGTCCAGTTCGAAGCCCGCAGAGGTCACATTCAGGCGTGTGCCATCGGGCTTGAAGAATTCGATGACCAGACGCTCTCCAGCGCCATCTCCCTCCCCGACAGCGTCCGATTTGTGGTCTTCCTCCTTGCCCAACGAGCTCTTGTTTTCGATGAAGTTGTCGCCCACGCCAAAACCGCCACCTCCGTTGCCATTGCCGGTGGACGACCAGTTGACGAGCTCATCGTCAGTGGAGGGCCCAAAGGTTGAATCGTCTTTCACGACCTTCCAATCGCCATCCCGCTGCCGCTCTACCTCGTTGACGATGGTGTCGTCCTTGTCGGCGGAAATCTGCATGTAGATGCCCGTCGCGGAGTCTACATACCGCGCCGATTCCCCTGTGCCGCCGCCTGACGACTGCGTGTAGTTGTCAGGCTTGTACACCTTGTCCAGTGAACTGTCGCCAAAGGTCACCGTCTTGGTCACCGTCGTCGTGCCGCCTGGAGAAACTTCCGTCGTCCCCACCTGCACCTTGTCAGCCACCGCCAGCATGTTGGTCACATAGCTCGTGGTGCCATCGTCGTTCACCACACCCTCCACGGTGAAGGCCGTCTTGATCTCGCCGCAGTCGTCGTACACCGCCCTGATGGTGCCGTCGCTGGTGGCCTGGTAGTACACCCTGTTGCCATCTACCGTCATGACCGTGGACTGCACCACGCCCCCTTGCATGTAGGACAGCGACACATAGCGCAGCGATGAGCCAGCCACGGAAGCCGTGGTGGTGGCGGCCATGTTCACATCCGCCCCCACCACATCGGCCCCGACACGGGCGCCCAGGTCGGCGACGACCTCACCCACTCCGCTGTTGGCGACCAGCGTGTCCTGCGTGCCGCCCACATAGACCGGCGCATCGTCCTGGATCTTGACGTTGAAGCCCTGCACCTCGGTCTCGCCGCCTTCGGTCTTGTTGGCCACCAGTTGCAGGTACAGGTTTTCTTCGCCACTTTCGGTGTACGCGTGGTCCACCTGGCCTTTCAGCTCCAGCTTGTACTGGCCGCTGTCGTCGATGGAGGCCACTGCCACGGTGCGCACGTCAGCACCCGCCCCCGCCACACCGGTCAGCGTCTTGCCGTCTCCCGACACCGTCCAGCGCACCTCGTCGCCGGCAGAGGTGATCTTCTGCACAGGCACCCCCAGCGTGTAGGTGGCGCTGCCCATGCCCAGCGTGCCTGTGGTGTTGGTGGTGTGGGGGCTGCTGTCCACATTGCCCGTGGCCAGGCCGTCTTCGTAGACCATGCCCAGGCCCTGGGCGCTCAGCTGGTGGCCCGTGTCGATGGTCAGCGTGGCGCTGTCGGTGTCGCCGTCGCCGTCCTCCATCTGGTAGCTGAACTGGTCCTTGGAGCCGGTCTGCACGTACTCTTCAAAGCTGACGGCCTTGACGAAATAGTCCGAGCTGTCGCTGCCCTTGTCGCCCGCCAGATAATCCACGCCAGAGAACACCACGTTCTGGAAGGCGATCGGGTTGCCATCGGCCCCCAGCACCTCGATCTCTACCTGGCCCTGGTGCACCGGGTCGCTGCCATTGGCGCCATTGTTGAACAGGGCGCCACCGATCATCCCCTCGCCCACCTTGTTGCCGGCGGCGTCAAAGGCCTCCCAGCGGCCGGTTTCGCCACTGTTGCCTGTCTGGCCCGATTCGTTCTGGAACAGGTTGGAGATGTCCACCACCGCCCGCACAGCCATCTTGCCCAAGTCCAACGACAGGGCCTCGGTGCCCTGGGAGGGCGAGTACCCGACCTGCTCAGGCGTGCTCGCCCCCACGTCACCCGGCACGGGCTCGGTCGGATCGTCCACACCTGCGCCATTGCCCTGGCTGGTCACCACGGCACCGCCGGTCTGCGCCGGGGTGGGGCTGGTGATCAGCTGCTCACCAAGGTTCGTGGTGTAGGGCTTGCCATAGTCAAAGGCATCCGTGCCCGCAGGGACACCTGCACCCCCACCGAGCTGCACGGTCGTCTGGTGGCCTGTGTAGGTGTAGTCCCCGTCGGACTCCAGGGTGAGCGAGCCAAACTGGCCCGCCACCGTGGCGCTGCCGCCACTGGCCACCGCCGTGCCAGGGGTCCACACCGCACCTTCGGCCCCGGCACGCACCTGGACCACTTCTGCCTTGGCGCCGTCCTGCATGCCTTCGTGCTTGTCAGCGCCCTGGTTTGCGCCTTCCGGGGTCGTCCCCACACCGGTGAGAACATTGCCCGTAGCCACCCAGCGGTCCACCACCCACTGTGTGCCATCGGTATCGTCCAAGGCCACCGGGCCATCATCGGCAATGAACAGCATCCGGCCCACGTCAATGCTGGCATCGACCTTGTCGCCATCGCCGTCAACGGCGGTGAGCTGCAGGCCAATCTTGCCCGCCATGCCCGCTTGCACCTCATTCGAGTCGCCCGGCGTGGAATGCACCACGGTGCGCTGCTGGTCAAAGGTCACCTCACCCGTGGCGGCATCAATGGACAGCTTGAAGACGGTCTTTTCCGCACCGTCCACCACCACATAACCGATCACCGAGCCGCCGGGGCCGCTCTTGAGCAGCACATCCGAGGGCTGGCCGTTGGAGTACAGCGCGGTATCGCGGAAGCCCGAGGGACTGCCATCGCCGTCATTGAGCACCAGGCCATATGTTTTGCCGTTCAGCGTTGCAGCGCCATCCGCGCCATAGTTCACGGTGAAGCGTGTGGACCCCAGGTCGGACTCCGCATCCACATCCAGGTAGCTGTCGTCCACCAGCAGCGGCATGGAGACATTGAGCATGACATCGTTGTAGTCGCGGTCACCTCCACCGTAGATGTCCTCCCAGTTCTGGTTGCCGGTGGCGGGGCCCATGGCCACGGTGTTCACATGCGACAGGCCGTCGAGATTGAGCGTGCTGTTGTCGAACAGCGCGGGCGCCCCCTGGCCCGAGAGCGGCGAGCCCCCCACATTCGCCACCCACTGGCCATTGCCGTCCTTGGAGAAGCTCACCGGGGTGCTGTTGCCCAGCGCGCCATTGAGGCTGTCGCCATTGGGGATCATGAAGAAACCCACCTGGCCGGGCAACACGCCGGGCGGCAGGGTGACGCTGGTCACCGGCTGGTTCTTCACGTTGTCCCACACCACCATGCCGGTGGTGGGCTCGCCACTGCCGTTCTTGATGTAGTAGCCCCAGGTGTTGTTGTAGCCCGCATCGCTGCCCACCAGCTGCACCGTGATGCCCGGCACGGGGTCGGGCTCTACCGTGGTGATGACGGGGATGTCGTCCTTCACGCTGGCCGCCAGCCCCACACCGATGGAGTCACCGTCGCGGTCCTCTCCGACGATGTTCACCACGCCCAGGTTCAGCGTGTCCTCGCCCTGGGCGGAGTGCGTCATGGCGCCCGTCACCGTGAGTGTGTACTCGCCATTGGCCTTGACCTCCAGCACCGCAGCCGCGCCGCTGGCGCTGCCCTGGGGAACCCCGGCGGCATTGAAGTACACCGTTCCGCCGGTGGATGGGTCAACCAGCACGGTGGTACCGCCGAACTGCACCGCCGTGACCTTGCCAAAGCCGTCAGCACCCCACTGCACGGCACCTGTCATCACTTTGACGCCGGTGAATGCCTCCAGCTGTGCCCCATTGACCGAATCGCTCGCGTCGCGTTCGTCGTTGCCGATCTTCGCACCACCCCGCAGGGCAGACTCTTCTTCCAGCATCGCCGTGAGCACAACGGCCTGCGAGGTGCCCTCTACCAGCTTCGCAACGGGTGCATCGTCCTCCAGCGAGACCTTGAGGGCCATGGAGTCCGTGAGGCCAGTGGCCGGGTTGGCGGGCCGGTCGTTGGCAATGACGGAGAAGTTCAGCTCCTTCACATCGCTGTCGGTGCTCGCCCCTGCTGCCGGACGGGCGTGATCCACCGGGCCCAGCAGAACAACATTGCTGGTGTAGCCACTGTCGTAACTTCCGCCAATGGTCACCTTGATGATGGCCGTGTCGCCCACCTTGCCCACGAGTTCGGTGCCAGCGGCATTGGGCACCCACTGGATGGCCACACCGCCGGAGGTCAGTGCAGGCAGGGGGCCCGTGGTGTCAAAGCGCACAGACACGGTGTCGCCGATGTCAGGGTCCGCCACGCCAAAACCGGCCGAATCCGTCGTGCGCTGGCCGGGGTTCTCGCGGTTGCCCCGCGCCAGGGCGTCTTCCTGGACGCTCACGGCAATCTGGTCAGGGTTCGCACCGGAGTAGCGCGACACTTCGCCTTCGTCCTTGTTTCCATCGCCGTCCTTGTCGATCCATATCTGGGTCGTCTGGTCGTTGCCGGTCACGAACTCGGGCGCATCGTTGACGCCTTGTACCGTCACCCGCACGTTGGCCACGTCGGTGTCGCCGTCCGCATCCTTCATCTGGTAGTTGAACTGGTCGGTCACCGTGGCCCCGGCGCCCAGCGCCATGGCCTTGAGGTTGTCGAGCGTGTAGGACACGGTACCGTCGGTCGCGATCTTGAGCGCACCCAGGGTGCCCGTGGCATCCAGCGACGGACCTGTGAGGTCGGTGGTGTCGTACGACCGGTCGCCCCCAGAGCGGGTGAACACCACGCTGGCCATACCGCCGTCGGCCTTGGCCTCGTAGGCATCGTTGCTGAGCACATTACCGATGGCATGGCTCGTCGTGCCCGTGGCCCCGACCGTGGCCGTGAGGTTGCGGGCATCGTCGGCAGCGACCGGCCCGGTGTCCTGGAAGTTGATCTGCCGGCCAATGTCGTAGGTGGCCACGTTGGACCTGTCGCCATCGCCGTCCTTGGCCTGCGCCGTCAGCTGGATCACGCCGCTGCCGATGTTGACGATCTCGTGCGGGTCATTGGTGGGGTGCACCACCGCACGGAACTGCTCCACCGTCACCTGGCCGTTGTTGGCCGCATCGCCTGCCACCGTGACCTTGAACACATTGGTCTGGATGCCACCGACGAGGATGTAGCCCACGGCTGCGCCGCCCTCCATCTTCACCAGCACGGTAGAACCCGTTGCGGTGTCTTTCAGGGCAGATGCCTGCCCCTGAGAGCCCACGCTCAGGCCAAACGTCTTGCTGCCCGTGGCGGCCGCGCCGTCTGCCCCGAAGCTGAACTGGAAGCTGCCCGAGAGCGCCTTGCCATCCGTATCGGAGCTGGTGCCCGCATCGGCCTCGGCATCCTTCACGAGCAGCGGCACGTTCCAGTTCAGGTTCAGGTTGACGTCGTCATAGTCCTTGTCCGAGCTGGTGGAGGTGATCTTGAGGTCTTCCCAGTTGAAGTTGCCCTTGCTGCCCTGGCCGGCCGAGGTCCCGGACGGGGTCTGCTGTACATGGGACTGACCATCGCTGTTGAGCCGCTGGTCCGAGAAGTAGACCGGCGCGCCATCGCCCGACAGGGCAGCGCCATTCACAAAAGCCGTCCACTTTCCGTTGACCTGCAGGAATGACACGGCCTGCGCATCGCCCAAGGCACCGTTGCGGCTGTCGCCGTTGGGGATGATGAAAAAGCCGATCTGATCCGCCGTGACCCCTGTGGGCAGCGGCACCGCCGCATTGCCCTCGGCCTTGACGTTGTCCCAGAGCACCATGCCGCCTTTGGAGAGGTCGATCGTGCCATCGGGGTTCTTGAAGTAGTAGCCAAAGCTGTTGTTGTAGCCCGCCTCGCCGCCCTTGTACTCCACCGTGAAGCCGTGTGCAGCAACGGGAACCGCCTCGTTCACCGTCACGATGGGCACATCGTCCTTGATCGACGCATTGAGTTCCACACCAATGGTGTCGCCATCGCCGTCCTGGCCCAGGAAGGTGATCTTGGGCAGGTTCAGCAGGTCCTCGCCTTGCGAGGAATGCTTGAGCGCCGACAGCACCTCGAACTGGTAGGCCCCGGTTTCTGCATTCACCGTCAGCACCGCTGCACCACTGGTGGCGCCCGCCGCCAGCGCCTTGCCGTTCTGATCGAAGTACACCGTCACCACGCCCCCCACAGGGCTGTAGCTGTTTTCGGTGAAGAACCCTGTCTGCACCTTGATGCCAGTGAGGCCACCGAACTGGTCTGCGCCCCACTTCACCGCACCCTGGAAGCCGGTGGCATCCGACTTCACATAGCTGAGGTCGGGGTTCTCGGTTTCGTTGTTGCCCAACGTGCCGCCACCTGACACAGGCACGGACTCTTCTTCGACCAACACGCTGAGCTTGATGGCCCGCCCATCCACCCGGACCGCCTCTGGCACGTCGTCCTGGATCTTGGCGATGAGGTTCACGCCAATTTGGTCACCGTCTCCATCCACCCCCACGAAGGTGACGGTGGGCAGCAGCATCAGGTTCTCGCCACCTCCCGCATCGTGGTCCAGCGGACCGATGACGGTGAGGCGGTATCCGCCGCTATCGCCATTGATTTCCAGCATCACCGAGCGGGGGGTGCTCATATCACCTTCAGCAATGGGCTGGCCATTGCGATCCAGGTACACCGTGGCAACGGTATTGCCCACTGCGTATTCCTGTCCGGCAATGCGCACGGCCTCCACGCCGCCGAACTGATCAGCGCCCCAGCGCACGACGCCCGTCATGGATTCGTGGCCCGTGGATGCACTCAACGAGCCCAATGGGAGCAGACCCAGCCAATCCAGCGATTCGTTATTGCCGATCACGCCGCCATCGCCATTCGATGCAGACTCCTCTTCCAGCAACGCAAGCAGCGGCACAGGAACGCCCAGCACCTTCACGTGCACCGGGACATCGTCCTGCACCCGGGTCTCCAGGGCCACCGTGATGGGGTCGCCGTCACCGTCTTCGCCCATCAGGCGCACGGTCTCCAGGTTGAGCCAATCTTCGCCCTGCACCACGGTCCCACCGGCCGCATGGTTCATGGCGGCCAACACCGTGAGCGTGTAACTGCCCGAGGCCTCCACCAGCAGGCTCGCTGCGGCACCGTCGGGTCGGGCACCGTCAGGGCCCGAAGGAATCACGGAGCCATCGGCACCAAACCAGACGGTCTGCCCAATGGGCACCACACTGGCAGCTTCACCACTGCCCACACGCACGCCCGTGAGCTGGCCGAAACCGTCGGCACCCCAGTTGATGGCACCGTTGATCTGGGTGAGACCGCCATTGGCTGTGGAAGTGAGCGGCAGGTCGTTTTCGTCGTTGCCGATCTTTGCGCCATCGACACGCACGGACTCTTCCTCGGCGTCCAGCGACAGGCTGGGCTCCCGCCCTGTGCGCAGGTACTGGGTTCCGTCACCTTCTTCAGGCCACTCTTCCCCCTCATCGCCATAGCGATAAACCGGCACGTCATCGCCAAACAGCAGGCGTCCGCCGAGGTCCAGCTCGGCCATCACCGTGTCATCGTCGTTGTCGGTGGCCGCCAGCACCACGGAAAGAACACCCTTGCCGATGGCCTGCAGCTCGTCCAGGCCGCCCTCCTCGCCATCCGGCGCTGCATGGCGTATGGCACCGGTCTGGGTCATGATCACAGCGCCCGTCTGCGGATCCATCTGCAGCGTGAGGATCACATTGCCACTGCCGTCGCGCCCCACCACTTCGCCGGGGTTGCCCGTGGCGCTCAGCATGATTTCGGTATTGGTGCCGGTGGCATACAGACCCGTTGCGCCACCGTTGCCGATCTGGAAGGCAAACGCATAGCCATCGGGCGTCTTCTCTCCCGGGCCCTCTTCTGCGCCGCTGCCGCCGGGGCGCAGCTTGGGGCCGTCAGCGCCAAACGACACCACAAACGCAGTGCCGTTGAAGGTGTTGCTGTCGGTGTCCGCGTCGGGACCTTGCGGGTTGTTTTCGGTTCCTTCGGCCCCGGTATTGGTGGCCTGGTTCACGCCACGGTCCGAGGTCATGAGCGTGGGGATGCCTTCGGTGCTGGAATCGATCACGGGGATGTCGTCCTGCACGGACATGCCGACCTCGGCTGTGAACTCCCCGCCTTCGCCCGTGAAACCACTGATGGTCACCGTGGGCAAGGCCAGGAAATTCTCACCATCCCCCGGTGCATGCTGCAGCGGGCCGACCACCGTCAGTGTGTAGCTACCGCTGGAAGTGATGACCAGCAGCACGGCCGGGGGCGTAGGGTCGCCCTGTGGTATGGGTTGACCCAGGGCATTGAAGTAGATGGTCACGCCTTCTGCCGTGACGGGCACCGGCGCAAAGCCCGGCACGCTGATGGAAGAGATGCTGCCGCCGCCCAGGTCAAACGTCCCTTGCTGATAGCTGTAGAGGCCTTCGTCCTCGTCGTTGCCAATCACCCCGTTCACGCTGCGGCTACCGCGACCAGAGGGCACAGACTCCTCTTCGAGCGTGATGTTCAGGTTCACCCGCACCGGTTCAGGCGATGGAGGTGGTGGGGGTGGCGAGACAGGGGGAGGGCCGGGAGGTGGGGGCGCAGGTGGAGGAGGCGCAGGCACCGGAGGATTCGGGGCTGGTGGCGGTGCGGGCGGCACAGGCGTTGGGGCCGGTGCGGGCGCAGGCGCCGGTGCGGGCGTGTCGAGTGCCACCACCGCCAGCGGATTCACATTGATGTCCGGCGCCGACTGGGGCGTGAAGCTGTAGAGATAGGCCAGAGGGTCCACCCCCTCGAAAATGCGCAGCAGCTGCACAAAGCTACTGCCCTCGCCTTCCCCGCCGCCACCACCACCGAGGCCGGCCGCCGTGGCTTCCAGCTGACCGCTCAGGTCACCGCCACGTTCCAGCGCCTGGATCACGGTGTCGATGGTTCCCTGGGCCACGCTGGCATCCTGCGCCGTGGGGCGCTCGGCGGTCTGTGTGACGCTTTCGTCGAGCTTGATGTTCTGCTCGGGTGCCACTGCCAGCACCTTGCCATCGTCCATCAACAGCTCCACCCTGGAGCCCGCAGGGGTCTGGACAACCTCTCCTTTTTGCAGAATGTCCCCCGCTTTGAGGGCGCGGCGATTGCCATTGGCATCGACCGCAAACGCTGTGCCGGTCACGGCAACGACGGTGGCGATTTGAGACATGAGAATGCTCCGGTGAACCAGAAACTTCTGCGCTTCTTGCCCAGAAGAACGGCATGTGACTGATAGCTGTGAAGGCTACCGACAGGGCCTCTGGCTCACCATTGGACTTAGGTCCACTTTTGGGGGCTGGCACCCCGAGGATCTCAAATTGTTTCGTTGCCCGAATCGTCTCCCAATAGATCCAGGCTATTGCTGAGCCGCGCCCGGGTCTCCTTGCGCTCCAGCAACTTGTTTTGTGCCGCCAACGGCAGGTCTGTAAAGCGGATGACGCCCCGGGCGATGAGCAGCTCGATCAGGTCCTCCGTGACCCGCGCCAGTCCCGCGTCCGAAGAACTCAAGGAATGGGTGTCTTTGTCAGGCATGGCCGTTGGCACCGTGGTTGAGGCGCAGCACCAGCTGCACGCGGTCCCGCACATGAAGTTTCTCGAAGGTGGCTCCCAGGTGGGCCTTCACCGTCCGCTCCGAAATGAAAAGCTTCTCGGCAATCTCCTTGTTGGAAAGCCCCCGGGCCACGGCCTGGGCCACCTCCAGCTCGCGCGAAGACAACAGCTGCTGCAGATCCGCCTGCCCTTGTGGCATGGCCTGAGAGGCTGTGAGGCTCCAGGTGGCGGCGGCCAGCCGGGCCACCAGCGCAGGCCCGACCCACAGCCCGCCATGCTGCACGACCACGGCAACCTCCTGCAGCATTTCCGGGACGGCGAAGAGATGGCAATAGGCGCGCGCACCCTCATTGATGGCGCGCAGTCCCTCACGGTCCTCCGGTACACCGGACACCACCACCACCCGGGCCGCAGGCGCCCGTGCCAGCACCATGCGCAGCAGCTCCGGCCAATCGGAATACTCCGTGCTCAGCCACACGGCGGCAGGTGTTGCATCTGCCTTTTGCAAGGCCTCTACCAGGGCGGGCCTGTCGGCCGTGCCAAAACGGGCTCCCTGCGGGAAAGCCTTCCACCAGCGGTCGGATGGCTGCACAGAGTCGCTGGCCAGAAAGTGGCGCATGGATTTCACCTCTCCGACAAGGCATTGGCCTTGGCTCGCAACACAGGCTTGAGGAGGTAGGCCAGCACGGTCTTTTTGCCCGTGAGAATGTCTACCTGCGCCACCATGCCGGGAATGATGGGCAGGTTCGGGCCCAGGCTGGCCTTGCGCGTGCGCACACGCACCAGGTAATTGGCGTTGCCCTTTTCATCGACCACGGAGTCCGCGCTGATGTTCACGACCTCGGCCACCAACCCGCCGTAGATGGAAAAATCGTAGGCCGTGAACTTGACCATGGCCTCCTGGCCGGGGTGCAGAAAAGCAATGTCACGCGGGCTCACCTGCGCCTCCAGGATCAGTGCATCGTCCGAGGGCACGATCTCCACCACTTCCTTGCCCGGCTGCACCACCCCGCCCACGGTATTGACCAGAAGGCGTTTGACCGTGCCACGCACAGGCGAACGGATGTCGGCGTGCTTGACCTTGTCGGCGAGCGCCCGCCCGCCCTCCGACATGCTGGAGAGCTTGCTCATGGTCTCCGACAGCTCGGCGCTCATCTGGTTGCGCACCGTGAGCTGTACCTCCTCGATGCGCCGGGTGGCCTCCTGGATGGCCGCCTGAACCCGGGAAATCTGCGCATCTGCCTGCTCGCGGTCCCCGCGCAGCCTCGCCACCTCCCGGTCCAGCCTCAGCACCTCCACCTCGGAGACGGCGCCCGTGGCCACCATGGGCTTGGTGGCATTGAGTTCTTTCAGCATGAGTTCGAGCCCCCGCTCGGCCTGCTCCTTGCGCGCGCGCACTTCATTGAGTTCCTGCTGCCGCTGCGTCAGCTGGTTCTGCGAAATGGACACCTGGGCGCTGATCTCCTCGCGCCGCGATCGGTACAGGCGCATCTCCTGCGCCACGATGTCCGGCGCGTCCCGCAGCAGCTCGGGCGGCGGGATGAAGCTGCCCCCCTGCGTCAGCGCCTGCAGGCGCAAGGCCTTGGCCTGCAGGGCCAGCAGGCTGGCCCGGCTTTCGAGCATGGTGGAGAGGAACCGGGTGGAGTCCACCCGCAGCAGCAGCTGGCCCGCCTCCACGAGCTGCCCTTCGCGCACAGGCAGCTCTTCCACAATGCCACCGTCCACGCTCTGGATCACCTGCACTTGGCTGGTGGGCACCACCTTGCCGTCGCCGCGCGTGACTTCATCCAGCTCGGCATAGGCCGCCCAGAGCACCAGCAGCAGCAAGAACAGCACCGCCAGCCGCAACAGCGCACGGGCGCGCAGAGGCTCCTGCTGCAGGCGGGCCCAGTCGGCATCGTCCGCCCAGTCCAGCGATTCGGCAGTCCCCGCAGGCGTGAGCCGCTTGACCATGCGGCCGAAGATCGAGTCGCTGGCCGCTCCTCCCGTCTTGACGGCACGCCCGATCTGCAGGAAGGCTTTCTCATTGAGTTCAGCCATGTCACACCGCCTTTCCGATGCGCCCCTGGCGCAAGGCCTGCACCACCTGCTCCTTGGGCCCGTCGGCGACCACGCGCCCAGCGTCCATCACGATGATGCGGTCCACCAGCGCCAGCAGCGATGTGCGGTGGCTGATGAGCACCAGCGTGCGGCCCTGCGAGAAATCGGCCAGGCGGCGCTTGATGTCCTCTTCGCTCGAATGGTCCATGGACGCTGTGGGCTCGTCCAGCAGCAGCACGGCCGGGTCGTTGATCACTGCGCGGGCAATCGAGACGCCCTGGCGCTGTCCGCCGGACAGCGACTCACCCCGCTCCCCCACCAGCATGTCGAAACCCTGCGGGTGGGCATTGATCAGGGGCAGGATGCCCCCGATCTCGGCGGCACGCACCACCGACTCGTCATCCGCCAGCGGCGCGCCCAGCGTGATGTTGTCGCGCAGCGAGCCATAGAACAGCATCACGTCCTGCTGCACATAGCCCATCTGGCGCCGCAGCTCGGCCGGGTCGAGCTGGCGCAGGTCAATCCCGTCGATGAGCACTGCACCCGACGTGGGCCGGTACAGCCCCAGGATCAGCTTCTGCAGCGTGGTCTTGCCCGAGCCGATGCGCCCCAAAATGGCCACCCGCTCCCCGGGCTTGATGCTCAGCGTCACATTGCGCAGCGACGCCGACTGCTGGCCCGGGTAGGTGAAGCTCACGTCGCGGAATTCGATGCCCCCCTGCAGCCGCCCCCGGCTGATGAAACTCGCCCCCTCGGGCCGGTCCACCTCGCGCTTCATCATTTCGTTCAGCGAGGTCAGCGCAGTCGAGGCCGTGTGGTACTGCACCAGCAGCCCCGCCACCTGCCCCACCGGGGCCATGGCGCGCGAGGCCAGCATGGTGCAGGCGATCAGGCCACCCATGGTCAGCTGGCGCTCGCCAATCATGTACACACCCAGAACCACGATCACCAGGTTGATGAGCTGCTGCAGGAACGCCGAGCTGTTGCTGGCCGTGGCCGAGAGCAGACGCAGCTGCACGCCCACGCGCGCCAGCAGTGCCGTGCTGCGCTCCCACTTGCGCTGCAGCGGCGCCTCGGCGCCCAGCGCCTTCACGGTCTCGAAACCCACCAGTGCCTCGACCAGCGTGGCGTTGCGCTGTGCGCCCGCGCGGTAGGTGGTTTCAGACAGCTCGTGCATGCGCCCCTGCACCGCCAGCGCATACAGCAGCATCACCAGCGCCCCGACGAGCAGCGGAACCAGCATGGGCCAGGAGATCCAGCCGATCACCACAACAAAAATCAGCGCGAAGGGCAGGTCGATGAACGCCACCACCGAGGCCGAGCTGATGAAATCCCGCACCGACTCGAAGGACCGCAGGTTTGACGCGAACGATCCGGCCGACGCGGGCCGCTGCTCCATGCGCGTGCCTAGCACCTTCTCCATGATGTGGGCCGACAGCTTCACGTCCGCACGGCTGCTGGCCAGGTCCACAAAACGCCCCCGCAGGGTGCGCAGCACCAGGTCACCCACCAGCATGATGGACAGCCCCAGCGCCAGCACCCACAGGGTGTCCACCGCGTTGTTGGGCACCACGCGGTCGTACACATTCATGGTGAAGATGGGCATGCCCAGCGCGAACAGGTTGGCCAGCAGCGCGGCCAGCAGCACATCGCGGTACAGACCATGGTTTTCTGCCAGCACGGACCAGAACCAGTGTCCATGCCGCCCGGCTTTCACCTGCGGCGCCCGTGCGTCAAAACGCTGGGATGGGCGCACATACACCGTGGTGCCCAGGTAGTCCGCCTCCAGCGCGGCGCGCGACACCTGGATGGGCGCATCGCCCAGCTCGGGCAACACCACCAGCGCCTCGCTGCGCCCCTCGCTCCAGCCCAGCAGCACACAGGCCCGGTCCCCCTGCAGCAGCAAAACCGCAGGCAACAGAACATCCTTGACCCGCGCCAGAGGCTCGCGCACCAGGCGGCTGCTCATGTGGGCCCGGCGTGCTGCGCGCGCAAACAGGCTGGGCGTGAGGCGGTGCTGGTCAGCGGGCAAGCCGGCCATCACCGCCTCGGGCGTGGAGGGCAGGCCATGCGCCTTGGCCACGATGAGCAGGCACGACAACAACTCGTCGGGACTGCCCCCTGCAAGCTCTGCAGGCGGTGCCACACCTGCATTTGAAACCATATGAATTCCTTGTTGCCTAATGTACGAATTCACTCTAGCAACTTAAATTCAAACCGCGAAGCACTAAATGGCAGCCTTGGCAGCGACCGCCCCGCGCTCGCCCCTCTGGAGCCTGGCCGCCGGTTGCAGCAAAATCCGCGATCGGACCGCCCCGCCATGGAAACCCCAGACCAGCTCTCCCTGCGCCGCTATGGCGCCTCCCCCGGCAGCCACAGCCACGACCACTTCCAGATCCTGCTGGGGCTGTCGGGCGCGCTGGAGCTGGAGGTGGAAGGGCGCGGTGTGCGGGTGGCTACCGGTGGTGGCTGTGTCATCGCCCCGGGGGACCGGCACGATTTCGAGTCCGCAGGGGGCTGCCTGTGCCTGGTGCTCGACAGCGCCCACCCGGCCTGGTCAGCGCTCACGCGCGCGCCTGCGGCGATGGCCCCGCCCGCCCCGGCGCTGCCCCTGGCGCACTACTTGGCCAACGCGCTGCAGCAGGGCCGCCCGCTGGCGCTGGCCCATGGCCCTGCCTTGCTGCGCGAGGCCTGGTTGGCCAATGGGCACATGGAAGGGCGCACGGCAGGCCTTGCCACGGTGACTGCCAACCCGCTGGCCAGCCGCCGCCGTCCCATCGACTGGCTGGCGCTGCAGCAATGGGCCGCGCGGCAGTGGCACACCGAGCTGACCGTGGCCGACCTGGCGGCGCAGGTGCACCTGAGCCCCAGCCAGTTTGCCGCCCGCTGCCGAGGCGACCAGGGCATGGGCGCGATGGCCTGGCTGCGCAGCCAGCGCCTGGCGCACGCGCGGCTGCTGCGGGGCACGGGCATGGCGGTGGCCGAAGTGGCGCGGCGCACCGGCTACCGTTCGCCCTCGGCCCTGACGGCGGCCCTGCGCCGCACCCACCATCCGTGAACATGCGCTGACGCCAGGCAGCCCTCGGCGCGCGACGATGAACCGCCAGTGCGCGACGACCGGCGCGCTTAAGCTTGCCCCATGCAAGCCAACCTCTACGCCCTGGGCGCCATCGCGCTGTGGGCCTCCCTCGCCTCGCTGGGCGTGTCACTCACGCACATTCCGCCGTTCCTGCTCACGGGCATTGCGCTCATCATCGGCAGCATGCCCGCCTGGCCCTTCGTGCTGCGCGATCCGTCGCAGTGGCGCATCCCGCTGCGCACGCTGGCGCTGGGGGTGTACGGCCTGTTTGCCTACCACTTCCTGCTGTTCATCGCGCTGCGCCATGCGCCGCCGGTCGAGGCCAACCTGGTCAACTACCTCTGGCCGCTGTTCATCGTGGTGCTTTCGCCCGTGGTGTTGCCTGGCGTGGCGCTGCGCCTGCCCCATGTGCTGGCGGCGTTGCTGGGGTTTGGGGGCGCGGCCATTGCGATTGCAGGGGGGCGCGAGCTGAGCGGCACCTTGGCCTGGGGCTACCTGCCCGCGCTGGCGGCGGCCTTCATCTGGGCCACCTATTCGCTGCTGACCAAACGCGTGGCAGCGTTCCCGACCACGGCGATCGGGCTGTTCGGGCTGGTCTCGGGCGTGCTCTCGCTGCTGTGCCATGTGGCGCTGGAGCCCGCCGCCCACCTGCAGCCGCGCGATTGGGCGCTGCTGGCGGTGTTGGGCCTGGGGCCGCTGGGGGCCTCGTTTTTCCTGTGGGACAAGGCGCTCAAGCTGGGCGACGCACGGCACATCGGCATCCTGAGCTACATCACGCCCCTGGCCTCCACCGCGTTGCTGATCGTGGTGAGCGGGCGCCAGTTCAGCGCCAGCATTGCGCTGGCGACGGTGATGATCATTGGCGCGGCCATCCTGGGCATGCGGGCCCGCTGAAATACAAGCAAAATTGGCCGTTACCGCGCGTCCATCATGGCTTGGCAGCTATCAATTTTGAGTATTTTTGCGCAGCCGCAGAAAAAGCCAGCCGGTGATGGACAGGTTCAGCAGGTTCCAGCCGATGCCGTTGAGGAAGGCCGCGTGGTAACTACCGCTGATGTCGAAGATGAACCCCGACAGCCAGCCGCCCAGCGCCATGCCCACCAGCGTGGCCATGATCACGGCGCCCACCAGCACGCTCGCCCGTGCTGGCGCAAAGTACTCGCGCACGATGATGGCGTAGGTCGGCACGATGCCGCCCTGGAACAGGCCGAACAGCGCCGAGATGATGTACAGCGGCACCAGCCCGTCGTAGGGCAGGAACAGCAGCAGCGCAACGCCCTGCAGCGCAGAGCCCAGCAGCAAGGTGCGGATGCCGCCGATGCGGTCGCAGATGAGGCCAAAGACCAGGCGGCTCACGATGCCGCAGGCCAGCATGAGCGACAGCATTTGTGCGCCCTGGGCGGCGCCAAACCCCAGGTCGGTGCAGTAGGCGACGATGTGCACCTGCGGCATGGCCATCGCCACGCAGCAGGCCACGCCCGCCACACACAGCAGCGCCATCGCGGCGCCCGGCGCCAGGCCAAAGGGGCGGGCGCGGTCCACGGGCATGGTGTGGGCGCCAACCGCTGCAGCCTGGATGGCGGGCGGGCGCTGGCGCATGCGCAGCGACAGGGCCAGCATGCCCAGGCCACAGACCACGCCCAGCGCCATGTAGGTGGGCCGCCAGCCGATGGCGTCGATGCCGTACTGCACGATGGGTGGCCAGAGCGCACCCGCCACGTAGTTACCGCTGGCACACACCGCCACCGCAATGCCGCGCCGCCGGTTCCACCACAGCGCGGTGTCGGCCAGCAGCGGCGCAAACGTGGCCGAGCTGCCGATGAATCCCATCACCGCATGCGCGATGCCAAACGCCCAGATGCTGCCCGAGAACGCCGCGCCCACAAAACCGCCCAGCACGGCCAGCGCCCCCAGCCACAGCACGGGCGTGAGGCCGTGGCGGTCAGCCAGCCGGCCCGTGAGCAAGCCGCCCAGCCCCAGGCAGACCATCATCAGCGTGTACGGCAGCGAGGCGCTGGCGCGGCCGATGCCGAACTCGGCCTGCACGGCCGGAAGCACCACCGACACCACATACATGCTGCTGTTGCCCAGCACCACCAGGCCCAGCGTGGCCAGCAGGCGGTGCAGGGCCTGGCGCGAGTCGATGAGGGAGGCGTCTGCAGCGGGCACAGAAATAGAGGTCAATTCGGCCCTTTGCGCCTGATCAGCATGCCTTTGCCGCTATCAATTTTGATACACCTTAAGAGGCCAGCAGCGTGGCGGGCTCCTCGCCGTCGATCACCTGCTGCGCCCAGGGCGCGAGCTTGCGGGTGTCGGCGCGCAGCACTTCCTGCTTGATGGCCAGGATCTGCGCGGGGTGCATGGAGAAGCTGCGCAGGCCCAGGCCCAGCAGCAGGCGCGTCATGGTCACATCGCCCGCCGTTTCGCCGCACACGCACACGCTCTTGCCCTGGCGTTCGCCCTCGGCGATCACATCGCCCACCAGGCGCAGCACAGCGGGGTGCAGCGGGTCGTACAGGTGCGCCACGGCCTCGTCGGCGCGGTCGATGGCCAGCGTGTACTGGATCAGGTCGTTGGTGCCGATGGACAGGAAGTCGAAATACTTGAGAAAGGTGCGCACCATGAGCGCGGCGGCGGGCACCTCGATCATCGCGCCCAGCTGCACGGGGCCGTAGGGCTCGCCACGCGCGTCCAGCTCGGCGCGGGCCAGATCGACCTGGGCCAGCGTCTGCTGGATCTCGTGCGTGTGCGCAAGCATGGGGAACAGCAGGTTGACCTTGCCATGCGCGGCCGCGCGCAGCACGGCGCGCAGCTGGGTGCGGAACATGGCCGGGTCGGCCAGGCTCCAGCGGATGGCGCGCAGGCCCAGCGCGGGGTTCAGGTAGTTGTCCTTGTGGGCCTTGTTGTCGAGCGGCTTGTCGGCCCCCACGTCGATGGTACGGATGGTGACGGGCAGGCCCTGCATGCCGTCGATGGCCTCGCAGTAGGCGCGGTACTGCTCGTCTTCGCCCGGCAGGTTGCCGCTTTTGCCCATGAACAGAAATTCGCTGCGGAACAGGCCCACGCCCACGGCGCCCGCGCGCACGGCAGCGGCGGCGTCGCCGGGCTGCTCGATGTTGGCCAGCAGCTCGATCTTGTGGCCGTCGATGGTGATGGCGGGCGTGTGCCGCAGGCGCGCCAGGCGTTCGCGCTCCAGCTCGACCTGGCGCTGGCGAAAGCCGTATTCGGCCAGGATGATGGGCGAAGGATCGACGATGACCACGCCCGCATCGCCGTCGATGATGACCCAGTCGTCCTGGCGCACCAGCTGGCTGGCGGCACGGGCGCCCACCACGGCGGGGATGTCCATGCTGCGCGCGACGATGGCGGTGTGCGATGTCTTGCCACCCACGTCGGTCACGAAGCCCGCAAACACGCTTTGCTTGAACTGCAGCATGTCGGCGGGCGAGAGGTCGTGCGCCACCAGCACCAGGGGCACGTCCACCGTGTCGTCGAGCAGCAAATCCTGCTGCGTCTTGCGGCGCGGGCTGCTGGCGGGCGGCGCCACGGGGCTGGCCACGCCCTTCATGTGGCGCAGGATGCGCTCGACCACCTGCTCCAGGTCGGCCTTGCGCTCGCGCAGGTACTCGTCCTCCATTTCGTCGAACTGGCGCGCAATCACTTCGAGCTGGGTGGTCAAAGCCCACTCGGCGTTGTACAGCCGCTCGGTGATCCAGTGCTTGACGCCCCCCGTGAGGGCCTCGTCCTGCAGCAGCATCAGGTGCACATCCAGCAGCGCGGTCAGCTCGTGCGGCGCGTCGGCGGGCATGTCGGTCTGCAGGCGCTGCAGTTCCTCGACCACGGCGTTGCGGCCCTGGCGCACGCGCTCGATCTCGTCCTCAACCTGGGAGGGCTCGACAAAATAGTGCGCCACATCCACGCGGCTCGATGCCACCAGCACAGCGCGGCCGATGGCGATGCCGCGTGCGACGGCGAGACCGTGGACGGAGAAGGTCATGGTGGTGTGATCCGATACAAAGGTGCGAGAAGGGCCGCGTCAGCCCGCCGCCCGGCCGCCCGAAGGCGGGCTGGGCCCCCTCGGGGGGCAGGAAGCGACACGCAGTGCGCGACCGTGGGGGCCATGTTCACTCGCCTTCGCCGAATTTGTCGTTGATCAGGGCCAGCAGGGCGTCCATGGCCTCCTGCTCGCGGTCGCCGCTGGTTTCCAGCTCCACCTCGGAGCCCAGGCCGGCGGCCAGCATCATCACGCCCATGATGCTCTTGGCGTTGATGCGGCGCTCGCCCTTGCTCATGAAAACGTCGCAGGGAAAGCTGCCCGCCAGCTTGGTGAGCTTGGCCGAGGCGCGGGCGTGCAGGCCCAGTTTATTGCTGATGGTCGTACGGATCTTGATCATGTCGGTGACGGCGGTTCTGGTTCTGTGGCGCGGAAATGGCCACCTGCATCACCCCCTGGGTGCCCCCCACCACTGCGCGGCTGACCACGGAGTCGAGGGGTTCGGCCCGGTAGCTCACGGCGCGCAGCAGCATGGGCAGGTTGACACCTGTCACCAGGCGCGAGCGCACGCCATCGACCAGGCGCTGCGCCACGTTGCACGGCGTGGCGCCGAACACGTCGGTCAGCACCAGGGTGGAATCGGTGCCCAGCCGCTCCAGCAGGATGCGCGCCTGGGCCAGCGACTCTTCGGGCGGCTGGTTGGGCTGCACATCCAGCGCGGCCACGCTGCCTGCGCAGTCGGCAAACACGTGCAGGGCACATTCGCGCAGCGCGTGGGCCAGCGGGGCGTGGGCAATGATGAGGATGCTGGTGGGGCTCATGGTCATGACTTACGCAATACAGGGCATCAACACATCGCGTGTCACAAGAACACGGCCCGTTGATGCATCGGCATGTGCGCAGGTCTTCATGGTGTGGGAGTTGGCAGCACATTATGGCGCCGCCCCCGCAGCAGGAACCACGCGTAGGCGCCCGCGTTGCACACCAGGTACACCGCCATGGCCGCCTGGAACGCAGGCACCGTGGCCAGCCCGGCACCCGCAAACGCATCCACGGCCAGGCCAATGCCCCACTGCACCACAAACACGCCCACAAAAATCACCAGGTTGTAGGCCGACAGCGCCCGCCCCGCCAGCGCCTGCGGAAACGCCATGGCCACGGCGGGCTGCGACAGTGACACAAAGGTGCACGACACGCAGAACAGCGCCCAGGCCCCGCCCCCGGCCTGCGGCCCGGCCAGGATGATGCCCAGCAGCACCAGCGAGCACAGCGGCAGGCCCCAGGCCATGAGCCGGTCGGCCCCAAACCCCTTGCGCAGCAGCCAGGGGTTGAGCATGCCCCAGGACCAGAAGGTGCAGAGCATGGACACATTGATCCAGAACAGCCCGGTGGCGGCCTCCAGCGCGGTGTAGCCCGCCACGCGCTGCATCCACGGCCCGGCCCACAGGGTCTGCATGGCCACCATGCCGCCGTAGCAGAAGAACCCCAGCGGCGCGAGGCGCTGGAAGTAGGGGTGGCGCCACACCACGCCATAGCCCTGGGGCACGGCCTCTGCGGCGTCGGAACCTGCCTTCGCCGGCCCCGCCGGGCCCCAGCACGGCACCCACAGGGCAATCACCACCATCGACAGCACGATCAGCACCGCCAGCCCCCAGAACAGCGGGCGCCAGCCCACCAGCGGCAAGGCCCATTGCACCGGCAGCGTGGACGCCACCATGCCCAGCGAGCCGGTCATCAGCATCCACGAATTCGCCCGCATCTGGGCCACCGGGTCCAGCCAGCGGCGGTAGCCCGTGAGCGGAGCCATCAGGCAAGCGCTGACGCCCGCGCCACACAACACGCGCCCGGCCAGCAAGCCCGAAAACCCGGTGGCCGCCGAAAACACCAGACTGCCCACCACGGCCACGCCCAGAAACCCCAGCGCGACCTTCTTGGGTCCGTGGCGGTCCAGCCAGGTGCCCAGCGGCAACTGGGTGGCCGAAAAGCCCAGAAAGTAGCCCCCGGCCAGCAGCCCCAGGTCACGCGCCTGCAACGAGAACTCCTGGGCCAGCGTCGGCGCGAGCGTAGCCGTGACGGCGCGCACCAGCGCCGACAGAAAGTAGGCAAAGGCAAACGCCAGAAAGACAATGACGGCCGCCCGTCGCGGCAACACGCTGCTGCTCATGGCAACGCGAGGCCGGCAAAGAACTGCTCGGCCACCTCCGGCCGGGGCTTCTGGCTGTAGACCACCGCGTGGAACAGCCGCACCTCGGGGCCCGCCGCGCGCGCAAACCACACGGCTTGCGCCGTGACCGCCGAGCCATCCGCACGCTGCCCCTGGGCCACCGTGCGCAGCGACTGCGGCAGCGGCAAGGCGCCGCGCGGTGTGTAGGGGGTGTCGGCTGCCGAAGCGGCTGCCTGCGGCCCCAGGCGCGCCAGCACCGCCGCGCGCCAGTGGGTGAGCGCCGTGCCCACCTGGGCCGGGTCGGGGAGCGCCGCGTGGGACACGGCAAACGTCGCGCCATCGGCATCGCAGCCCACCATGGCCAGCGCCACCGGCGCCCCGGCCAGCTCCACGGTGCGGGTGGCCTGGTCGGGCTTGCAGGGCAGCGTGATGGTGAGGCCCGCCTCGGTCAGGGGCACGGTGCGCCAGTTCAGCGCGGGGCTGCAGCCCGCCAGCAGCAGGGCCAGCGCCCCGGTCAATGTCCTATGCATCGGCCCATTATCGACAGAGCGTCCCGAACTTTTGCGGCCAGGCCGACTCGACCCTCTGGGCCAGCCCTCCGGCACAATGCCGGGTGGGCCTCGGAGCCTCGTTCTTTCTGGATGGATGGTGAAGTCATGGCGATCAAGCATTGGGCAGCAGGTGTGGCGGTGGCAGCGTTTGCGGCCGTGGGCGCCTACGTGTACCTGGACACGGGCCGCGCCGAAGCGCCTGCATCGACCTTTGTGCTGCTGGATGGCTCCAGCCAATCCACTGCCGACCTCAAGGGCAAGGTCACCCTGGTGAACTTCTGGGCCACGAGCTGCACCACCTGCGTGGCCGAGATGCCCGAGATCGTCGCCACCTACAACAAATACAACGCCAAGGGGTTCGAGACCCTGGCCGTGGCCATGAGCTACGACCCGCCCAGCTACGTGGTCAACTTTGCCGAAACGCGCAAGCTGCCCTTCAAGGTGGCTATCGACAACACCGGCAACGTGGCCAAGGCCTGGGGCGACGTGCGCCTCACCCCCTCGACCTTCATCGTCAACAAGCGCGGCGAGATCGTGAAAACCTACGTGGGCGCGCCCAATTTCCCCGAGCTGCACCAGCTCATCGAGAAGCTGCTGGCCGAGAGCTGATCAACTGGGGCCGGACGGCGGGGCCGCCCTGACGGACAAGGGGCTGATTTTCAAAGAAATCAGCCCCTTGCGCGCTATGGGATTGCCCCATTAGCTATTTATTTGATAGCAATCATCACTTCGCACGGTAGCTGTCGTGGCAGGCTTTGCAGGTGCCTGCTGCTGCGCCGAATGCGGTCTTGAGGTTGTCGAGGTTGCCTGTCTTGGCCGCGGCGGCCAGCTTGAGCGACTCGGCCTGCAGCTTGTCGGAATGTTCCTTGAACTTGGCCTGCTCGGTCCAGATCTCCGGCAGCGCCTTGGTGGGGGCGCCCTTGTCCGTGCCCGCGCCAAAACCGGCCCAGGGCAGCTTGGCCATTTCGGCCACCACGTCGGCGTTCTCCTGCGCGGCCTTGGCATCAAACGGCACGCGGCCATTGGCCATGGCGCCCAGGCGGCCAAAATGCTGGCCCATCACGAAGAGTGCGCTCTGGCGGTATTTGATGGCATCTTCGGCCTTGGCAAACTGGGCCGAGGCGGGGGCCGACACGGTCAGCGTGGCGGCGGCAAGGGCAAATGCGGCAAGTGCTTTCATGGGAGATTTCCTTTGTCGTGGGGTGGGCTCCCACCTTGGGGCCCGCTGGCAGTATGCCGCTTTGGGCCTGTTTTCGCATGACCGGGGCCCTTCCGGCCGCACGCAGCCTCCTTCACAATGCGCCCATCCCTCCCTTCCCCTCGCCTTCGCCGCCATGAAGCCACACACCGTACGCATCTGGGACCTTCCCACCCGCCTCTTCCACTGGGCCCTGGCCGTCTGTGTCATCGGGCTGGTCATCACCGCCAAGGTGGGCGGCAACGCCATGGAATGGCACTTTCGCCTGGGCTATGCGGTGCTGGCACTGCTGGTGTTCCGGGTGGTTTGGGGACTGATCGGCGGGCGCTGGTCGCGCTTCTCGGCCTTTTTGTATTCACCCGCCCGGCTCGTGCGTTACCTGCGCGGCAACGCCCACCCCGAGGACAACGCCGGGCACAGCCCGCTGGGGGCGCTGTCGGTGTTCGCGCTGCTGGCTGTGCTGGGCGCGCAGGTGGGCACCGGCCTGCTGAGCGACGACGAAATCGCCTTTGCAGGGCCGCTTACGCGTTTTGTCTCCAACGCCGTGGTGGGCCAGGCCACGGGTTACCACAAAGAGATCGGCCAGTACCTGGTGCTGGGCCTGCTCGCCCTGCATGTGCTGGCCGTGCTGTTTTATGTGGTGGTGCGCAAACACACCCTCGTGCGCCCCATGCTGGGCGGCGACAAGGCGCTGCCCGTGCCCGCCGCGCCGTCGCGCGACGACGCGCTGAGCCGCGCCCTGGCGCTGTTGGTGCTGGCCGGGAGCGCGGGCCTGGCCTGGTGGGTCTCGTCGCTGGCCATGGCGGCGGGGTTCTGACAGCCTGTTCTAAACGCCGCCCCGGCAGCTTGCATGGGCACGGGCCCATGCGGCGCACCCGAAGCATCCACTCCTCCCGATTGCACTCCAATGCGATCTCCAAAAAGACTTTG
>CAYXSL010000026.1:0-33910 GCA_964466605.1 uncultured Verminephrobacter sp.
GGGTGGTCCAGCAGCCAGCGCAGCAACTGCAGCAGCACCACTTCAAACAGGCGGTCGGCCAGCACGCGGTGGC
This sequence comes from uncultured Verminephrobacter sp., assembly GCA_964466605.1. Classification (GTDB taxonomy): domain Bacteria; phylum Pseudomonadota; class Gammaproteobacteria; order Burkholderiales; family Burkholderiaceae_C; genus Acidovorax. The sequence continues at coordinate 74 of CAYXSL010000026.1, forward strand.
CGCAGCGCAGGCGGTCGGTTTCGGCAAACAGCAGGTCCAGCGATTGCTGCAACCCGTCCACCGCGCCCAGCGGCAGCACCACCAGCGGGGGCAGGGCGCGGGCCAGCGGGTGGCTGGCGCCGCCGTCAAAGTCCAGCGCGGCGCAGGTGAAGTCCGAGCCCTCGGTGGGCGCGTTGTGAAAAAAATGTTCCAGCGGCCGGGCATAGAACAGCAGGCTGGGCTCGCACACCTCCAGCCGCTCGGGCGGGCCCGCCTGGGGCTGGTGTGTGACCACCATCTCGCCCCGGCGCAGCACATGCAAAAAGCCCCGGCCCGGTGCCGCTGCAAAGTGCGTCACGCCACACAGCGGCCCGTGGTGAAACAGGTGCGCCCGCACCCGAAACCGCTCCAGCAGCGGCGACAGGCGATCCAGCGGCGCGGGGCTTGGTGTGGGCTGTGGGTGATCGGCGGGCATGATTTTGGATGAATTGGTACGAATGGTGGATTTTTTGCGCCCAATGGTACGCCTTGGCGCAAGACACTGCAGGGGTGCTGTGCATCAGCAGTACCCGGCGCTGCACCCGGTGCCGGATCTCCAACGTTTCACCACCTGCAAGGAAATCACCATGTCCGACCATTCCTCCACCGCCCGCGTTTCTTTGGTAGACCGCACCGCCGCCAGCGGCCCGGCGCGTGCGCTGCTGGACCAGATCCACGGCGCTTTTGGCGCCACGCCCAACATGTTCCGCGCCGTGGCCAACTCGCCCGCAGCGCTGCAAAGCATGTGGGCTGCCTTTGGCGCGCTGGGCGGCGGCGTGGTGGGCGCGGCCCTGGGCGAGCAGATCGCCGTGGCCGTGGCCAACCGCAACGCCTGCGACTACTGCCTGGCCGCCCACACCGCGCTGGGCCGCAAGGCGGGCGTGAGTGGCGAGGCGCTCGCCGCTGCGCAGTCGGGCGAATCTGCCGACCCGCGCACGGCGGCCGTGCTGCGTTTTGCGCTGCAGCTGGTCAACCAGCGCGGCCAGGTCGATGCCGCCGACGTGCAGGCGCTGCGCGACCAGGGCCTGAGCGACGAGCACATCGTCGAAGTTGTGGCCCATGTGGCCCTCAACCTGTTCACCAACTACGTGAACGTGGCGCTGGCCGTGCCGGTGGACTTCCCCGGCGTCAAGCTGCGCCCGGCGCGCTGACGCCGGTGGCGGCTGAGCTTGTGTATCAAGCGGCCGCAGCCTGCAGTTGCTGCTCCAGCCAATCGGCAAAGCGCAGCGCCTGCGGCGACGCGTTGGGTGCCAGGCCGTAGTAGTGGCGCGCAAGCGGCAGGGCCAGGCCAGGCAGCGGGCACACCAGGCGGCCCGCTGCCAGATCGTGGGCCACCAGCGTGGCGGGTACCAGCGCACAACCCAGCCCGTCCAGCGCGGCTTGCACCACAAAGTGCAGGTGGTCAAACTGCAGCTGGCTGGCGGGCTGCAGCCGGGGCACACCGGCCTGTTTTTTCCACTGCTCCCAGTCGCCGCTGCGCGAGCGCGACCACAGCAGCACATGCGCCGCCAGCTCGCGCGGCGCCTGCACCGGGTGGGCGGCCCACAGCGCGGGCGTGCCCACCACCAGGGCCTGGTCGTGCAAAAAGGGCTGAGCCGCCACCGACGGCGGCCAGCCCGCCAGCCCCCGGCGTATCGCCACATCGAAGGGCGCGCTCGCCTGGTCGGGCGGCACGGTGCTGGTCACCACATTGGGCGCAATGCCCGGGCACTGCGCCACAAAACCCGGCAAGCGGGGGATGAGCCAGCGCACGGCAAACGAGGGGCGCACATTGATGGTCACGGTGTGCGCAGCCGCCGGTGCGGCCAAGGCCTGGGCGGCCGCGCCAATCTGCGCCAGGGCGGGCTCCACCTGCGCAAAAAACTGCTGACCCGGCGGCGTGAGCAGCACCTGCCGCACGCGCCGCTCGAACAGCGCCACGCCCAGGTGGTCCTCCAGCGCACGCACCTGGCGGCTGATGGCGCTGTGCGTTACATGTAGCTCGGCCGCCGCACGCGTAAAGCTCAGGTGCCGCGCGGCCGCCACGAAGGCGCGCACCGCATGCAGCGGGGGCAGGCGGGGTGGCGTGTGCAGTGGCGCCTGCGGCGGCGTTTGCTGGGGTGCAGGGGGCGGCATGCGTGCGATTTTGTCACGCATGCTGCGCCGCAATGTCGTTTGTCAGCAGCGGCCCGCGCCCGCAACATCGGGCTGCCGAGAACGCAGCGCATGATGTGTTTTCGGGTCCACCTCCCCCCTTTTTCATGTTTCATGCAGAAAGACGCCACCGCCATGACCAAGGCCCCCGCACCGACCGACCCCCACGCCATCAACACGCTGCAGCGCCTGGAGGCGCTGCTCGGCCAGCCCAGCGACGCATCGCTCAGCAAAGAGGTGCCCTACATCCACCCCGCCTACCGCGCCATGATCGAAGCCGCGCCCTTTGCCGTGCTGGCCACCACCGGCCTGGGCGGGCTGGACGCATCGCCGCGTGGCGACCCGCCCGGTTTTGTGCAGATGCTGGACGACAAAACCCTGCTGCTGCCCGAGCGGCGCGGCAACAACCGCGCCGACAGCCTGCGCAACATCGTGGCCGACCCGCGTGTGGCGCTGCTGTTCCTCATCCCCGGCGTGGGCGAAACCCTGCGCGTCAACGGCCGCGCTCGCATCAGCGTGGCGCCCGATTTGCTCGCCCGTTTCGTGGTCAACGGCCAGCCGCCCAAGTGCGTGATCGTGGTCGATGTGGAAACCGTTTTCTTCCAGTGCGCCCGCGCCATCCAGCGATCGCAACTCTGGAGCGCCGTGCCGCCCGGCACCCCGCGCCCCGTGCCCACGCCGGGTGCCATCCTTGCGGCCATCACCCAGGGCCAGTTCGACGGCGCCACCTACGACCGCGACCTGCCTGCGCGCCAGCAGGCCACGTTGTATTGAGCCTTGCGGCCCATTGCCGTGCCCCCACCGCCAGCGCACACAATGGCACCAGGGCGCTGCCAGCACAGCGTGCAACCAACGCAGAGGGAGAGGCATGGATTCCGTTTTGTTGATCGTGGCGGTCGGCGCCGTCGCCGCAGGCTTTGTGCAAGGCCTGTCGGGCTTTGGCTTTGGCATGGTCGCCATGTCGTTCTGGGCCTGGAGCCTGGAGCCCCGCCTGGCGGCGGTGCTCACGGTGTGTGGCGCACTCACTGGCCAGCTGGTGGCCGCCGCCACCGTGCGCAGGGGTTTTGACCGCGTGCGCCTGCTGCCCTTTGTGCTGGGCGGCCTGGCAGGCATCCCCCTCGGTGTGGCCGTGCTGCCCCGCCTGGACATGGACGCCTTCAAGCTTGTGCTGGGCACTCTGCTGGTGCTGTGGTGCCCGGCCATGCTCATGGCCAAACAACTCCCCCGCATCACCCGGGGCGGCCGCGTGGCCGATGCGGTGGTGGGCTTGGCGGGCGGCGTGATGGGCGGCCTGGGCGGCTTCACCGGCGTGCTGCCCACGCTGTGGTGCACCCTGCGCGGGCTCGACAAGGATGTGCAGCGCGCCATCATCCAGAACTTCAACCTGGCCATGCTGCTGGTGACCTTCGTTACCTACGTCGCCACCGGCCTGGTCACCCGCGAGGCCCTGCCCCTGCTGGCCATCGTGGTGCCCGCCATGCTGGTGCCCACGCTGCTGGGCGCCAAGCTCTACCACGGCATCAGCGAGGCGCGGTTTCGGCAGATTGTGCTGGGGATGCTGACGCTGTCGGGGGTGGCGATGTTGGTGGCCAGCCTGCCGAGGGTAGTGGCGAGGTGGGTGTGAGCGCGTATCTATTGATAGCTGATGGCCTATGTACGGGCCGTGCCCGGGTCGCCGTGCGAACGGGTTGCTAGCTCTTCTTGCAGCACGGCATTCGGCAACTGCTGAACTTGACCAGGCCCCATTGCAAACCTCATGAAATCCTGGGTTTGCGCTGCCGACACGGCACGGTTCGCACAGGTGGTTCAGGCTGAGCCAGTCGATGCAGTGGCGCGGTGCCTCGACTGACTCAGGGCGAACGGTCTCAAGGGGTTTGAGCGTGCAGCCTCAAAGCCGCTACCTCAATCCCCCATCACCACACCCTCCCGCCGTGGGTCCGCCCCGCCCATCCACAGCTTCTTGCCATGCGCCTGTCCGCGCGTGATGGCTTGCAGCCCGCTCGTCATGTTCATCTCGCGCACCTCGGCACCACGGGTGCGCAGGGCCTCGACGGTGGCAGGTGGGAAGCGTTTTTCTTCCAGCAGCGTGGGGCCGTTCATCGAGCCGAAGTTGGGCAGGTTGATGGCCTGCTGGGGCATCAGGCCCCAGTTGAGCACGCCGTAGAGCGTCTTGGCGGTGTAGTGGATGATGGCTGCGCCGCCGGGGCTGCCGCCGCTCATCAGCAGCTCGCCGGTGGCCTTGTCGAACACGAGGGTGGGTGCCATGGACGAGCGGGGGCGTTTGCCGGGTTGGACGCGGTTGGCAATGGGCTGGCCCTGGGCGTCGGCGGGGGCAAAGCTGAAGTCGGTGAGTTCGTTGTTCAGCAAGAAGCCTTTGACCATTTGCCGTGCGCCAAACTGGTCTTCGATGGTGGTGGTCATGGCCACGGCGTTGCCAAAGGCATCGACGATGCTGATGTGGCTGGTGCCGTATTCGGGCTGGTCGGGCATGGGGGCGTGGCTGGTCTTGACGGCGCCGGGGTTGCCGGGCTGGGCGACCTTCATGCTTTGCGTGCCGATGAGCTTGGCGCGCTCGGCCAGGTAGGCGGGGGCGATCAGGCTGGTCCAACTGCCTGCGGGGGGTTGCACAAAGTCGGGGTCGGCCACGTACTGGGCGCGGTCGGCAAAGGCCAGGCGGGCGGCTTCGGTGTAGAGGTGCAGCCAGTCCGCGCTGGGCATGCCATCCTGCAAGGGCTTGGCGGCGGCGTCGGTGTTCTTGAGGATGCCCAGGATCTGCCCGATGGCGATGGCGCCCGAGCTGGGCGGCGGGAAGCCGCAGATGCGGTAGTCCTTGGCCTGCACCTGGTAGTCGTGGCACAGGGCTTCGCGCTTTTTGGGCTGGTAGCTGGCCAGGTCGGCCAGGCTGAGCTTGCCGGGGTTGGTGGGGTGCTTTTGCACCTTGTCCACGATGGCCTGGGCGATTTCGCCTTCGTGCAGGGCCTTGCTGCCCTCGGCGGCGATGCGGCGCAGCACGGCGGCCAGCTCGGGGTTGCGCAGGTTGAAGCCCACGTCGCGCGCGTCGCCGTCGGGCTTGTAGAAATAGGCGGCGGCCACCGGGTCTTTCTTGAGGTGGGCGTCGGCCTTGACCAGGGTGTTGAGCCGCGCGCTCACCTTGAAGCCGCCTTCGGCCAGGGTGATGGCGGGCTGGAACAGCGTGGCCCAGGGGAGCTTGCCGTGCTGCTTGTGCGCCATCTCCAGCATGCGCACGGTGCCGGGCACACCCACCGAGCGGCCACCCACCACGCCGTCATAAAACTGCACGGGTTTGCCGTCGGCACCCAGGAAGAGTTTTTCGTCGGCTGCAGCTGGGGCCGTTTCGCGGCCGTCGTAGGCCTCGACCGTTTTTCCGGTGCTGTGCAACAGGAAGGCGCCGCCGCCGATGCCGCTGGACTGGGGCTCCACCAGGGTCAGCACCATTTGCACGGCGATGGCAGCGTCGATGGCCGAGCCTCCGGCCTTGAGGATCTGGTAGCCCGCATCAGTGGCCAGCGGGTTGGCGGCGGCCACCGCGAACTTCTCGGTGGCCCAGCCGGGTTTTTCTGTGTAGCCCGATGAGCCCTCGGGCTGGGCGGGCACGGTGTAGGCGAATTGCGAGGGGCTGCTGGCACAGCCCGCCAGCAGGGCTGCGAGTGCGGCGCAGGCCACCAGGTGCCGCCGTGGCGCGAAGGCGCGGCTGGCAGTAGCAGTAGCGGGGAAGGGCGTGTGGGTTGGCATGGGCTGGTTTCTCCTGGGTGGCAAGAAAAGAAGGGACAAGCGGAAATGACAGGCTAACGAGCAAGCGAGCAAACAAGAAGCAGCGGCCATCGTACGGCGCCGGGCGCGGCTTGGGTGGGCGGCGTTACATTGCGCTACAGGCTGGGGATTTGAAGGTTTTTAGGCCGTCTCCGCGCTTTGGGTATGTGTTTTTAGCTATCAAATGTGTAGCAAATGTGTTTTTCGGAGAGCGACCGGGGGTTGCGGCTTGCCAAATGGGGTCGGGTCTGCCTGCTGCCTATGCGGCCATGGGCCCTGCGCGGCCGTCCTGGACAACAAAGCGGGCCAGGGTGCTGGCGCCGCTGTCGGCGCGCAGGGGGTCGTCGAGCACACGCAGGGTGGTGGTCCACTGCGCAGGCGTGATGTGGGCGAGGCCATAGCCGCGCAGGTCGCAGCGGGCCAGCAGCACATGCGGGTTGTGGCGCACCACGGCATCCACCTTGTCTTGTGTGGTGCCCGAGCGGGAGCTGATCGAGGTGCCGCAGAACTCGCTGGCGATGACGGGTGAGTCGGGTCGGTCTGCGTTGGTGTGCACGCGGCAGACGTAGTTCTGGTGGATGTCGCCGCCCAGCAGCACGGTGTTGCGCGGCTTGTGCTGGGCCACGGCCTGCAGCAGGCGCGCGCGGGCGGCGGGGTAGCCGTCCCAGTTGTCGGTGGTGACTGTGCCCGAAGGGTAGTGGCGGGGCGAGAACAGGGTTTGCTGTGCGATCACGCTCCAGCGGGTGGCGTCTTGCGCGGCGGCATCGGCTGCCAGGCCCGCGTCCAGCCATTGCTCTTGTGCCGTGCCCAGCAGGGTGCGGGCGGGGTCGGCCAGCTCGGCACAGCTGCTGCCGCGCACGGCGCCTGCGCTGGGCGATTCGGGCGCGCGGCAGGCCTGCCAGCTGCGGTACTGGCGGCTGTCCAGTAGGTGGATGTGTGCGAGCCGCCCCCAGCGCAGGCGGCGGTAGACCTGCAGGGCATCCCACCGGGTGTCGGGAAAGGGGCGGTTCAGGCTGGCGGCGCGCAGGGGCATGTTTTCGTAGAAGGCCTGCCATGCGGCGCCGCGCTGCGCCAGAAAGCTGGCGGCATCGCCCCGGCCTGCATGCCCCACGCTGGCGGCATAGTCGTTCTGCACCTCGTGGTCGTCCCAGGTCACGGACCAGGGGCAGGCGGCATGGGCGGCCTGCAGCGCGGGGTCGCTTTTGTGCAGCGCGTAGCGGTCGCGGTAGTCGGCCAGCGTGGTGGCCAGGCGCAGGCTGTGGGTGCGTGCCAGGTCCGAAGTGTTTTTGGGCGTGGCGTATTCGTAGATGTAGTCGCCCAGGAACAGCACCAGGTCCGGCTGGTCGGCCACCAGATGGCGCCATGCGGCGTAGTGGCCGTGCTCCCACCGCTGGCAGGACGCGAAGGCGATGCGCAGCGCATCCGGCAGGTCGCCCGCTGCTGGCGCGGTGCGCGTGCGGCCCACGGCGCTCACCGCATCGCCCAGCATGAAGCGGTAGTGGTACCAGCGTGCTGGCTGCAGGCCGCGCAGCTCCACGTGCACGCTGTGGCCCAGCTGCGGCAGCGCGGGGGCTTCGCCCTTTTGCACGATCTGCGCAAAACGCGCGTCGTGCGCCACCTCCCAGCGCACGGTGTGGGTGGCCAACATCTGCGCGGGCTGCGCCAGCACCAGGCGGGTCCAGAGCACCACACCGTCGGGCGTGGGGTCGCCACTGGCGATGCCCAGCGCAAAGGGGTTGCTTTGCAGCGCGGGCGGGTTGCTCCAGGCCCAGCGGGGGAGGGTGGATGCGGTGGCGGCAAGTGCCGCGTTGCGCAGAAACTGCCGTCTTTGCTCTGATTTCATTTCAGCTGTCTTTGGCGTAGGGCGCTGCGCGTAGCAACTGACGCGACCCAGGCCAGCGGCCGCCGCGCAACGGCCGCCCCGCCGCGCTGGCGGCGTCCCCCTGCCCGCAGCGCATAGCGCTGCGAGAGCGGGGGGAAGGCGCGCAGCGCCTCAGGGGGGTGTTCCTGCTCAAGCCGCCATCACCCGGTTCTTGCCCGAGCGCTTGGCGAGGTACATGGCCTGGTCGGCGCGCACGATGGCGTCGGTGCTGGTTTCGCTGTCGCCCAACTGGGCCACGCCTGCACTGAAGGTGATGAGCACCTTCTCGCTGCCTTGCAGGAAGAAGCGGGTGGTCAGCTCACGCTGCAGCCGCGTCATGGCGGCCACGCCGCTGTCCACGTTGGTGTCGGGCAGCACGATGACGAATTCTTCGCCGCCGTAGCGCGCCAGCAGGTCCTGCGGCCGCATGACCTCGCGCGTGACCTGGGCCAGGTGCACCAGCGCTGCGTCGCCGCCCGCGTGGCCCAGGCGGTCGTTGATGGTCTTGAAGTTGTCCACGTCCAGCAGCGCCAGGCACAGCGACGAGCCCAGGCGGCGGGCGCGGGCGATCTCGCGTTCCATGGCCTCGTCCAGGCCCTTGCGGTTGAGGCTGCCGGTGAGCGGGTCGTGCCGGGCCTGGGCGCTGGCGCGGTCGAGTTCTTCCTGCAGCTTGGCCACTTCGGCGCGCTTGGCTTCGGTGCGCTCGCGCAGGTCTTGCAGTTCGTCATGCGCCACGCGGCTGTCCAGTGCCATGGCGCGGGTGGCGCTCATCACCTCCTGCAGCACGGGGGCGATGTCCTGCAGCGTGGTGGCCTTGCCGATGAGGTCGGCGCAGCGCTCCATCGTGCCCTGGTAGCTGGTGCTGGAGGCAGTGATCTTGGCCAGCCGCTCGATGAAGGTGGCGAGCATGTCCTTCATCTGCTCCTGCGCTTCGAGCGTGCGGGCCTTGGCCTCGGTCTGCTTGAAGATCACGTCCTTGAGGCGGCGCTGCACGTCGTCAAGGCGGCGCAGGGTGAGCGGCGGGGTGGAAGCCGTCATCAGCGCCTCGGCCTGGCCGTGCAGCCAGCGGTCGTCCACGCTCAGCACGGCAATGTTCTCGAAGATCATGTGCAGCAACTCCAGCAGGCTGGCGCGGATGGCGGCCTGGTCTTCGGTGGCAAACGACAGGCGGTAGGTGAAGTTGCCCAGCATGAGCTGCGCCGTGGCGACAGGGGGGGACGGTTCGCGCAGGAAGGTCACGAGCTGCTTGGCCATCTCGATCACGCGAAGGTCATCCTCACCCAGTGCGGGCAGGGTGTTGTCGATGAGGCGCGCCAGTGTCTCCGCCAGCTCGGGCGGCAGCTCGCCCAGGGCGGTGGGCGCATCGGCGGTTTCGATGGGGGGGGCTGTGGTGGTGTGCAGGCCCAGGTTGGCATAGCCCACCATCACGCTTTGCAGCGAGGTCCAGTCCTTGGTGATGATGGCCCGCTCAAACTGGGTGAGCAGGCGCTTCTGGGCTGGGGTCTGGGCGGGCAGCACCCGCTGGATGCCGCTCAGCGGCCCGTCGGGGAAGGGCTGTGGGCTGCGGGTGCCCGCAATCTCGTCGTACAGCGCCAGGTAGTTGTCGGGGGTGGGTTGCAACCGGCGGGCCGCCAGTTGTTTGAGTGTCTCGCGCGCGATCTCGGAGGGGAGGCGGTCGGCCATGGTGGGGCACCAGTGTCAGGAGGGCGGGTGCGCAAGTGTGACACAGGGCGTGGCTTTTTTGGGCAGGGGGCGCGTGCACATGCAGACGCCTTCAGGTCTCGCCTGCCCGGGGGGAGGGTGGGCTCAGTTCACCATCACGAGCTTGCCCATCACGCCGCGCGAGCCCATGTGGGCGTAGGCGGCGGGCAGCTCGGCCATGGGCATGGTGCGGTCGATCACGGGCTTGACCTTGCCCTGTGCATACCACTGGGCCAGTTCGCCCATCATGGCGGCGTTGGCCTTGGGCTCGCGCTTGGCAAAGTCGCCCCAGAACACACCCACGATGGACGCGCCCTTGAGCAGCGCCAGGTTGAAGGGCAGCGCGGGGATGGGGCCCGAGGCAAACCCCACCACCAGGTAGCGGCCGCGCCAGGCGATGGAGCGGAACGCGGGCTCGGCAAAGTCGCCCCCCACGGGGTCGTAAATCACATCGGGGCCCTTGCCATCGGTGAGCGCCTTGATGGCGTCGCGCAGGTTGTCCTTGCTGTAGTTGATGGTGGCGTCGGCGCCGATGGAGGTGCACAGCGCGCATTTCTCGTCGCTGGAGGCGGCGGCGATCACCCGGGCGCCCATGGCCTTGGCGATCTGGATGGCCGAGGTGCCCACGCCGCCTGCGGCGCCCAGCACCAGCACGGTTTCGCCCGCCTTGAGCTGGGCGCGGTCCACCAGCGCGTGGTAAGACGTGGCGTAGATCATGATGAAAGCGGCGGCATCGACATGCGAAAAGCCGTCGGGCAGGGGCATGCACAGCGCGGCGGGTGCAATGGTGTGCGTGCCAAAGCCGCCCGTGCCCGACAGGCAGGCCACGTTCTGGCCGACCTTGAGGTGCGTGACGCCATCGCCCACGGCGGCCACCACGCCCGCGTATTCGGAGCCGGGCACAAAGGGCAGCGGCGGCTTCATCTGGTACTTGTTCTGCACGATCAGCAGATCGGGGAAGTTCAGGCTGGCCGCCTTGATCTCGATGAGCACCTCGCCCGCCTTGGGCATGGGGGTGGGCAGTTCGGTCCAGGTCAGGGCGTCAACGCCGACGGGGTTGGTGCAAAGCCAAGCGTGCATGGGATAGGTCTCCTGTCAATGTTGGGGCGCATGATAGGCCGGGGTGCCCGGGGGCTGTTGTCCCACGAGCGACCGGCGGTGCAGCCGTGCCCGGGGCCATGCATGCGAGGGCGCCCCACCTACAATCCGTTGCAACCTCTGCTGCAACCATGAAAATTCTGATTTCCAACGACGATGGCTACCAGGCCCCCGGCATCGTGGCCCTGCATGACGCACTCAAGACCCTGGAGGGCGTCGAGGTGGAGGTGGTCGCTCCCGAGCACAACAACAGTGCCAAGTCGAACGCGCTGACCCTGCATTCGCCGCTGTACGTCCACAAGGCGGCGAACGGGTTCAGGTATGTGAATGGCACGCCTGCCGACTGCGTGCACATTGCGCTGACCGGGCTGTTGGGCTACCGGCCCGATCTGGTGGTGTCTGGCATCAACAACGGCGCCAACATGGGCGACGACACCATCTATTCGGGCACGGTGGGTGCGGCCATGGAGGGCTATCTGTTCGGTATACCTGCCATCGCGTTTTCGCAGGTGGACAAGGGCTGGGGCGAGCTGGAAGCTGCTGCCGCCAAGGCCCGTGAAATCGTTGCGCAGATGCGCAGCCAGCAACTGGTGAACGAGACCCCCTGGCTGCTGAATGTGAACATCCCCAACATGCCGCTGGATGCGCTGCGGCCCCTCAAGTGGTGCCGACTGGGGCGCCGCCATGCGGCCGAACGTGTCATCGTGCAGGAAAGCCCGCGTGGCGAGGCGATGTACTGGATCGGCGGAGCGGGCGCGGCCAAGGACGACGCCGAGGGCACGGACTTCCATGCCACGGCGCAGGGCCATGTCTCCATCACGCCGCTGAAGGTGGACCTGACCGACCACGACAGCCTGGGCGCCTGGGCGCAGGCGGCGTCCCGATGGGCAGCTGGGGCGGGGGCGGCTGCCGCCCCGGGCATGTGATGCAGCGCCGCCCCGGGTTTCCGGCCCGTCTGCCGGGCACGGGCAATGTTGGTGCCAGGCCGGGGGGCCAGGTATCGGCACCGGCTTCTGCTTCGGCGTTGGCGGCACGCAAGCCGGTGGTGGCTGCGCCGGTCGGGGTGGGGCTGGATTCTTCGGCGGTCCGCACGCGCATGGTGCAAAAGCTGGCGGCGGGCGGCATCTCGTCGGCGCCCGTGCTTCAGGCCATGGGTGCTGTGGAGCGCCACCGGTTTGTGGACACGGCCCTGGTCAACCAGGCCTATGAAGACACCAGCCTGCCCATTGGTCTGGGCCAGACCATCTCCAAGCCCAGCGTGGTGGCGCGCATGTGCGAGTTGCTGCTGGGCGCCGAGGGCGCGCGGGCGGGGGGCCTGGGCCGGGTGCTGGAGATCGGCACCGGCTGCGGTTACCAGGCGGCGGTGCTGAGCCTGCTGGCCCGGGAGGTCTACACGCTGGAGCGGCTGCGCGGCCTGCACGACCGGGCCCGCGACAACCTGCGCCCGTTCCGGCTTGCCAATGTCCATTTGCTGCTGGGCGATGGCATGCTGGGCTATGCCAAGGGGGCCCCTTACGCTGCCATCATTGCCGCCGCTGGTGGCGATGCCGTGCCCCAGGCCTGGTGCGATCAACTGGCGGTGGGTGGGCGGCTGGTGGCGCCCATGGCGTTGTCTGGCGGGCAGCAGATGTTGCTGGTGATCGACAAAACCCCGCACGGATTGAAACAAAACGTGCTCGAGCCCGTGCATTTTGTCCCCCTAAAATCGGGGATTGCGTAAAGGGAATTGCTTATGTTCGTATCGCGTGGTCTTGTGGTGGGGTTTACCGTGGCAATGGCGGGGCTGGTGCTCTCCGGCTGTGGCACCCGCCTGAACAAGGCTCCTGTGGAAGATCGGGGCACCTCCACTTCTTCTGCGCCCGCGCAGGCTGGCCAGCCTGGCGTGGTGGTGGGCACCCCCATCAAGCCGTTGCCCGGGGCAGAGAATGCGGGCAAACCGGGTTATTACACGGTCAAGCCTGGGGATACCCTGATTCGCATCGGGCTGGAGTCTGGCCAGAGCTGGAAAGACCTCGCCCGCTGGAACAACCTCGAGAACGCCAATCTCATCGAGGTGGGGCAGGTGCTGCGTGTGGCGCCTCCCACAGCCGCTGTGGCTGGCGCGGCCGTAGCCTCCGACAACGGCGTGGTGACGCGGCCAGTGACTTCGTCCACCGTGGCGCCTGCACCGGCCGCGTCAGCTGCCAGCACCCCCAAGCCAGCAGCATCGGCGGCTTCCGGTGCCGTGGTGGCCGCGGCTCCCGCTGCGCCAGCGCCCGCCGCTGCGTCTGCTGGGGAGGATGACATTGCCTTCATCTGGCCCGCTTCGGGCTCGCTGATTGCGGGCTTTGACGAGGCGCGCAACAAGGGTTTTGACATCGCTGGCAAGGCGGGCGAGCCCGTGCTGGCCGCTGCGGATGGCCGTGTGGTCTACGCTGGCGCGGGTCTGCGCGGCTATGGCAACCTGGTGATCCTGAAACACAACAATACCTTCCTCACGGCCTATGCCCACAACCAGTCACTGCTGGTGAAGGAGGATCAGGCTGTGCGCAAGGGTCAGAAGATCGCCGAAATGGGCAACACCGACGCAGACCGCGTCAAACTGCACTTTGAAATCCGCCGGCAGGGCAAGCCGGTGGATCCGTCGCGCTACCTGCCAGCGCGTTGACCCCCATGGTGGCCGGGCTGCCGGACAGCGGCGAGGGCAGTGTGGCCGGGGTGCCCGCTGAGATGGGCGACGACCTGCTCGCCGAGGAGTCGGAAGCGCTGGTTGAGGCCAGCAGTGAAATGCGCCACATGCTGGTGGCGCCGCTGCAGCATGCCGCCCGGCTCGACAAGGCGCTCGCGGACCTGGTTCCTGAGTTCTCTCGCAGCTACCTGCAGCAGTTGCTCGGGCAGGGGCTGGTCTGCCTCAATGGCAAGCCTGTGCTCAAGGCGTCCACCCGCGTCAAGGCGGGTGACCAGCTGGTCCTGGAGATGCGGCCTACGCTGCAAAGCCAAGCTTTCCGCCCCGAGTCTATGGCCATTGACGTGGTGTATGAGGACGAGCACCTGCTGGTCGTGAACAAGCCCGCAGGCCTGGTGGTGCACCCGGCACCGGGCAACTGGAGTGGGACCTTGCTCAACGGCTTGCTGGCCCGGGACGAGAAGGCCTTGCTGGTGCCCCGTGCGGGCATCGTGCACCGGCTGGACAAGGACACGAGCGGCCTGATGGTGGTGGCGCGGGACCGCGCCACCATGGACGCGCTGGTGGCATTGATCGCCGAGCGCAAGGTCAAGCGCCAGTATCTCGCCCTGGCGCATGGCGCCTGGGCAGGGCCCAAGAGCCGCTCGGTCGATGCGCCCATCGGGCGCGACCCGCGCAACCGGCTGCGCATGGCCGTGGTGGATCTGGCCCTGAACGCAGGCAAAACTGCCCGCACCGACGTGTTGTGGCTGGGCGGGACCGACCAGGGCTGCTGGGTGCAGTGCACCTTGCACACGGGGCGGACCCATCAGATCCGGGTGCACATGGCATCGCTCAAGCACCCGTTGGTGGGCGACACCCTGTACGGCGGTGCGCCCTTGGGGGGCATGCAACGCCAGGCACTGCACGCCTACCGCCTGGCCTTTGTGCACCCGGTAACGGGCAAGGCGCTGGAGTTCCAGGCGCAGGCACCAGAGGACATGCAGCAGGCACTGTCTTCCTGGGGGCTGGGCTACAATGCGCCCTGATGGCCTGATCGGCCCGCTGCCCGAAGACGGAATCCCGCCGGGCCCTTGCGTCGCGCCAACGTCCTTGCACTGCGCGCCATTTTGATTGCCCCCTGCTGTTGATGTGACACCCGTTGCAACGCGTGGCACTTTTCCAGGAATCGCTGAACCATGAACACGGTGGATGCCAAAAGGGTCCTCGAAACCGCGCTGATCTGCGCGCAGCAGCCTGTGCCTGTGCGCGAGTTGCGGGTGCTTTTCAATGACGCGCTGGGATCGGACACACTCAAGCTCCTGCTGCAGGAGCTGCAGCAGGACTGGGCACAGCGCGGGGTGGAGTTGGTGCAGGTGGCCACGGGCTGGCGTTTTCAGAGCCGTCCGGAGATGCGGGAATATCTCGACCGGCTGCACCCTGAAAAACCCCCGCGCTACACGCGGGCCACCATGGAAACGCTGGCCATCATTGCGTATCGCCAGCCGGTGACACGGGGCGACATCGAGGACATCCGTGGCGTGACCGTCAACAGCCTGATCATCAAGCAGTTGGAGGACCGTGGCTGGGTGGAGGTCATCGGCCACCGGGAAACCGTGGGGCGCCCCGCGCTGTTTGCGACCACCCGCCAGTTCCTGGATGACATGGGCCTGCAATCGCTGGATCAGCTGCCGGTTCTGGACGACCCCACCGGCAACGCGAATGTGCTGGAGGCCATGGCTGCTGCGGCCCAGGGCGTGATCGAGCCGGAACTGGAGCCGGTGGTGGACCCGGTGTCGGAGTCAGAGCCCGAGAAGGTGGTTGTGGAGCCTGCGGCGGAGCTGCAGCCGCAGTCCACCCCTTCGATCGCGGAAAGCCTGAGTCCGCCACTGGTAGACGATTTTTTTAATGACACGGAGACAGATCTCCGTGGCGACCATATGGATGCCCCGGGCGGCATCCAGGGAAACACTTGATGAACGATTCGACCTCCGACAATCCGGGTGCAACGCCCGAGGCTGGCGCTGCCGACGTGGCTCCTGCCGCAAAGAAGCCTGCTGCCAAGCGTGCGCCGCGCAAGAGGGCCGTGCCGGTTTCCGCAGAGGTGGGCGACACGGTTGCGGTGAACTCCGGGGTGGCTGCGATGGCTCCTGCAATCGAGGCGGAGGCCGGGTCTTCCGCCCCGGTCGAAGCGCCCACTCGGGCCGAGCTGGACATGGCTGCTGAGTCCGCAGGTGCGGCGTCGGACGCGCCCGTGGCCGATGGCGCCGCACCGCGTGGTGAGCGCAAGGGCCAGGCCCCTGTGGAGCCTCGGGGGCGATCGCCCCGTGCGGATGGGGGCGGGCGTGACAAGCGCAAGCCCGCGCCAGTGGCGGAGGGTTATCAGTTCGAAGACGTGGTTTCTGGCCGTTTTGACCAGGATGACGCGTCGGCAGATGTGGCTCCTGCCAAGCGGGTGCTGCTGCCACAGGTGGAAACGCCCAAGCTGCACAAGGTGCTGGCCCAGGCGGGGCTGGGTTCACGGCTGGAGATGGAGCAGCTTATCCTGGAGGGGCGCATCTCCGTGAACAACGAACCGGCCCACATTGGCCAGCGCATCCAGTTTGGCGACCAGGTCAAGGTCAATGGCAAGCCCATCCGCTACCGCATCGATCCGCCGCCAGCGCGGGTGATCGCGTACCACAAGCCTGTGGGCGAGGTGGTGACCCATGACGACCCCCAGAACCGGCCGACGGTCTTTCGCAAGCTGCCCCGGTTGATGCAGGGCAAGTGGCAGTCCGTGGGGCGGCTGGATCTGAATACCGAAGGGCTGCTGCTGTTCACCAGCTCGGGCGAGCTGGCCAACAAGCTCATGCACCCCCGTTTTGGTCTGGAGCGTGAGTACGCGGTCCGTGTGCTGGGTGCACTCAGCAACGAAGAAAAACAGAAGCTGCTGGACGGCGTGCGCCTGGACGACGGCATGGCGTCCTTTGGCTCCATCGAAGACGGCGGTGGTGAGGGTTCCAATTGCTGGTACCGGGTCACCATTTCCGAGGGGCGCAACCGTGAAGTGCGCCGCATGATGGAATCGGTGGGGCATGCCGTGAGCCGCCTCATCCGTATCCGTTACGGCGCCATGGTGCTGCCCCGTGGCCTCAAGCGGGGAGCCTGGCTGGAGCTGGACGACAGCGATATCCGGGCGCTCGTTCAGGCGGCGGGTGCGGGGCGTGCTGAATCGGCCGAAGGCCGCGCAGAAGCGGGCTCGGCGGCGGGTGGACGCGGCGGCAATGGCAATGCGCGCAACCGAGGCCGTGGCGGTCCCCGGGCGGGGGATGGCCCCCGTCGGGACATGTCCCAGGGCGGCGGCGGTGCGGGCCCCCGTGGGCAGAAGCCCCGGGGCGGCGGGCAGGGGCAGGGCGCGCGTGGCAACAACAATGCTGCAGGCGGTGACCGCCAACGCGGCTCCGCGCAACCCGATCCGATGAAGACCTCCGTGGGCTACATCGGTGTGGACAGTCTGTCGCGGCATCGCCAGGACAAACGCCGGCCCGGCGGTGGCGGCCCCCGGCGCGGTGGCGGCCGTTAATCTGCGGCCGGGCTTCCACGGTTAGAATCGAGGGCTTTGTCCGGTGGACAAACGAATCACGGCAACATCATTCATTCAGGAAAATCAACATGGCTATCGAACGCACTCTCTCCATCATCAAGCCCGACGCAGTGGCCAAGAACGTCATCGGCCAGATCTACGCCCGTTTTGAAGCTGCTGGCCTGAAGGTCGTGGCTGCCCGCATGGTGCACCTGTCGCGCCTGGAAGCCGAGCAGTTCTACGGCGTGCACAAAGAGCGTCCTTTCTTCAAGGACCTGGTGGACTTCATGATCTCCGGCCCTGTGATGATCCAGGCCCTGGAAGGCGAAAACGCGATTCTGAAGAACCGCGAACTGATGGGCGCCACCGACCCCAAGAAGGCAGAAGCCGGCACCATCCGTGCTGACTTCGCTGACAGCATCGACGCCAACGCCGTGCACGGCTCCGACGCTGCCGAAACGGCTGCTGTGGAAGTGGCTTTCTTCTTCCCCGGCCTGAACATCTACTCGCGTTGATATGGTGATCCCCATGCCTGTTCCCGCAACCGTGGGATGCCTGCGCCATGGGGACGGTTGCGCCCGGCCCTCCAAGAGGGCGGCGCAATGACCACCAACTTGCTGGAATTTGACCTCGACGGCCTCGCAGCCTTCTGCGAGCAGCTGGGCGAGAAGCGTTTTCGTGCGACCCAGCTGTTCCGCTGGATCCACCAACGTGGCGCGAGCAACTTCGACGCCATGAGCGACCTGGCCAAGGCCCTGCGCGACAAGCTCAAGGGGTGTGCCAAGGTTGAAGCCCTGCCTGTTGTCTCCGAACATGTGTCTTCGGACGGCACGGTGAAATGGCTGTTTGATGTGGGGGATGGCAATGCGGTCGAGGCCGTGTTCATTCCCGAAGATGATCGCGGCACGCTCTGCGTGTCGTCACAGGCCGGTTGTGCGGTGGGCTGCCGTTTTTGCTCCACGGGCCACCAAGGCTTCAGTCGCAACCTGACCACGGGCGAGATCCTGGCCCAGCTGTGGTTTGCCGAACACTCTCTGCGCAAGCGTTTCAACACCGAAGACCGCGTGATCTCCAACGTGGTCATGATGGGCATGGGCGAGCCTCTGCAGAACTATGCCGCCCTGGTGCCGGCCCTGCGCGTGATGCTGGACGACCATGGCTATGGGCTGTCTCGGCGCCGGGTGACGGTGTCCACCTCGGGTGTTGTTCCCATGATGGACCGGCTCTCGCAGGACTGCCCTGTGGCTCTGGCGGTGTCCTTGCATGCGCCGAACGATCCCTTGCGCGACAACCTGGTACCGCTCAATCGCAAGTACCCGATTCAGGAGTTGCTGGAGGCCTGTGGCCGCTATCTGGCTCATGCGCCTCGCGACTTCATTACGTTTGAGTATTGCATGCTGGATGGCGTCAACGATCAGCTGGAGCACGCGCAGCAGCTCATCGAGCTGGTCAAGCGCTCCGGGGTGCGCTGCAAATTCAATCTGATTCCTTTCAATCCGTTCCCTGCGTCAGGGCTCTTGCGGTCGGCGCAGAATCAGGTCCTTGCGTTTTCCAAGGTCTTGAGCGACGCCGGTATTGTCACAACGGTGCGCAAGACCCGGGGCGATGATATCGACGCGGCCTGCGGGCAGTTGGCGGGTGATGTCAAGGACCGCACCCGCGCTGCAGAGCGCATGGCGAAGCAGCGCACAATCGTGCTCAAACCGGTGACTTGATCAGCAGGCGATCGGCAAACTTCAAGGAGGCTCTACATGGCGGGATTGGTTGGACGCTGGCAGCATTTTGGCCGCTGGACACTCACGGCATGCAGTGCATTGATTTGCATCGCGGCACTCCAGGGGTGTGCGGCCAACAACTCGGCGGCCCTGCGTGAATCAGAAGCAGATCTGGTGACGCCCTCCGATGAGTCCGAAGCCCGGCGCCGTGCCCGCATCCGGCTGGAGCTCGCAGCCAACTACTTCGAGTTGGGCCAGACAGCGGTGGCCCTGGACGAGGTCAAGCAGTCGCTTGCCGCAGACCCTTCCTATGCCGATGCGTTGAACCTGCGCGGCCTGATCTTCATGCGCTTGAACGACCTGGCGCAGGCAGACGACAGCTTCCGCCGTGCCCTGGCCTTGCGGGGCAACGATGCCAACCTTTTGCACAACTATGGCTGGCTGTTGTGCCAGCAGCAGAAGTATGCGGACGCGGACCAGTATTTTGGGCGCGCAATTGCCACCCCCACCTACATGGCACGTGGCAAGACCTTGATGGCGCGCGGGCTGTGCCAGTCGCGGGCGGGCCAGCTTGCCGAGGCTGAACAGTCGTTTTTGAAGGCCTACGAGATGGATGCTGCCAACCCGGTGGTGGCATACCAGCTGTCCTCGTTGCTGCTGCGGCGCAATGAGCTGACACGGGCGCAGTTTTATATCCGGCGCCTCAATAACAGCGAGTTGGCCAACGCCGAATCGCTGTGGCTGGGCATAAAGGTGGAGCGCGCCTTGGGCGACTCCGTGGCAATGCGGCAACTGGCGGGCCAGTTGCGCAAGCGGTTCCCGGAGTCGCGGGAGTTGGGTGCTTACGAACGCGGGGCTTTCAATGAGTGAGGTTGTGGAGAGTGGTGGGTTGACGGCGGGTGGTTTGCTTCGGGAAGCCCGCCAGGCATCTGGAATGCATATTGCGGCCCTGGCCGTGGCGCTGAAAGTGCCGGTCAGCAAGCTGGAGGCCCTGGAGGCCGACAACTTTACGGTGCTGCCCGATACCGTGTTTGTGCGGGCCCTCGCCTCTAGCGTGTGCCGCGTGCTCAAGGTGGACGCGGCGCCTGTTCTGGCCTTGCTGCCGCAGAGCCCGAGTCCCAGCCTGGCGGCAGACAGCGCCGGGATCAACGCGCCGGTCAAGGGCAGCGTGGGCAAAACCACGGTGTCCTCCTCGTCGTTCTCCGGGAGCGGGTCCGCTTCGCGGTCTGTGGGGTTCGTGGTGCTGGCCTTGCTGGTGGGGGCTTTGGCCCTTTATTTCTTCCCTCGGGGAGAGGACCGCACGGCTTCCGATTCAACGTCTGCTCCTGCGCCGTCATCGGCACCAGATGCCGTGCCGACCGGAGCGGCGGATGCACCGGTGGCAGAGCGGCCTTCGGAGCCCACTCCCGCTCCTGCGGCGGCCACGCCGACTTTGATGGCGGCTCCGGCGTTGTCCGCCACGGTTCCTGCAGCACCTGCTGCTGCAACCGCTGCTGCCTCGGCATCGGCTGGGGTGGCCAGTGCGCCCGCGCCTGGGGCCGACGTGCCGGTGGGCACGCTGGTGTTGCGCGCACGCAGCGAGTCCTGGGTTCAAGTGAAAGATTCCACTGGCGCTCTGGCTTTGCAGCGCAATCTGGCTGCAGGGGAGTCCGTGTCGGTGTCGGCCCCGCCCCCGCTGTCGGTGGTTGTGGGGCGTGCCGATGCGACAGAGGTGACGGTGCGGGGCAAGCCGTTCGACCTGGCCGCCGTGTCGCGCGAGAACGTCGCTCGTTTTGAGGTGAAGTAGCGTGCAAAACCCTTTGCGTGATTTTGGCCCCGTTGCGGTCGCCGCCCCTTTGCCACGGCGTACGCGCCAGGCAAAAGTGACCTGGGGCTCGCGGATCGTGACCGTGGGTGGCGATGCCCCGGTGCGTGTGCAGTCCATGACCAACACGGACACGGTGGATGCCATCGGCACAGCGATCCAGGTGAAGGAACTGGCCCAGGCCGGATCTGAATTTGTCCGTATCACGGTCAACACCCCTGAAGCGGCCGCCGCCGTTCCGTACATCCGCGAACAGCTGGACCGGATGGGCGAGAGTGTGCCGCTGGTGGGGGACTTCCACTACAACGGACACCGTCTTCTGACGGAGTTCCCCGACTGTGCGCAGGCGCTCTCCAAGTACCGGATCAACCCGGGCAATGTGGGCAAGGGCGACAAGAAAGACAAGCAGTTCGGCCAGATGATCGAGGCCGCCATGCGCTGGGACAAGGCCGTGCGCATTGGAGTGAACTGGGGCAGCCTGGACCAGGAACTGCTCGCCAGCCTGATGGATGCCAACAGCCAGCGCGCGCAGCCCTGGGAAGCGCGCCAGGTGATGTACGAAGCGCTGATCACCTCGGCCATCGAATCGGCCCGGCTGGCCGAATCCATGGGTTTGAACGGCGACCAGATCATCCTGTCTTGCAAGGTCAGCGGTGTGCAGGACCTGATCGCCGTGTATCGTGAGCTTGCGCGCCGCTGCGACTATGCGCTGCACCTGGGCCTGACCGAAGCAGGCATGGGCACCAAGGGCACGGTGGCGTCCAGCACGGCGCTGGGCATCCTGCTGCAAGAAGGCATTGGCGACACCATTCGTGTGTCGCTTACGCCCCAGCCTGGCGAGGCGCGCACGCAGGAAGTGGTGGTTGCGTCCGAGATCCTGCAATCGCTGGGTTTGCGCGTGTTTGTGCCCAGCGTCACGGCCTGCCCGGGCTGCGGCCGCACCACCAGCACCACGTTCCAGGAGCTGGCCAAGCAGATCGATGACTACCTGCGCGCACAAATGCCCGTGTGGCGTGTGCGCTACCCGGGAGTGGAGGGTATGAAGGTGGCCGTGATGGGCTGCATCGTCAACGGTCCTGGCGAAAGCAAACATGCCGACATCGGCATCAGCCTGCCCGGCACAGGCGAGGCTCCGGCTGCACCGGTGTTCATCGATGGTGAAAAGGCCTTGACGCTGCGCGGCGAGCGCATTGCCGAAGAGTTCCATGCCCTCGTCGAGCAGTATGTCGAGCGGCGCTACGGCCGTCATTGATTGCTATAAAAATAATAGCTATCAACGTATGTCAATCAGGCGGTAGGGCCTGATTTTTTAATAAAAAGTACCAGGAAAATACCGCAGTGAGCAAAGTGCAGAAGCTGAGCGCCGTCAAGGGCATGAACGATATCCTGCCCGCCTCGGTGCCCCGCACCGAGAAGCTGCCGACATCGGCGCGCTGGCAGTGGTTCGAAGCCGCGGTGCGCAAGGTGCTTGCCCGTTATGGCTATCAGTACCTGCTGACCCCCATCGTCGAGCCCACGGCGCTGTTCGTGCGCGGGCTGGGCGAGGTAACGGACATCGTCGAAAAGGAGATGTACTCCTTCACTGACTCGATGAACGGCGACAAGCTCACCCTGCGCCCCGAGGCCACGGCCGGCATCGTGCGCGCCATGGTCGAGCACAACGCGCTCTACAACGGCCCGCTGCGCGTGTGGACGCAGGGCCCCATGTTTCGCCACGAGCGCCCGCAAAAGGGCCGCTACCGGCAGTTCAACCAGCTGGATGTGGAGGCGCTGGGCTTTGGCGGACCAGATGTGGATGCAGAAATCATCCTGGTCGCCCGCGCGCTGTGGCGCGAGCTGGGTTTGGTGGAAGGTCAGCATGTGCGGCTCGAAATCAACAGCCTGGGCCAGCCTGCCGAGCGCCGCGAGCACCGCGAGGCGCTGATCCGCTACTTTGAGCAGCACCAGGACCAGCTGGACGAGGAGGCCCGTCGCCGCCTGCACAGCAACCCGCTGCGCATCCTGGACAGCAAGAATCCCGCGATGCAGGCCCTGATCGAGGCGGCGCCAAAGCTCATGGACTTTTTGGGCGACGCATCGCGTGCCCACTTTGACGCCGTGCGTGCTGCGCTGGAGGCCATGGGCTTGGAGTACCGTGTGAACCCGCGCTTGGTGCGCGGCATGGACTACTACAACCTGACCGTGTTCGAGTGGGTGACCGACCAGCTCGGTTCGCAAGGCACCGTGTGTGGCGGTGGCCGCTATGACGGCCTGATCGAACAGCTGGGCGGCAAGGGCGCGCCTGCCGTGGGCTTTGGCCTGGGCATCGAGCGCCTGTTGCTGCTGGCCGATGAGCTGGACCTGCCCATGCCATCGGCTGCGGCGGACGTCTATGCCATCGTGCCGCCTGGCACGCCGCTGCCTCCCGTCATCGTTGCGCTGGAGGCGCTGCGCACCGCAGGGCTGAACGTGGTGCAGCACGCTGGTGGCGCCGAAGGGGCGGGTAGCATGAAGTCACAGTTCAAAAAAGCCGACGCCAGCGGTGCGCGCCATGCGCTCATCTTTGGCGAGGACGAACTGGCGCGGGGCCAGGTCACCGTCAAGGCCTTGCGCGACGGCAGCGGTGCGCAGGCCGAGCACCCTTTGGCCGATGTGGCGCAATGGGCCGCCACCCTACAATCCATCGCTTAATCCGAATACAGAACCGCTGATCTTTTATGGCCAATCATCTCGATCTTGAAGAACAAGAGCAGCTTGACCAGCTCAAGCATTTTTGGAACACCTGGGGCACGCTGATCAGCTCGGTGGTGCTGGTGGTGGCAGGCAGTGCGGCCGCGTGGAACGGTTACCAGTATTGGCAGAACCGCCAGGCCACCCAGGCGGCGGCGCTTTTTGATGCCGTGGATGTGGCTGCCCGATCGGGCGACAAGACGCGCCTGGAGCAGGCTTTTGGTGACCTCAAGTCCAAGTACGGCAGCACCACCCAAGCGGGCCAGGCGGGGTTGGCTTTTGCCAAGGCCATGCAGGACACCGGCAACGCCGACGCGGCCAAGGACGCGCTCGGCTGGGTGGCGGAGCAGTCGTCGGACGACGGTCTCAAGGCGTTGGCCAAGTTGCGCCTGGCCAGCGTGCTGATGGACCAGAAGAACTACGACGAGGCCCTCAAGCAGGTGTCCGGCAGCTTCCCTCCCGAGTTTGCGTCGGTCGCGGCTGACCGCAAGGGCGACGTGCTGCTTCTGCAGGACAAGCGCCAGGAGGCGATTGCCGAGTACACCAAGGCCTACAAGGGCTTCGAAGAAAGCGTTGAATACCGCCGTCTGGTGGAGATCAAGCTGAACGCGCTGGGTGTGTCGCCGCAGGCAGCGACCGTGGCAGCTGCCTCATCTTCCGTGCAAACCAAGTAAACACATGACATTGACTCCACATGCGGTGTCTGGCCGCTCTTCTTTCCTGCGTGGCACGGCGTTGGTAGTGCTGGCTGCGTCGCTGGCGGGCTGCTCGTTGTGGAACGGTGGTGGCAGCGCAAAACCAGTGCCTGCCGATCTGGGCGCCAATGTCGCCGTCCTGGGCGTCCGGCAGGCCTGGACCGCCCGCGTGGGCAACGTTGCTGGCCTGCCCCTGGATGTGCATACCCTGGGCCATGTGGTCACCGTGGCTTCCTCCGACGGGGTGGTCGCAGCCATTGATGCCCGTACCGGTGGGGATGTCTGGCGCACGGCGCTGGGCGAGCCGCTGTCGGCGGCTGTGGGCAGCGATGGCAAATCGGCTGCCGTGGTCTCCCGCAGTAACGCACTGATCGTGCTGGAGGCCGGCCGCGAGCGCTGGCGCGAAACCCTGGCTGCCCAGGTCTTTACGCCCCCTTTGGTGGCGGGCGGGCGCGTGTTCGTTTTGTCGGCAGACCGTTCGGTCTCCGCTTATGACGCCACCACAGGGCGGCGCCTGTGGGCGCAGCAGCGCCCTGGCGAGCCTCTAGTACTGCGCCAGGCGGGCGTGCTGCTGGCCGTGGGGGACACGCTGGTGGTTGGCCTGTCGGGCCGCCTGGTGGGCTTGAACCCTGATAATGGCAGCGTGCGCTGGGAAGCGCCTTTGGCCAGTGCACGGGGCACCAATGATGTGGAGCGCCTGGTCGAGTTGGTCGGGCGTACCAGCAAAGTGGGTGACAGCGTCTGTGCGCGCTCGTTCCAGGCAGCGGTGGGTTGTGTGAACACGGCCCGGGGCTCTGTAGCCTGGACGCAGCCTGCCAGTGGCGCCGAAGGCGTGCATGGCGACGCGGATGCGTTGTTTGGTGTTGAAAGCAACGGCACGGTGGTCGCCTGGCGCCGCAACGACGGTTCGCGCCTGTGGGGCATCGATCGGCTCAAGCATCGCAAGCTGACAGCGCCGCTGTTGCTGGGGCGTTCTGTGGTGATCGGTGACGACACCGGGTTGGTCCACTTGTTGTCCCGCACCGACGGCGCCCCCCTCAACCGCATTGCCACGGACGGGTCCGGCATTGCGGCAGCACCTGCTGTGGCTGCAGACACCTTGGTGGTTGTGACCCGCAACGGCAGTATTTACGGATTCCGTCCAGATTGATCGGTTGTATTCAATGAAGCCAGTTATCGCCCTCGTGGGGCGTCCGAATGTCGGCAAATCCACGCTTTTCAACCGCCTGACCAAGTCCCGCGACGCCATCGTGGCGGACTTTGCCGGGCTCACGCGTGACCGGCATTACGGCAATGGCAAGCAGGGCAAGCACGAGTACATCGTCATCGACACGGGGGGGTTCGAGCCCGACGCTTCGAGCGGTATCTATCGCGAAATGGCCAAGCAGACCCAGCAAGCGGTGGCTGAGGCCGATGTGGTGGTGTTTGTGGTCGATGCCCGCGCGGGCCTCTCCGCACAGGATCACGACATTGCCAACTACCTGCGCCGCCTGAGCAAGCCTTGTGTGCTGGTGGCCAACAAGGCCGAAGGCATGGTGCAGGGCGTGCAACTGGCCGAATTCTATGAGCTGGGATTGGGCGAGGTCTATCCCGTGTCGGCAGCACACGGGCAAGGTATCCGTGGTTTGGTCGATCTGGCGCTGGCACCCTTGCAATTGCCCGACCCCGACGAGGTGGATGCTGCCGCTGACAAGGGCGTGATCAAGCTGGCCGTGGCGGGCCGCCCGAACGTGGGCAAGTCCACGCTGATCAACACCTGGCTGGGCGAGGAACGGCTGGTGGCATTTGACATGCCGGGGACCACCCGCGACGCGATCACGGTACCCTTCGAACGCAACGGCCAGCGGTTTGAGCTGGTAGACACTGCCGGCTTGCGGCGCAAGGGCAAGGTGTTCGAGGCGATCGAGAAGTTCTCGGTGGTCAAAACGCTGCAGGCGATCGAATCTGCGAATGTGGTGCTGCTGCTGCTGGATGCCACGCAAGGCGTCACGGACCAGGACGCGCACATCGCTGGCTACATCCTGGAAAGTGGCCGCGCTGTCGTGGTGGCTGTGAACAAGTGGGATGCGGTGGATGACTACCAGCGCCAGCAGCTGGAGCGTTCCATCGAGACGCGATTGACGTTCTTGAAGTTTGCCTCACTTCATTTCATTTCGGCCAAGAAGCGCCAGGGGCTCGGCCCGCTCTGGACGTCCATCGCCCAGGCGCACCGGGCGGCGACCTGCAAGATGTCCACGCCGGTGCTTACCCGTCTTCTCCTGGAGGCCGTGCAGTTCCAGAGCCCGAAGCGGGCTGGCATGTTCCGCCCCAAGATGCGTTATGCGCACCAGGGTGGCATGAACCCTCCGGTGATCGTGATCCACGGGAACTCGCTGGAGCACGTGACGGATGCCTACAAGCGCTTTCTGGAAGGGCGCTTTCGCAAGGAGTTTGACTTGGTGGGCACGCCGCTGCGCATTGAAATGAAAACCTCGCACAATCCGTTTGCCGACAAGGACGAGGGATAGGACAAAGTCGCAAGTGGAGAAGGGCCATGCCCGAACCTGTCGGGACGGGCCTTTGGCTGTGGTAAGGTGCTGGTTTACAACAACATTTTTGAACACGGAGAATATCGTGAGCAATAAAGGCCAGCTTTTGCAAGATCCCTTCCTCAACGCCCTGCGTCGGGAGCATGTGCCAGTCTCCATCTATTTGGTGAATGGCATCAAGCTGCAGGGGCAGATCGAGTCGTTTGACCAGTACGTGGTGCTGCTGCGCAACACGGTGACCCAGATGGTCTACAAACATGCGATCTCGACCATTGTCCCGGGTCGCGCAGTCAATTTTTCCACCGCAGAAACGCCTGATGCCGATAGCAGCAACCCTTGATTGGTTGCCGCTTGTTGGTCGGTTTTCGTTTTTGAGTCAGGTGGTACAAAAGGGCGGTCCGCTTTGAGTTCGGCTACGCCCCTTCAGCCAGGCTCCGCTCCGGTACTGTTGGTGGGGGTGGACTTTGGTCTTCCCCATTTCGACAGTGAGCTGGAGGAGCTGGGCTTGCTGGCCCAGACCGCAGGCATGCAGCCCGTGGCCCGCATCACCTGCAAGCGCAAGGCGCCGGATGCGGCGCTGTTTGTGGGCAGCGGAAAGGCCGATGAAATTCGTACCTTGGCCCAGATGCATGGTGCGGTTGAGGTGCTGTTTGACCAGTCCTTGAGCCCGGCCCAGCAGCGCAACCTGGAACGGCACATCGAGTTGCCCGTCAACGACCGCACGCTGCTCATCCTTGAAATTTTTGCCCAGCGCGCGCGCAGCCATGAGGGCAAGCTGCAGGTTGAGCTTGCCAAGCTCCAGTATGTGAGTACCCGTCTGGTCCGTCGCTGGTCGCATCTGGAGCGCCAAACTGGCGGAATCGGTGCCCGTGGTGGCCCGGGCGAGAAGCAGATTGAGCTGGACCGTCGCATGATCGGCGACGCCATCAAGCGCACGCGCGAGCGCCTGGTCAAGGTCAAGCGCCAGCGGTCTACACAACGCCGCCAGCGCGAGCGGCGCGATACGTTCAACATCTCGCTGGTCGGCTACACCAACGCAGGCAAGTCCACTCTCTTTAATGCCTTGGTCAAGGCCCGCGCTTATGCTGCCGACCAGCTGTTCGCGACGCTCGACACCACAACCCGCCAGCTGTACCTGGCTGATGCGGGCAGGTCGGTCTCGTTGTCCGATACGGTAGGTTTTATCCGGGATCTCCCCCACGGGCTGGTGGATGCATTTCAGGCCACGCTGCAAGAGGCGATTGACGCGGACTTGCTGCTGCATGTGGTGGATGCATCCAATGCCGATTTTCCAGAGCAGATGGCACAGGTTGAACGCGTTTTGCAGGAGATCGGTGCTGCCGATATTCCGCAGATACTGGTGTTCAACAAGCTGGATGCGCTGGCTGACGAGCGGCGACCGCCAGAGTTGCAAGACCAGTACGAGGTGGCAGGACATCTTCTGCCTCGGTTGTTTGTGAGTGCCCGTTCGGGCGAGGGGCTGGACCATTTGCGCCACGCGCTGGCGACCAGGGTGCTGGCCACGCAGCTGGACATGACCCCAGGTGATGCCGTTGAATTGCCGGATGCCATGCCTTGATTGGGCACAATGACGGCCTGATTGACCCCATCCGAGAACCAGAGACTTTGCGCATGAATTTCCAAAACCGCACCCTACGCTGGGCTTCGTTGCCAGAACGTATTCGGGGCATGTTCAATCTGAATGATCCCCGCTGGGGTCGTGGTGAGGACAAGACGGAAGAGGGGGGGCGCCCTGACGATCGGTCGGGAAGCTCCCCCCAGAATGGTCCCCGTGGAGGTGATCAGCGTCCTGGCAATGGCCAGCAGCCGCCGGATCTGGATGAGCTCTGGCGCGACCTGAACCGCAAACTGGGTGGGCTGTTTGGCGGCAAAAACGGCGGGCCGCGCGGGTCTGGCAATGGTGGCGGATCAGGGGGCGGGTTCCAGCCTGACATGAAGAGTGCCGGGGTTGGTGTCGGCCTGATTGCTGGCATTGTGTTTGTGATCTGGATGGGCACAGGCTTCTTCATCGTCCAGGAAGGTCAGCAGGCTGTCATCACCCAGTTTGGCAAGTACAAAAGCACCGTAGGCGCGGGTTTCAACTGGCGCTTGCCATACCCTATTGAGCGTCATGAGCTGGTTTTTGTGACCCAGATCCGCTCCGCAGACGTGGGCCGTGACACCGTCATCAAGAGCACGGGCCTGCGTGAGTCGGCCATGCTCACCGAGGACGAGAACATCGTCGAAATCAAGTTTGCGGTGCAATATCGCCTGAGCGATGCTCGGGCTTGGCTGTTTGAGAGCAAGAATCCTTCGGACGCCGTGGTCCAGGCTGCTGAGACCGCTGTGCGGGAGGTGGTGGGCAAGATGCGCATGGACACGGCCTTGGCCGAAGAGCGCGACCAGATTGCCCCCCGCGTCCGTACGCTGATGCAGACCATTCTGGACCGCTACAAGGTGGGTGTCGAGGTCGTGGGCATCAACCTGCAGCAAGGGGGGGTCCGTCCGCCTGAGCAGGTTCAGGCGTCCTTCGACGATGTTCTGAAAGCCGGCCAGGAACGTGAGCGCGCCAAGAACGAAGCGCAGGCCTATGCCAACGACGTGGTGCCGCGTGCGGTGGGGTCTGCCTCGCGCCTGAATGAGGAAGCCGCAGCGTACAAGGCACGCATCGTGGCACAGGCACAAGGTGATGCCCAGCGCTTCTCGTCGGTGCTGGCTGAATACCAGAAGGCCCCCCAGGTCACGCGCGATCGCATGTATCTGGACACCATGCAACAGATCTATGGCAGCGTGACCAAGGTTCTGGTGGAGTCTCGCCAAGGCTCCAACCTGTTGTACCTGCCGCTCGACAAAATCATGCAGAACGTGGCGAGTGGTGGTGCAGGATCTTCGGACGCTCCTGCAACCAGCGCGGCGCCTGCTGCAGCGCCCGCCGCACCGGCGGCCAATTTTTCCAACGATCCCCGGGGGCGTGATTCCAATCGCACCCGTGACCGTGAATCTCGCTAGGAGCAGTTCGTGAACAGAGTCGGATTTATTGCATCCACTTTTTTGGTGGTGCTTGCCCTCATGAGCTCGATGCTCTTTGTAGTGGACCAGCGACAGTTCGGCGTTCTCTATGCGTTGGGGCAGATCAAGGAAGTGATCACCGAGCCCGGTCTCAACTTCAAGTTGCCCCCACCGTTCCAGAACGTGACGTACATCGACAAGCGCCTGCTGACGCTGGACAGCACGGACACCGAGCCCATGCTGACGGCTGAAAAGCAACGGGTGGTGATCGACTGGTACGTGCGTTGGCGCATTTCCGAGCCCACCGAGTACATCCGCAACGTGGGTCTGGATGAGAGCGCGGGTGCCATGCAGCTCAACCGGGTGGTGCGCAATGCCTTCCAGGAAGAGATCAACAAGCGCACCGTGAAGGAACTCCTTTCCGTCAAGCGCGAAGCCTTGATGGCAGATGTGAAGCGCGAAGTGCTGGACACCGTCCGTGGTGCAAAACCCTGGGGTGTGGACGTGGTAGATGTCCGTATCACCCGCGTGGACTATGTGGAGGCGATCACGGAATCTGTGTACCGGCGCATGGAGGCGGAGCGTAAGCGGGTGGCCAATGAATTGCGCTCCACCGGTGCGGCTGAGGGTGAAAAAATCCGTGCCGATGCGGATCGCCAGCGTGAGATCACCATCGCCAACGCATACCGGGATGCCCAAAAGGTAAAGGGTGAAGGCGATGCAGAGGCGGCGCGCATCTACGCAGACGCTTTTGGCCGCGACCCCCAATTCGCGCAGTTCTACCGGAGTCTGGATGCCTACAAATCCAGCTTCAGCAAGAAAAGCGATGTCATGGTGCTGGACCCCTCTTCGTCCGATTTTTTCAAGGTCTTCCGTGGTGGTGCGCCTGCTGCGTCCCAGGCGGCTCCTCGCAAGTAATGCGCGTGGTTGCTGAGCGGTGGGCGTGACCTGGGAGAGCCTGTGGACCGCATTGGCGCTGGTCCTGCTGATCGAAGGCTTGCTGCCCTTTTTCTCGCCACCAAGCTGGAAGCGCGCGGTCCAGCAGATTGCCCAATTGCAAGATGGTCAGATACGTTTTTTTGCGTTTCTGGCCATCATTGCAGGCCTGTTGATGCTCTGGCTCTAACGGTTGTCATTGGGCGTTGCTAGAGATTCTTTGGGTGCCCTTGGCGGGTGCCGGTAGAATCACGGTTTTAACAGCCTCCCCTTTTCTCCATGTCTGCTTGGGTCCTTCCGGATCACATTGCCGATGTCTTGCCGTCTGAAGCGCGGCACATCGAAGAATTGCGTCGCGGGCTGCTTGATACAGCCCGCTGTTATGGCTATGAGTTGGTCATGCCACCGCTGATGGAGCACCTTGAGTCTCTCCTGACGGGCACGGGCGAAGCGCTGGACCTCCAGACTTTCAAGCTCGTCGATCAACTCTCCGGCCGCTCCATGGGGCTGCGGGCCGATACCACGCCCCAGGTCGCCCGCATTGATGCGCACCTGCTCAATCGCAAAGGGGTAACACGCCTGTGTTACTGCGGGCCCGTGCTGCATACGCGCCCTGATCGTCCCCATGCTACCCGTGAGCCATTGCAGTTTGGCGCCGAGATTTATGGCCACGCGGGGGTGGAGGCCGACTTGGAGGCTTTGCAGCTGGCGCGCGAATGTCTGCGGATCGCCGAAGTTCGTGACACCACGATTGATCTGGCCGATGTCCGCATCGTCCGCAACCTTCTTGCGGGCGTCACTGTAGGCCCGCAGTTGCTGAGCGCGATCCATGCCGCGTTGGCTGCTAAGGATGCCCAGGAATTGGGAGCGCTGACCCGTGATTTCCCGGTCGAGTCCCGGGAAGGCCTTTTGGCCTTGCTTCAGCTCTATGGCGATTCCTCCGTGTTGATTGAGGCTGAAAAAGCCCTTCACCGCGTGCCTGGTGTGCCAGAGGTGCTATCAAATTTGAAGTGGTTGGCGTCAAGGTTAGACGGTGCAGCTGTCACTTTTGATCTGGCGGATCTGCGTGGCTACGCCTACTACAGCGGGGCCCGGTTCGCGATTTATGCCCGCGGTGCCAGCGACGCGCTGGTTCGTGGCGGCCGCTACGACGAGGTGGGAGCGGTGTTCGGGCGCAACAGGCCTGCCGCTGGCTTCAGTCTGGACATCAAGCAGGTGGTAGGTGTGGTGCCTCCCCGTGCGTTGAAAGCCGCCATCCGGGCTCCCTGGGGAGAGGGTGCGGATGTCCATGCTGCGATTTCCGAACTGCGCTCTGCAGGGGAGACGGTCGTTTGTGTTTTGCCGGGCCACGGGAGCGAAGTGGATGAGTTCCACTGCGACCGTGAACTGGTCCAGGTCGCGGGCCGCTGGGTCGTGCAGGCTGTTTGAGCAATTGTCATTTGAATTGGGTTTGAGATGAAAGCAACCAAAGGTCGCAACGTAGTGGTGGTCGGTACCCAGTGGGGCGACGAGGGCAAAGGCAAGCTGGTCGATTGGCTGACTGAAAGCGCACAGGGCGTTGTGCGTTTTCAGGGTGGGCACAACGCAGGCCACACACTGGTGATCAATGGTGTGAAGACCGCCCTGCATCTGATCCCTAGCGGCATCATGCGCCCGGGGGTCAAGTGCTATATCGGTAATGGTGTGGTTCTGTCCGCTGCGAAGTTGTTCGAAGAAATCGAAGGGCTCGAAAAGGCCGGTGTCGAGGTTCGCTCGCGCCTGCGTATCAGTGAAGCCTGCCCGTTGATCCTGCCATTTCACGCTGCGATCGATGTGGCCCGCGAGGCTGCGCGGGAGCAGGGTGGTACGGAGAAAATCGGCACCACGGGCCGTGGCATTGGCCCCGCCTATGAAGACAAGATTGCCCGCCGCGCCCTGCGCGTGCAAGACTTGAAGTACCCCGAGCGTTTTGCGTCCAAGCTGCGTGAACTGCTGGATCTGCACAACCACGTGCTCACCACCTACCTGGGCTCTGCCAAGTTCGTTTTTGGCGATGCGCTCAAGCCTTATATCCAGGACGGCAAGGTGCAATTTGATGTGGTGTATGCCGAAGCCATGCGCCATGCCGAGTTGCTCAAGCCCATGATGGCGGACGTGTCGCGCGAGTTGAACGAAGCCAATACAGCGGGTGCCAATCTTCTGTTTGAAGGCGCACAAGGCACGCTACTCGATGTGGACCATGGCACGTATCCCTATGTCACGTCGAGCAACTGTGTAGCGGGCAATGCGGCAGCGGGTTCCGGTGTGGGTCCCGGCATGCTTCACTACATCCTGGGCATTACCAAGGCTTATTGCACGCGGGTGGGCGGCGGTC
Organism: uncultured Verminephrobacter sp.; assembly: GCA_964466605.1. GTDB lineage: Bacteria > Pseudomonadota > Gammaproteobacteria > Burkholderiales > Burkholderiaceae_C > Acidovorax. Next base: position 32,614 of record CAYXSL010000026.1, read on the forward strand.
CTTTTCCTACAGAGCTGGATTGGGAAGTTCCTGGAACCCCTGGCTACCACATGAGCACGGTGGGTGCCGAAAAAGGCGTGACCACGGGCCGCAGCCGCCGTTGTGGCTGGTTTGATGCCGCGCTATTGAAGCGCAGTGCGCAGGTCAATGGTCTTTCGGGCCTGTGCATCACCAAGTTGGATGTGCTCGATGGTTTGAGCGAACTGCTGCTGTGCACAGGCTACGAACTGGATGGCGAACGCATTGACTTGCTGCCCATGGGGGCCGATGACATTGCCCGCTGCACGCCCATTTACGAAGCGTTGCCCGGCTGGAGCGAGTCCACCGTGGGTGTCACCGATTACGCAAAGCTCCCAGAAAGCGCGCGTCGTTATCTGGAGCGCATCGAGCAAGTCACAGGTGTTCCCATTGACATGATCTCGACCAGCCCCGATCGGGACCACACGATCATGATGCGCCATCCCTATGTTGCAGGCTAACCCTCGGGGTTGCCTTGTCTCTGTTGTCTTAGCCGCCACCACCTACTCAGGAGCCATTTCATGTTGACCGAAGACGGAAAACACCTTTATGTCAGTTACGACGAGTACCACAGTCTCATCGAGAAGCTGGCGCTCAAGGTGCACCAGTCCGGGTGGGCGTTCGATACGATTCTGTGCCTGGCCCGTGGTGGTCTGCGTCCCGGCGACATCCTGAGCCGCATTTTTGACAAGCCGCTGGCCATCATGTCCACCAGCTCTTACCGGGCCGAAGCTGGCACTGTGCAGGGGCACCTCGACATCGCGCGCTTCATCACAACCCCCAAGGGTGAGATTGCCGGCAAGGTGTTGCTGGTGGATGACCTGGCCGACTCCGGGCACACTCTGCATGCGGTCATTGACATGCTCAAGACCAACTACGCGCCCATCACGGAGTTGCGCAGCGCAGTGATCTGGACCAAGGGGCTGTCAACCTTCACGCCTGACTACTCCGTGGAATTCCTGCCGACGAATCCCTGGATCCATCAACCGTTTGAAGGCTATGACAGCCTGGGCCCAGAAAAGCTGCTTGAGAAGTGGCGGGTTTGATAGGGGGGCCAAGAATTTTCAGAATTCTTGGCGGAGCCTCTTCGATCTGTGCTATATTCGAGGGCTTCGCTTCTGAGGCGCTTGCCCGGATGATCTGATGGTTCGGGGCTGTGCTCGGTGGCTGGTGGCGACGCTCTTCGGGGTTGTGCTGCTGGTGATCGAAGGGGTTGAAGAAAATTTTTGTTTTTGTGTCTGGGTGCTTAAAAACTCGGTATAGAATACAAGGCTTCGCT
>CAYXSL010000027.1:0-33717 GCA_964466605.1 uncultured Verminephrobacter sp.
GCAGGCCAGGCCTGTCGATCACCTTCAGCCGGGTGCGTCGCCACTGCCCCCCAATGATGCGGATCTCATGCGAAGACGGTCCTTTGGGGGCTGGCGTTTTCGGCTTTTTTCCCGCGGCATGGCGGGCTGCGCCGCTGGCCTTCGGGCTTGAAGAGGTGTTGGCAGGCATGGCCGCAAGTGTAAAGGGCAAGGCGGCCTTCAAACTCAAGGCGTCCCGCCCACCACCACGGTGACCATGCGCTCGGGCTGCAGCTTGCGGGCCATGGCGGCGCGCACATCGGCCACAGTGAGGGCTTCGACCTTTTGCGTCCAGTGGTCCAGGTAGTCGAGCGGCAGGTCGTTCCAGGCGATGTTGGCCACGTTGCCCAGGAGCTTCTTGTTGCTGTCGATGCGCAGCGCAAAGCCCCCGATGAGGTTGTCCTTGGCGGCGCGCAGCTCGGCCTCGGTGGGGCCTTCGGCCACAAAACGGGCGATCACGTCGCGCGAGACCTGCACCGCCTGCGCCGCCTGGTCGGGCCGCGTCTGCAGGCCCACGGTGAAGGCGCCCGCGTGCAGGCCGGAGGCGAAGTAGCTGTAGACGCTGTACGAGAGCCCGCGTTTTTCGCGCACCTCGTTGGTCAGGCGCGAGACAAAACCGCCCCCGCCCAGGATGTGGTTGCCCACCAGCAGCGGCACAAAGTCGGGGTCGCGGCGCTGAAAGCCGGGCTGGCCGATGAGCACATGGGCCTGGGCCGAGGCGAAGGGAATGTTCTGCTCGGCCGGGGCCGTGAGCGCAGCGATCTCGCCCACGGGCGGCAGCGGCGCGCAGCCGGTGCCGGCGGGCAGGCGCGACAGCAGCGTGGCCACCAGCGTTTGCGCCTGGGCACGCGTCACGGCACCCACGATGCTGACCTTGGCGCGGCAGGCGGCGATGTGCTGGCTGTGGAAGGCCTGCATGTCGGCCACGCTGATGCGCGCCAGGGTCTCTGCGGTGGTGCGCGCGCCGTAGGGGTGGCCGCCATACACAGCCGCGCCAAACGCGTGGGCCGCCACGGTGGAGGGGCGGGTGAGCGATTCCTTGATGCTGGCGCTCCAGCGTGCGCGGTCGCGCGGCCACAGGTCGGCGGGCCAGCTGGGCTCGCCGATCTGGCGCGCAGCCAGGCGGGCCGCCTTGTCGAGCAGGGGCGGGTCGGTGAGCGAGCGCAGCGTGTAGTGCAGCGCGTCGTTGTCGGCAGCGGCCTCGAAGTTGGCGCCCAGGTCGGCCCAGGCTTCGCCCAGGCCGTTTTCGTCCAGCGCAGGTTCCGCGCTCCCATCGCGTCCGGCCTTCACGCCTTTGCTGGCCAGCATGGCCACGGCGCTGGCCAGGCCCGCCTGGCCCGCCGGGTCGCGGCGCGTGCCCGCGTCAAAGTCGATCTGAACGTCCACCATGGGGATCACGGGGCTTTCGACCAGGTACACCTTGGCGCCGTTGCCCTCCGTCCAGTGCTGGATGGGCAGCAGCGCCCAGGCAGAATGTGAATAAAAAACGGCCCCTGCGCCCGCTAGCAAAGCGCGAGCAGCTATCTTTTTAATAGTATTCATGGGTGAGTGCACCAATCGGTTTCAGTGGCGGGCCGCACCGGGCGCGGGCAACGCGCGGGGGCGGGGGGCGTCCAGTGGCTGGGGCAGCAGCGTGGCCACGGTGAGCTGGTCGTCACCGAAATACTTGGCGGCCACGGCCTGCACCTGGGCGGGCGTCACCGTGCGCAGCAGCGCCAGCAGGCGCTCGTTGGCGTCCAGCGGAAAACCCTGCACCCAGTTGCCGCCCAGCTCCTGCGCCTGGCTCATCACCGAGTCGCGTTCGTACACGGTGGAGGCGATCCACTGTGTCTTCACGCGGGTCAGCTCGGCATAGCTCACGCCACCCTGCGCCACGCGGGCGACCTCGGCGCGCAGCGCGTCCTCCACCTGCTGGGCGGTCTTGCCTGCGGCGGGCACGCCGCTGAGCATGAACAGGCTGGGCCCGCGCCCCGTCACCATGGCGCTGCTGCTGGCGCTGTCGGCCACGCGGTCCGGGCCCTGGGTGAGTGCGCGGTCCAGCCGCGCGCCGTCATAGCCGTTGAACACGGCCGACAGCACCATGAGCGCAAGCGCGTCGCGGTCGGCATCGGTGAGGTTGTCCACCCGGCGCAGGCTGGGCGCACGAAAGGCCAGCGCCACATAGGCCTGCTCGGCCGGGGCCTTGACGGCAATGCGGCGCAAGCCCTTCTGCTCAGGCTCGGCGCGGGGCTTGCGCGCGGGCAGCGCGTGGGTGGGCAGGCTGCCGTAGTACTTCTCGGCCAGCGCACGCACCTGGGCCACGTCCACATCGCCCGCCACCACCACGGCGGCGTTGGTGGGCGTGTACCACTGGCGGTAGAAGGCGCGCACGTCGTCGGGCGTCATCGCGTCCAGGTCGCTCATCCAGCCCACGATGGGGCGGCGGTAGGGCGCGGCGATGAAGGTGGTGGCAAACAGCTGCTCGGCCAGCATGGCGCGGGGCTGGTCTTCGGTGCGCAGGCGGCGCTCTTCCTTCACCACCTCGATCTCTTTCTTGAATTCCTCGTCCGGCCACTGGTTGTTGGCAAACCGGTCGGATTCGAGCTTCATCACGTCTTCGAGCCGGTTGGACGGGATCTGCTGGTAGTAGCCCGTGTAGTCGCGGCTGGTGAAGGCGTTTTCGCGCCCGCCCAGGGCCGCCACACGGCGCGAGAACTCGCCGGGCTGCAGCGTCCGGGTGCCCTTGAAGAGCATGTGCTCCAGCACATGGGCCACACCGGTCACGCCGTCCACCTCGTCCATGGAGCCGACCCGCAGCCAGACCATGTGCACCGCCGTGGGCGCGCGCCGGTCGGGCTGCACGATGAGCTGCATGCCGTTTTTCAGCGTGAACTGCTGCGCGCCGGACGCCGTGGCCGGGGCTGTCGCGGGCGCCGCCACAGGTACCGTCACAGGTGTCGCGGCAGGCGCAGCAGCGGGGGTTGTGGGCACCGGTGGCGTTGCCGCAAAGGCAGCCCCGCACGTGAGGCAGGCCATGAGGCCCAGGAGGTTGAAAGCGCGTTTCATAGAATGGAGTGATTCTAAGAACCCTCCAATGTTCAGTTTCTTCAAGAAAAAACCCGCCCCCACCGACGTGCCCGCTCCGGCCTCGCCGGTAGACGCCCAGGCGCCCGCTGCCCCCACGCCTGCACCCGCCACACCCCCAGCCGCGCAGCCCACCCCGCCGGTGGCCGCGCCTGCACCCTCGGGCTTTGGCTGGCTGCGCAACCCCTTTGCGGCCAAACCGCCCGAGGCCGAGGTCCCACCGCCCGTGATTCCGGCCGCTGCGCCGGTGGTGGCACCGGTTCCGGCACCGGTTCCGGCACCTGCTCCGGCGCCGCTCCAAACACCCGTTGCCACGCCGGTTGCAGAGCCCGTTGTGGCGCCCGCAGCGCCCCCCGCTGCCGCCGCCGTGCCTGCGGCAGCACCCGTGGCGGCGCCAGCCCCTGTGCCCGTCGCGCCCCCGCCCCCCCTGCCCCCTGTGGCACCGCCCCGTGCCCCTGTCGTGCCGCCGCCTGCAGCCCCGGTGCCCGCCCCGGCCCCCGTGGCGGCCGAGCGCAAGGGCTGGCTCGACCGCCTCAAGGCCGGGCTGCGCAAGACCGGCAGCAGCATTGCCACCGTGTTCACCGGCACGCAGATCGACGACGCGCTGTATGAAGAGCTGGAAGAGGCCCTGCTCATGGCTGACACCGGCGTCAAGGCCACAGCCCACCTGCTGGCCGACCTCAAGCGCCGCGTGAAGGAGGCCAAGGCCACCGACCCCGCCGCCGTCAAGGGCCTGCTGGCCGATGCGCTGGCCGACCTGCTGCGCCCGCTCGAAAAATCGCTGGTGATTGGCGAGCACACGCCCACCGTGATCATGGTGGCGGGCGTGAACGGCGCGGGCAAGACCACGTCGATCGGCAAGCTCACCAAACACCTGGCAGACGAAGGCGCCGCCGTGCTGCTGGCTGCTGCCGACACCTTCCGCGCCGCCGCGCGCGAGCAGCTCGGCGTGTGGGCCGACCGCAACACGGTCGAGATCGTGAGCCAGGAAGGCGGCGACCCCGCCGCCGTGAGCTTTGATGCCGTCACGGCAGGCAAGGCGCGCGGCAAGGATGTGGTGCTGGTGGACACCGCCGGGCGCCTGCCCACGCAGCTGCACCTGATGGAAGAGCTGAAAAAGATCCGCCGCGTGGTGACCAAGGCCGACGCCACCGCCCCGCACGAGGTGCTGCTGGTGATCGACGGCAACACTGGCCAGAACGCGCTGGCCCAGGTGCGCGCGTTCGACGATGCGCTGCAGCTCACGGGCCTGGTCGTGACCAAGCTCGACGGCACGGCCAAGGGCGGCGTGCTGGCCGCGATTGCGCAGGAGCGCCCCATCCCCGTGTACTTCATCGGTGTGGGCGAAAAACTCGAAGACCTCGAAACCTTCAGCGCCCGCGAGTTTGCGCAGGCCCTGCTGGCCTGACAGGGGTTAAGCCCACCCGGGCGGCCTGAAACGGCCCGGCGCTGCGCCTGCACAGGCCCCGCCAGGCACACGGGACGGGTGCCGCACACAGCCAAGCCCCCCCATCATGGCCCCATCGGGGGCCATTTCCAGTTTACGGATCACAACAATTCCCCCATGATGGGACCTCCCCCATAAAAGCACGGAGGCCCATGTTCATTGAGCTGGTCAAAGGCGTTGCCTTGCTGTTGGCACTGTGCTTTCTGCACGGCTTCAACATCCGCCTGTGGCGCCACCGCCCGCTGGTGGGCCAGGCTTTTTCGGGGCTGATCTTTGGCGGCATCTGCGTGGTGGGCATGCTCATCCCGGTGGTGCTCATGCCCGGCGTGATCTTTGATGCACGCTCGGTCGTGCTCAGCATGGCGGGGCTGTTTGGGGGGCCGCTGGTGGCCTGCATCGCGGCGGCCATGGCAGCCACGGGGCGCCTGTGGCTGGGCGGCGCGGGCGCCGAGGTGGGCCTGATGGTGATTGCGCTGTGCACCGCGATGGGCCTGGCCTACCGGGCGGCACGCGCGCACGGGCAGCTGGGGGTGCGGCCCATGCCACTGGCAGTGTTCGGGCTGCTGCTGCACACCGCTGTGCTGGCGGTCTTCCAGTTGCTGCCTGCCGACGTGGTGCACCGCATCAACCACACCCTGGCCCTGCCTTTCTTGCTGACCTTCACGCCCGCCACCGTCGTGCTGGGCTTGCTGCTGCGGGACGTGGAAGAACGCATGGCCACCGAGCACATGCTTGCCGGCATGGCCGCTCGCCTGCACGCCATCAGCCAGGCCATGCCCGATGTTCTGCTGGTGCTGGATGCGCAGGGGCGCTATGTGGAGGTGCTTTCGCCCGACGACACGGCACTGGCCGCCCGCGCGCCCGAGCTGGTTGGCAAACGGCTGCACGAGGTGCTGCCGCCCGAGCAGGCCGACCGTTTCATGGGGCTGATCCGCGAAACGCTGCAGTCCGGCCAGACCCACACCATCGAATACGAGATGCAGACGCTGTCCGGCCTGTGCCAGTTTGAGGGGCGCACGCAGCCCCTGGGCGTGACAGTCGGTGGCCAGGCCGCCGTGGTGTTCCTGGCCCGCGACATCACCGTGCGCAAGCAGGCCGAAAGCGCGCTGCGCGAATCGGAGCTGCGGTTCCGCTCGCTGCTGCGCAACATCCCGTCCATTTCCGTGCAGGGCTATCTGGAGGACGGTACCACCAGCTACTGGAACAAGGCCTCCGAGCAGCTCTACGGCTACACCGCCGAAGAAGCACTGGGCGCCAACCTGCTGCAGCTCATCATCCCGCCCCCCATGCGCGAGGCCGTGCGCAGCCATGTGCAGCACATGTTTGCCACGGGTGAGGTCATCCCCCCCGGCGAGCTGCAGCTGCAGCGCAAGGATGGGTCGCCCGTGCATGTGTTTTCCAGCCACGCGTACATCCAGGTGCCCGGCCACCCGCCGGAGATGTTCTGCATCGACATCGATATCTCTGGCCGCAAGGCCGCCGAGGACGAAGCACGCTACCTGGCGTTCTACGACGCGCTCACCCAGTTGCCCAACCGCCGCCTGCTGGTGGACCGGCTGCAGCAGGTGCTGGTCAACGGCCTGCGTTCGGGCCTGACCACGGCCGTGCTGTTTGTGGACCTGGACAACTTCAAGACCCTGAACGACACCCGGGGCCACGAGGTGGGCGACCTGCTGCTCAAGGAAGTGGCCCAGCGCCTGCGCGGCTGCGTGCGCGAGCAGGACACCGTGGCCCGCCTGGGCGGTGACGAGTTTGTGGTGGTGCTACAGAACCTGAGTGGCGAGGCCCCCGAAGCCGCCGCCCAGACCCGCACCCTGGGCGAGCTGATCCTGGCCCAGCTGCGCCAGCCGTATGACCTGGCGGGGCACGAACACCACTTTTCGGCCAGCATCGGCGCCACGCTGCTGCGCCACCACCGTGGCTCGGTGGACGAAGTGCTCAAGCAGGCCGACATGGCCATGTACCGCGCCAAGGATGCGGGACGCAACACGCTGCGCTTTTTTGACCCAGACATGCAGCAGGCCGTGAACCGCCGCGCGCTGCTCGAAACCGAGCTGCACAACGGCCTGCGGCAATCGCAGTTCATGCTGCTCTACCAGCCGCAGGTGGACAGCGATGGCCACATCACCGGCGCCGAGGCCCTGGTGCGCTGGCGCCACCCCGTGCACGGCATGGTCTCGCCCGCCGAATTCATTCCGCTGGCCGAAGAATCGGGCCTCATCCTGCCCCTGGGCCACTGGGTCATGCAAACGGCGCTGCACCAGCAGGCCAGCTGGCGACAAGACCCGCAGTTTGCCCACCTGAGCCTGGCCATCAACGTGAGTGCACGCCAGTTTCTGCAGGAGGACTTTGTGGCCCAGGTGCTGGCTCTGCTGCAGGGCACCGGAGCCGACCCCGCGCAGATCAAGCTGGAACTGACCGAAAGCCTGCTGCTGGACAACGTGGACAACGTCATCGCCACCATGCAGGCCCTCAAGGCCCACGGCCTGGGCTTCTCGCTGGACGACTTTGGCACCGGCTACTCGTCGCTCAGCTACCTCAAGCGCCTGCCGCTGGACCAGATCAAGATCGACCAGGGTTTTGTGCGCGACGTGCTGCTGGACCCGAGTGACGCGGCGATTGCGCGCTCCATCATCGGGCTGGCGGGCAGCCTGGGCCTGGACGTGATCGCCGAGGGCGTGGAGACCACCGAACACTTCCAGTTCCTGCTCTCGCACGGTTGCCAGGCTTTCCAGGGCTACCTGTTCGGCCGGCCCCTCACGCTGGAAGACTTCGAAAGCCAAGTGAAGCGCGCCGGGTAGCACCGCGCCGCAGAAGCCGCGTTGCAGCCCTGCCCCCGTCAGGGTCAATCAAGTTCTTGCGCCTGCTGACCGATATCTCCTTGTGGCAACCGCGGAGGTGTCCCATGAAGATCGAATCATCCGCCCTGCAGATGCAGGCCCAGCACGCCGCAACGCGCGTGCACACCCAAAGCAGCCGCTTTGAAGCCTGGGTGGGCGACCGCCGCCCCGCCAACGCCCCCCACCCCGCCCGAGCGGCCCCGGCCGTCCAGATATCGAGCGCCGCGCGCCTGGCCCAGGCCAGCCAGGCCGCCGCCACGCAAGCGCCCGCCGCCACGCGCGACGCCGACACCGACGAGGGTCTGACACCCCAACTCACGCTGATCCGCGACCTCATCGCGCTCATGACCGGTGTGCGGGTGCGCGTCTACGCCGGGCCCGACACCTCGGCCGAGGCCCCCACTCCGCCCCAGCGTCCCCTGCAGGCCCCGGCAGACGCAGCCCCCGGGCGACAGCGCGCCGGATTTGGCCTGGTGTATGAACAGCGCGAGGTCATTGAAGAAACCGAACGCACCCAGTTCAGCGCCCAGGGGGTGGTGCGCACGGCCGACGGGCGCGAGATCCGCTTCACACTGCAGCTGGACATGCAGCGCAGCTACCGCCAGGAATCCTCGTTCAGCCTGCGCCTGGGCGATGCGGTGGCGGTGGACCCGCTGGTGGTCAATTTCGACGGCACCGCCGCCCAGCTGCAAGACCAGCGCTTTGCCTTCGACCTGAACGGCGATGGCCAGACCGAAAACGTGCCGCTGCTGGCCGGCAACCGGGGCTACCTGGCGCTGGACACCAACCAGAACGCGCTCATCGACAACGGCCTGGAACTCTTCGGCCCGGGCAGCGGCAATGGTTTTGCCGAACTGGCCCTGCACGACAGTGACGGCAACGGCTGGATCGACGAAGCCGACCCCGTGTACCTGCAACTGCGCGTGTGGACCCCGGGCGCCGACGGCCCCGGCCGCCTGCAAACCCTGGCCGAACTCGGGGTGGGCGCCGTGCAGACTGCCGCTTCGGCCGCCACCCCGTTTGCCTTGCGCAGTGCCGACAACACCCCTCTGGGCGCCGTGCGCTCCACCAGCATTTATCTGCGCGAGGACGGGCGCGCGGGGACGGTGCAGCAGATTGACCTGAGTGTGTAGAAGCCTGTGCCAGGGCCTTTTGCGCAGCCGCCCAAGCCCCTGGCCGGCATGGAGTGCAAGGCGCGTTGCGCCGTACCAAAGGGGGAGCGCCTGAAACGACGCCATGCGGGTGTTGCAGCGTCTTCGGGGCCCGGCACGCCGCCCCACCAGCGCCTCCTGTGCGGGGGGTTGCCTTCAGCAGGGCTGCGGCTGAACGCCTGCCAGAGGTTATTGCTATTGAATTTATAGCTACATCAATAGACTGGTCGCGCGCAGGCAGGCATTTTTGCTGCTTTTTCCTTCTGAGAAAGGCAACGGCGTTCAGGACGGGGCCTGTACCACCATTGTGCAGAGCCCGTGAAAAGAGCCGGACACAGCCGGCTCGGAGAGGGAACTGCCCCGTGGCTCAGTTGCGGTCTGCGCGGGCAGGACGCGTGGGAGCAGAGCGCATGTCCGACCCCATGGAGCCGGTGGTATTGCCGCTTGGCGCGGTGGCGCCTGTGGCCCCACTGGTGCCCGACGTTCCGCTCGTGCCCATGGCGCCACTGCTGCTGCCCTGGTTGCCCGTGTTGCTGCCCTGGGTGCCCGTGCTGCCCATGGGGGTGTTCTGCGAACTTTGCTGGCCAACGCCGGTGGCTGGATTGGGGCTTGCAGGGGTGGGCGGGTTGCTCTGCGCGACGGCGGTGCCGACTACAGCCAGGGTGGCCAGCCCTGCGAGCACTGCCTTAAGAGAATTCGATGTGGACATGGAAGGAACTCCTTGGAGGTATGGTTGAAGTGAAAACTGCTGGCAACATCGCCAGCTGGGTTCAGGCTAGAAAAGTCCTGGTGCCTGCCGCGTCGTCCTGGACCCACAGCCCCTGTCGGACACAAGCCTGGCCACCTCCTCCCCACGGCGCCCCCCACAAACGCCGCTGTCTGGCGGCCCTTGCCCCGGCCTACCGTTCATACGCACCGAAAAACTGCTGGGCGGGCTGCGTCTCCGGCAGCACATACACCACCGCACCGGTCTTGCGGACCGCCGCGCTCAGGACCCTCTCGTAAAAAGCTGCGGGCAGGTTGATGCAACCGTAGGAAATCCGGTTGTCCAGGGGCGTACCGGATGCCAGCCGCTCCAGCCGACGCTCAGCCTTCACCTGCGCACGCACACGGTGGATCGATACCGCGGCCTGGTAGTCCACCCATACAACATCCTCGCCATTGGCGTTGGTGCCCGGCTCTGCAATAAAGCGGCCTGCCGGGGTGGTGCGCTCTGCGGGCAGCACCTGGGCGATGGGCTTGTCGCCAACGCCGGGCACAGTGTGGTCGCCAATGGCCGAACCCAGCAGCACGGGCGCAGTCCCCTGAAGCCGCCCGTCCTGGGTGAAAACGTAGATCTGTGCTGCCTTCTTATCGACGATGACCACCGCGCGGCGGCCATGGTCGCCGGAGTGAAACACCCAGCGGGCGATGTGCCGCGTGTCATCCGACGCCTTCTCCATGCCCTGCAGCGCCCTGCTGGAGGCCAGTGCAGCTTGCCGGGAAGCCTCAAGCATCTGTGCCTGCGGCAGAGAGAGCCCCTGCGGGCCCTGGTGTGTCACGGATGCCGTAGAGCCCGCCAGCACCAGCACAGCGGCGCCCAGACCAAGAGCCCGGCGACGGATCCGGAGGCGGTTGTGCGGTGGTGGCTGAGGGCCTTGCATGCTCGGTGTCGGCGGTTCAGGAATTTCACTCCATGCTGCGCCCACCGGGTCCTGGCGAGTGAGCGCAACGCCCCTCGGGGGAGAGTCCCGCGAGGCACCACGCCAATCTGCACGCATCCGTGGCCATTGGTGTCAGCGACTGCCGACAGTGCCGTAAGGACCTGTCGGAGTTACAACTGGAGACGCCCCAACCGCCCCCGGGAAAAGCGGCCCTGCCGCCGCGCGTGGTCATCCCTGGGGCCGGCGGATCGGGACAGGGGCGACCGAAAACGTCCTACAAGCAGGGGGGAGTGTGGCCACCAGACTGAAGTTTTCTTTCTGGAGACTCTCATGGCCAAGTGCGAAACCTGCGGCAATGAATATGACCGCACCTTCGACGTCCACCTGGACGGAAGGACCCACACCTTCGACAGTTTTGAATGCGCCATCTACGAGCTGGCTCCCCGTTGCAGCAAGTGCAGCGTGCCCATCCTGGGCCACGGAGTGCAAGCAGGAGATCAATTGTTTTGCTGCAACCACTGCGCCACGGCGTTGGGGGTGCACGAACTGCGCGACAGGGCCTGACGCGCCCGTTGGGTGCAGGTGTTTAGCTTCCCGCTCGCTGCGGTGGTTGCGCCTGCGGGCCCCTCCCCTTTTTACAGAAGGTCCACATGACAAAACACTCCAAGCCAAGCGCCCCTCCATCGGGCACTGATGACACTGTTGCCACGCAACAGAAGATCCAGACGCAGCAAGACAGCGCGCAAGAGCGCCAGGCCCCGGCCGGTGAGCCAGCCCCCTCGGCGACAAAGGCGGCACCGGGCCCGGGCCGGGCGGAGCCCTCCCCGCCCATGCCCCGGCAACACCTGCCCAAACCCGGCAACGAAACCGAGATGGAGCTGAAACCCCGCTTCGAGGCACCGCACTATCAGGGCAGCGGCAAGCTCAAGGGGCTGGTGGCGCTGATCACCGGGGGCGACTCGGGCATTGGTCGAGCTGTGGCCGTGCTCTTTGCACGCGAAGGTGCCGACGTGGCCATTGCCTATCTGAACGAGCACGGAGACGCACAGCGGACCTGCGAGCTGGTGGAAGCGGAAGGGGGCCGAAGCCTCGCCATCGCGGGTGACATCAAAGACAGGACATTTTGCGACGAGGCTGTGAGCACGGTGGTCCGGACTTTCGGCAAGCTCAACATACTGGTCAACAACGCGGCATTTCAGGAACATGCGGCGTCGCTCACCGACATCACGGAGGCACGGTTCGATGAGACGTTCAAGACGAATGTCTATGGCTACTTTCACATGGCCAAGGCAGCACTTGCACACTTGCACCCGGGGGACTCGATCATCAATACGGGCTCTGTCACGGGCTTGCGCGGCAGCAAGCAGCTGCTGGACTACTCGGCCACCAAGGGCGCCATCCATGCCTTCACCAAGGCGTTGGCCCACAACCTTGCGGACAAAGGAATCCGGGTGAACGCCGTCGCGCCGGGCCCCGTCTGGACTCCGCTCAATCCGGCAGACAAGCCCCCGAGCGAAATCGCCAAGTTTGGCGAAAAAACACATCTGGGTCGCCCGGCACAGCCGGAGGAGATCTCGCCGGCCTATGTGTTCCTGGCGGCTCCCTGCTGCTCCAGCTACATCACGGGCATTGTGCTGCCCATCACCGGCAGTGCGGGAGACGGCGCTTGACGCCTTTTTCGCCCCTTGGATTTCCGTGCGAATGCGGGAAAGGCGGGGGCGGTGGTCAGCCGCCCTGCCTGCGGGCACTACCCGCCAGCGCCTTGATGGCTCTGCCCAGAGACACGGCGGCGTCGTCATAGCCTGACCAGGGGGCATTGCCCGTGCGCAGCCGCTCGCTCACCGTGCGCACGTTCCAATGTGCGCCCCCCGTCAGCTTGTCCAGCTCTTGCCACGACACCGGCACGGACACCCCCATGCCTGGGCGGGCACGGGCAGTCCATGCACAGGCGGTGGTGGCGCCAAAGCCATTGCGCAGGTAGTCCACAAAGATCTTGCCCACGCGGTTGCGGGCGCCGCTTTTGGCCACAAAACGCTGAGGAAGGGTATCGACCAGGTGTTGCACCACGGACTGGCTGAAGCCTTTGACGGTGTCCCAACCGTGCAGGCGCTTGAGGGGCACAACCACGTGCAGGCCTTTGCCGCCGCTGGTCTTGAGGAACGCAGGGAGCCCCAACTCCTCCAGCATCACCCGCACCAGTGTGGCCGCTTCCTGCATGTGCGCCCAAGGCACGCCCTCGCCAGGGTCCAGGTCCAGCGTCAGGCGGTCGGGGCGCGCAATCCTGTCTTTGCGGGCGTTCCAGGTGTGGAACTCCACGCTGTTCATCTGCGCTGCAGACAACAACCCTGCAGGCGAGGCCACCTCCAGCAGCGGCGGGTGCCCGGGATCCAGCGTGCGGGGCAGTTGGCGCACCCCCTCCATATGGTCCACCTCGGAATGCTTCTGAAAGAACAGCGCACCCTTCACCCCCCGGGGCGCACGCACCAGGGACACGGGACGGCCTTGCAGGTGCGGCAGCATCAGCGGCGCCACCGTGGCGTAGTAGTGCACGAGGTCGATCTTGGTGAGGCCGCTCGAGGGGTCGATCACGCGGTCGGGGTGGGAGACGTGCAGCGTGCCGCTGTCCGCCTTTGCGGCGGAAGGGGTTGCCCCCGCCGCTGCGGTTGGCCGTGCGGCGGCAGCGCTGGCCAGGTGCTCGGGCTTTTCGCGGACGATGGCATTGGCGGGCTTGTCGGCGCGCAGGCCGTGGAACACCGCATGGCGTATGCGCCCTTCCTGGGTCCATTCGGCAAAAGACACTTCCGCCAGCAGCCGGGGCTCTACCCAGTGGGCCTTGCTGCCGATGGCGCGGGCGTTGGCGAACGGGCTGGCATGGGTCTGCAGTGCCTTCAGCGAGTGGGCCAGGTCTGCCAACGCCCGTTCGCTGAACCCCGTGCCCACCTTGCCCGCGTACTGCAAGGTGCCATCGGGGCCGTGCACACCCAGCAACAGCGAACCCAGGCCCGTGCGAGAGCCCTGCGGGTCGGTGAAACCGCCAATCACGAACTCTTGCCGGTGGCTGCATTTGAGCTTGATCCAGTCGGCGCTGCGGCCGCCGACATAGGCCGCCTGCCTGCGCTTGCCGATGACGCCCTCGAACCCGAGCTTGCAGGCCGAAGGAACAAGGTCTTCCGGGCGCGCCTCAAAGGCTTCGCTGAACCGGATGCGGTCCGACGCCGAACCTTGCACCAAGGTGCGCAACAAGGCACGGCGCTCCATGAGCGGCAGGCCTCGCAGGTCGCGCCCCTGGGCATAGGGCAGATCAAACGCATAAAAGACCATCGCCTCGGTGGCCTGCCCGTCGAACGCGTTTTGTAGCGCCTGAAAGTCGGGAATGCCGTGCTCGTCGAGCACCAGCACCTCACCGTCCACCCAGCCGGACTTCAGCGGCAGCGCGGCCAGTGCCTGCGCGAGCACAGGGGCCCTGGCGGTCCAGTCGTTGCCATTGCGGGTGAACAGCCGGGCCTGGCCCCGCTCGATGCGGGCCAAGAGGCGGTAGCCGTCGAACTTCAGCTCCCAGAGCCAGTCTGCCGAATCCTGTGGAGGCGCATCCACCAGCGTGGCAAGCTGGGGGTTCAGCGCCGCAGGAAGGAGGGCCTTGGGCGCGGCCGCAAGCGGGGCCACAAGTGCAGTCTCCTGCGCGGACGAGACCTCGCCCGCCAGCGGCAGTGCCACGGCTTCGGCCTGGGCCACGCTGTCGGGCATCTCGTCCACTACGCTGAACTCGCTGGCCGAGCGCTCCCACCCATCGCGCTCCTTGATCAGAAGCCAGGGGGGCTGCTTCTCGCTGCCGCGCCCGTGCATACGCACCAGCGTCCATTGGCCATGCAGCTTGTGGCCGTGGACCTCGAACTTGAGCTTGCCCTTGCGGTAGCCTTCGGCCGGGTCGCCCACGGGCACCCAGAAGCCCCGGTCCCAGATGATGACGCGCCCCGCGCCATATTGCCCGGCCGGAATCTGCCCCTCGAAGCTGTTGTACGAGAGGGGATGGTCCTCCACCTGCACGGCCATGCGCTTGTCGGCAGGGTCCAGGCTGGGGCCCTTGGGCACGGCCCAGCTTTTCATGGTGCCGCCCAGTTCCAGGCGCAGGTCGTAGTGCAGGCGGCTGGCCCAATGCTTCTGGATCACGTACTGCAACGCCTTCACACCCGGCGTTCCGCCATCGGCGGGCTCGGGCGTGAGGGCAAAGTTGCGCTTCTTGCGGTAGAGCGCCAGGGGGTCCTTGTCGGGCATGTGGGGCGCCTTCAGGCAGAGCGCCGCGCCTTTTTGGCGGGCGCCTTGTGGGTGGCGGGGGCTTTGGCAGCGGCCTTGGCCGTGTCCTTGGTCGTGCCTTTGGCGCCGCCTCGGACAGCAGCTTTTGCCGGCCCCTTGGCCTTCCTTTTCGCAGCCCCTTTGACGCTGCTCTTCGTTGCCACCGGCAAGCGGGTCACCGAGGCGGTTGTGCCCTTGGCGGCGGGCCCGGGCGTGCGGCCCTCCAGGCTGCGCTTGAGCAGTGCACTCAGGTCCAGCAGCTCTGCGCCCACCGCCGCTGCAGGGCTGGCGTCCACTTTGGTCACATTCGCGATCTCGCCCGCCGAGGCCTTGGCCTCTATCAGCTTGTGGATTTCCTCAGAAAACGAATTGCGAAAGCGGTCAGCGTCCCAAGGCTGCGTCATATCGTTGATGAGCTGCAGGGCCATGCCCATCTCTGCATCCTTGATGCCCACGGTCTTCGCATCCAGCGGCGGCAGGTTCAGCTGCTCAAAGGAGCGGATCTCCCCACCCCAGCGCAGCAAGTTCAGGATGAGCGCGCGGCCACAGGGGATCAGCACTGCCAGGTGCTGCTTGGACTGGATGACCACCTTGGCCACACCGACCTTGCCGCTCTGGCGCAGCGCGTCCCTGAGCAGGGCGTAGACCTTCTCGCCGCGCTTGAGCGGCGCAGTGTAGTAGGGACGCTCCAGATAGACGAAGGGGATCTCATCGGCATCCACAAACGCCTCGATCTCGATGGTCTGCGTGGCCTTCGGGAAGGCGGCGGCAATCTCCTCCGGGGGCAGCACCACATAACGGCCCTCCTCGTATTCCACGCCCTTGACGATGTCTGCAGCGGCGATCTCCTTGCCGGTGACCTTGTTTACGCGCTTGTAGCCTACCGGTTGCATGGAGCGGCGGTCCAACCAGTCGAAATCGATGCCCGTGCTCGCGGTGGCCGAGTACAGGCCCACGGGGATGTGCACCAGCCCGAAACTGATCGCCCCCTTCCACATCGTGCGGGTAGAGGTGGGCGCGAGTTCTTTGCGGGTACTCATGGTCTATCCACCCGCAGCCGCAGCGTGGTGCCAGCCAGTGGAATGAATTTCATGCGTGTGCCTCCAGAATCGATCAACATCGGAGAGTCGTCCGCTATCGCTCAGCCGAACCCGGTTCAGCCATCTTCCGGTGCTGCTCAGCCAACACCTGGGATGGAGTGACCTTCGCTACCATGGCCTGCAGTTTGTTCTTCAGGCCCGCGACGACATCCGCCTCGCCCGCCATGAGGGCGTCGAAGCCTATCTGCGCTACCTTGGCAGGATCCGCCTTGGCGTCGGCAGCCATTTGCGTATCCAGCAGGCCCGCCCGCGCAAAAAAATCCGTGTCGGTCGGCCCCGGCATCAGACAGCTCACTGTCACACCGCTATCTTTGAGTTCGTTGCGCAAGGCGGCTGCAAACGAGTCGATAAAGGCCTTGGTTCCGTTGTATACGGCGTGGAAGCTCCCCGGGGTGAAGCCAGCCACAGAGCCCGTGATGAGAATCCTGCCCTGCCCTCGGTCGCGCATATCCTGTGCAACCTTGTGCAGCAGGTAGAGCGTGCCAGTGATGTTGGTGTCGATCACATGCTCCACGTCGTGGAAATCCTGGTCAAGAAACCCCTTTCCCAAGCCATGACCAGCGTTGGCAAAGAGAGCGTCCACGGCGCGGCCCCCGAGTGATTCGTACAGGTCGTCAACGCCTTGCCGGGTGGCCAAGTCCGCATGCACCACGGCAACTTTGGCGCCATCCATGCGAATGTCGTTGGCCACGTCGTCCAGAGGGCGGTCGGCGGCCACTATCAGATCGAAGCCGCTGGCTGCACAGCAGCGTGCCAGATGAAAGCCGATGCCTGAAGAGGCTCCGGTCACAACGGCGAGTGGGCGATGGGAGGTTGCGTCCATGGCGATGCTCCTGAAAAAAATACATCGTCATCCCTGCGCCCCTTCCACCGCGTGGGCAATGGCCGCGTCCCGCGTGGGAACGTGTCCTACGCACCGCCCCGAGGCACTCTGCGCCCGCTCCGACAGCCGCCCCTGCAGAGGCGGTTTGGCACCGCATGTCATCCGGCGTCGCAAATGACAAGACTTTAGGAGCGGTCCTACAGACGAGAGCGCCGCGCGTATTCAGCATAGTCTTTTTAGCTTCCACGCCCATGCTTAAACCGTACAGGAAAGACCGAGGCACATCATGATTTCACCGTCCCCCAACCAGTGGGGATCCAACGTGCAAAAGGCTCAAACCTTCCAGCCAGACTGGGCTGGATATGTGGTAACCAAGGTAAAGCACGTTCGGTCCGCCCTGTTGTCCGGCATCGATACCTTCGTGGCAGAGGACTTCACAGTTCCCATGGCCACGGGTTTCATTGAACTGGTGGGCATGCGCTCAGGGTCATTCCGAACCTTCTTGAAGGTGGGATTTACGGAGTGCAATCGAGTACTGCTCCCCACTTTTCAGCTGATCGACAACGCAGCCATAGGCACACTGGTGCTGCCTTCCCACTGCTTTGGGTCTGCGCTGCAGTTTTCCAACAGCCCGATGGCCCATTTTCGTATCGGAGGAGATGGACGGCGCAATGCCATGGCCACTGATGTGACCCTGTTGAACAGCACGCTCACTCAAGCGGACATGGCGGAAGGGGACACGGGATTCGCCCATATGGGGGAGCAGGCCGCAGGCGCAAAGAATCTGCCGGGCGACTAAACCGGCTTGAAGACCATCAGCCAGAATATGGCCAGGAATGCTGTGAGAGCGGGCACCCCCAGCGCAACCCAACAGGCAAAGCAGTACCAGAACGCCTTGGGCAGTGCCTCTGCCCTGCGGTAGGCCACCTCCGCCAGATCGCGCATGCGCATTTGCAGCCAAACGACCGGCAGCCAGCACGCGATCGCCAGGGCATAGAGGCCCAGCGACCAGAGCACCCAGCGCGTGGTGGGCTCGAAACCCGCGATACGCAGCATCCACCAGCCAGTGAGTGGCTGGAGCACTGCGGTGGTGGCCGTGAACACCCAGTCAGCGCGCACGACCCAGCGGGCCAAGTGGGCGATCAACACCGGATTGCGAGTCGTCACCGCAGTCAGGAGGTAGAAGGCCGATCCAATGCCGGTTCCGAACAGCACCGTGGAACTCAGGACGTGCAGCCACTTGAGCGTGAGGTAGTCCATCACGGTCTCCGGCCCCCCGCTTTGGCGCGGGCCCTGCGTTGCAAAGCGCAAGCCAGCGCAGGTCTGATCAGCCCGAACGCGCCCATGATGAGAATTCGCATGAGTCCAGCGTAGAAACCGCATGCATCGCGCTGTGAGAGACAGGGACGCGAGTCGTTGCAAGCCCTCGTCCTACAGGCGCCGCGAGCCGCTGGCGCGGGGCCCCCACCGCCCTGCTGCGAGACGGAATTCAATCAGCGCAGCGGCCTGGGAGCGCGCTGACGGGCTGTGGGGGATTTTGCCTACAGGCCGCTTGGGGTTCCTCCAGAAGATGGCAGATGTTCATCAACCATTTTTCGGAGCAACTCCCATGCCTTCCAGCCAACGCCAGAAAGACGTGTGCGATCTTCTCGACGCCGACCACAAGGCGGTCAAGAAGATGTTCAAGGACTTTGAATCGCTATGCGAGTCCCGCGCTCGCAATGCACCCCAGTTGCGCCTCGACCTTGCGCGCGAAATCTGCATAGAGCTGACGGTGCATGCGAAGGTCGAGGAAGAAATTTTCTACCCCGCACTGCGCGCCGCCATGCAGGAGACTGCGCTGATCGCCGAAGCCGAGGTGGAACACCAGACAGCCAAGGAGCTGATCGCCCAGATCGAGGCGGCCAGCACCGCCACCGAAGAATTCGACGCCAAGGTGAAAGTGCTGGGCGAGTACATCGACCACCACGTCAAGGAGGAACGCAATGAAATATTTCCCAAGGCCCGCGCAGTCAAAAAACTAGACCTGGTAGCCATGCGCGACGAAGTCGAGGCGCGCAAGCAGGAGCTTTTGGACGAGCTACTCGCAACGGCCTAGACAACGTGTTTCTCACCATCCTCACAGTGAAGCAGGCCCAGATATGTGGCAGCTGACACACCCCTGGTGGGAACTGCTAGCGAGAGCTGCAGCGGTGTATGTACTGCTGCTGGTCCTGATCCGTGTGTCGGGCCGGCGCACGGTGGGACAGTTCACGCCGTTCGACCTGCTGGTGGTGATGCTGCTCAGCGAATCGGTCTCGAATGCTCTTTCGGGCGGGGACGATTCGCTGGGCGCCGGCTTTCTCAGTGCAGCTACCTTGATCGGGCTGAACCTGCTGGTGGCCAGCATTACAGCGCGCAGCCACGCGGTGCAGTCTGTACTGGAAGGCGAGCCCGTACTGGTGGGCAAGGACGGAAAGGTCCTTCGCCAGGTGCTACGCAAGCACCACGTCCCGGAATCCGACCTGCACCAAGCACTGCGCGAAGCCGATTGTGAGTTGCACTCGATGCAATGCGCGTTTCTGGAAGCCAACGGCCAGATCAGCATCCTGAAGAAGCCGATGGTCGGCAGCTGATCGCCGCGATGGCGCCCGGGCATGGAAAGCCTGAGGGTGCCGTGCTGTCGGGTGCACTTGCGCGTGGTGGACGGCCGACCGTTTCGGCGGACGCGCGCGCGATGCCCTGGCAAGCACCCCGATTTTTTTCTCAGCCATTTCTCACGGAACCCCTCTATGCCCAACCATAAAGACACCGCTGGCGCGCCTGCAGCAGCCGCTCGCAACACCGATAGCGCACCTTCCGTCCTGGGTACTCCCTCGGACGCTGCCTCTGCCAAGGCGCAAGAAATCCATGAGCTCGCCGAGGCCCTGCCCGACAATCCCATCAAGGCAAGTGAACACGGTTTTGAAAATGGCCTGAATCCGCCGCCCGGCACCACGGTGGCTGCGGCGTCTCGTCTGCCGTTGGCCAGCACGCTATCGGAAAACCAAGGCTCGGCCAAAACCGGCGGGGTAGTCCCGCCTGGCCTGAACAGCACAATCGGCTCCCTCGACAGGGTACGCGTGGATTCGCAAGCGCAGGCGCTCACCACCAATCAGGGTGTGCGTGTAGCCGACAACCAGAATTCACTGAAGTACGGCGAACGCGGCCCCGTTTTGCTGGAAGACTTCATCCTCCGGGAGAAAATTACCCACTTCGACCATGAGCGGATACCGGAGCGGGTGGTGCACGCACGGGGATCCGGAGCCCACGGTTTCTTCGAGTCCTACGAGGATCTGACCGACCTTACCCGGGCCGCGCCGTTTCAATCTGCAGGCAAGGTAACGCCTGTGTTCGTACGCTTCTCCACCGTGCAAGGGGAGCGGGGATCAAAAGACACAGCGAGGGACGTGCGAGGTTTTGCCGTCAAGTTCTACACCGACGAAGGCAATTGGGACCTGGTGGGAAACAACATGCCCGTGTTCTTCATTCAAGACGCGATGAAGTTCCCCGACCTGGTACACGCAGTAAAGCCCGAGCCGCACCACCAAATGCCCCAGGCGGCCAGTGCACACGACACCTTCTGGGATTTTGTTTCTTTGATGCCGGAGTCTACGCACATGCTCATGTGGGTCATGTCGGACCGCGCAATTCCGCGCAGCTACGCGACCATGCAGGGCTTCGGTGTGCATACGTTCCGGTGGGTCAATGCCGCCGGGGATTCCGTCTTTGTGAAATTTCATTGGTCTCCCAAAGCGGGCACCCACTCGCTGGCATGGGACGAAGCCGTGAAAATCTCTGGCGCCGACCCGGACTTCCACCGCCGTGACTTGTGGGAACGGATTGAAGCGGGCGCCTACCCGGAATACGAACTGGGCGTACAGATATTCAGCGAGGAACAGGCTGACAGCTTCAGCTTCGACGTCCTGGACGCCACCAAGATCGTGCCGGAAGAATTGGTGCCCGTGCGCCCCGTGGGTCGCATGGTGCTGAACCGCAATCCCGACAATTTCTTTGCCGAGACGGAGCAAGTGGCGTTTTGTGCTGCGCATGTCGTGCCTGGCATCGACTTCTCCAATGATCCCTTGCTCGCGGGACGCATCCACTCGTATGTGGACACCCAGATATCGCGACTGGGCGGTCCCAATTTTCATGAGATACCCATCAACGCGCCAGTGGCACCGCTGCACAACAACCAGCGGGATGGCATGCACCGGCAGGCCATCCCTCGGGGAAGGGTCGCCTACGAGCCCAACTCACTCGGTGGTGGCTGCCCCTTCCAGGCCGGAGGAGAGCAGGGCTTTTCGTCCGTGCCTGCCCGTATGAAGGCCCAGGAGGCACAGGGCAAGGTCAGGGCCAAGCCCGAAAAGTTCGCAGACCACTACACGCAGGCCCGACTGTTCTTCGAGAGCCAGTCGCCCGCAGAGAAGGCGCATATCGCGGCAGCCTTTCGTTTCGAACTGAGCAAGGTCACAGTCCCGGCCATACGGGAACGCATGGTGGCGTCCTTGCGCAATGCCTCAGAGGAGCTTGCCGCACAGGTTGGCGCAGGTCTGGGCATGACCACTTTGCCCCCCGCCATGCCACGCGTGCTTCAGACGCCGCAGACGCCTGAAGTGGTCAAGTCCCCTGCGCTGTCTCTCCTGGCCCGGCCGGGCAATGCCAGCTTGGCTGGCCGCAAGGTGGCCATTCTGGTGGCCGACGGGATCGCCGGGCGCAGCGTGGTTGACCTGCAGGCCGAACTGCTCAACCACGGAGCCGTGGCTCGTTTCGTCGCGCCCCGTATCGGCCCTGTGCAGACCAGCGACAAGGTGGATGTCAATGCGGATGCATCGCTAGAAAACGAGCCGGGATTTCTTTTCGATGCACTGGCACTTCCAGATGGAGAAGCCGGCGTGCAGGTTCTCGCGGCGGATGGCCACACCCTGGAGTTCGTCAAGGACCAGTACAGGCATTGCAAGCCAATTCTCGTGATGCCCGCGTCCTCCGCGCTGATGCTCAAAGCACAGATCCCCTCTGCACTGCCCTCCGGTGATCTGGACCCAGGCATCGTCTACGGCGCCACGCTTGAGGAGTTCCGTACTTTCATCCGAGGCATCGCGCGCCACAGGCACCCCGAGAGAGAAACGGACCCACCGCGCGTATGAATCCGGCCGTCCCTAAGGACGGTTGCCGCAGCGTTCACCCACCGCCATGGCTTCTCTTGCGAGAGCCTGGCGCGCAGTGGAAGTGGACGTTATCGCTCCATATGTGATCAGCCGCGAAGCCATCCTGCCGGGCGCCGATAGCTATTGGCGACTCGTGAAGCAGCGTTCATGCCATGACATCTGAAACCCGGCTCCTGGATATCACTGGCCAGCCGTCCCTGGGGGCAAGCCCGACGGTATTGGTTCTGGTGGATTTTATAAATCCCATGCGCTTCCCGGGGGCTGAGAAGCTACTCCACGGTGCGCTGACCGCAGCGAAGGCCACGGCCCGGCTCAAGAAACGTTTGGCGTCCCAAGGGGTCACGGCCATCTATGCCAATGACAACTACGGCATCTGGCGTTCCGACTTCAAAGCACTGTTGGCTGCTTGTCAGGCACTGCCAGGCGCGCGCGGGGAGATCGCCACCTTGCTCGCCCCCCAAGCGCAGGATCTGGTGCTGCTGAAGCCGCGGCATTCGGCTTTTCACTCCACCCCTCTGGACCACCTGCTTCACCAACTCAAAACGAGCGAGCTGATTGTGGTGGGTTTGGCGGCGGACATGTGTGTGCATCTCACGGTCATGGACGCTTACATGCTTGGCTACAAAGTGTGGGTGCCAAGCAACTGCACCGCTGCGGAAAGCGATGCATCCCAGGCTGCGGCGTTGGGGCAAATGAAGCGGGTGCTGAAATGCGCCACGCGAAAAGCCCGATAGCGCGGTGCTAGGGATCCTCTGCACAAATCGAGCGGAAAGTGAGCGCTGCGGATCGGGATGGGCTGCTAGGCGCAAAGCACAGCAATAGCCGTAGCTATAGCGAGCATTTGCAACGCCGCAGACCGCCCAAGTCCGCAGATGCACATGGCGCGATGATTCGCGCAGAGGGTCCCTAGAGCGTACTTTTCCATCTCTTGCTCTGCGGGCTCAGCAGCGCGTGCGTACCTGATGCTGGGCGATATGCGGCGGGCATCTCCCTACGTGAAAGTAGGCCACGACTTACGTCCTCGCACCACTTTCGCAGGAAAAGTAGGCGCATCACATCAGAAATAGTTCTGTGTGAAACCGCAGCAAAGGCTGCTTCATTCTGGAGATTGCAATGGCTTCAAGTAACTATGACGAATACCATCGCGGCAACCACGAACGTGTCTACGACAACGACCGTGAACGCAGTGACAACTGGGGTAGCCGGGACCGCGGCGAGTCCATGGGCCGGGATTCGGGCCGACAGTTGCAGCCTGGCTACGGCAGCTACCCTGAACGCCAACAGGGCAATGCCTACGGTTCGGGCTATGACTCCGCTCGCTCTGGTGAGCGGGGCAGCTCTGGCTTTGGGGGCTATGGAAGTTCGCAACGCTATCAGGGCCACTCCGACGACTGGCGCCACCACCAGCAGGGGTTTGATCAGGGCCGCGGCAATATGCGGGGGTCGGATTTTGGTCAGGATCAACAGCCAGGAAGGCCCCGTTACGGCGATGACCGCCAGTACGATAACGGCCACCACGACCATGGCGGGGGCGGTTTTCGAGGAGACGCAGATCGCTTCAGTCCCCGCCATCAATCGTCTCAGCAGGACTATGACCCCGACTACGGGCGCTGGCGCAATGAGCAGATGCGCAATCTGGACAGCGACTACGATGCCTACCGCGGCGAGCGTTATCAGAAGTTCAGCGAAGACTTCAATACATGGCGCAGCAAACGGGCAGGCGCCAGCAAGACCACCAATGAAGAGAACAAGAGTCAGAGTCATCAGGCCGGCTCTGGCTCCAAAGGTAAAGAATCCGTCTAAAACTTGAAAAAGGGTGGAGCGCGCAGACGCGCGTTCTACCGATGCTCAATTTCAGTTGCATTGGAAAGACGATGCAGGAGCAGCAGGCATGGTTGACCCTCACAATCCCGACGCAGCAGCGGTAGTAACCCCCACGCAATCCCATATAGACAACGCTGGCAGGCCTGTTGAGAGGCCGGGGGCGCAGAATGCCCAAGAGTTGCCGTGTGAGGACAAGTTGCCCCCGCAGGAAAAGACGAACGCAACGATGGGCAGCCAGACGAGCACTGAGCCCTGAGGCAGTACTTAACCGCGTACGTCCCTCAAGCGCGCAACGGCCCCCCAGTTCTGGTAGCCGGGCGCCCCAACAACGGCAGGACGAGGCAATTTCTTACATGTCCCCCGTGGCATCTCCTGAAGAATTGCACCCTCACAACATCTTGTCGAGGAGATGCCATGCCTTTTGAGTACTTGCGGAAGATCGCCGAAGCCCAGCTGCCGATCACGGTGGACGACGAAGCTAGCATCGATAAGCTGCGCGTTCTGCGAGCAGCTGACCTGGTGCTGGTGATGTTGCCGCCTGCGAACTCCGATATTCGCCACGCGCGTGTACTGGCCATCACGCCGAAGGGGCGTGAAATGCTGGCCACCGAGCAGGAGCCTTTACGACCTTAGTCGGGATACATGTGGGTGCAAGACGCGGAAAGTGGCTATGAGCCGGCAGCAACCGGAGCAAGCTGACCGGAAAACACAGAATTTCTTTTGCAAAACAAGGGGTTACGCAACTTTCGCACAGGTTGAAGAGACAAACCGAGGTGGCGTCGGCAGTGCGATCACCACCCAGCCAATGACCAACAACCCAACGGGAACTCCGGGCTTAGCACTCAATCATAGAGAGTGCTAACATCTTGGCTTAGAGGAAAGGATTCCTGGAATGAACATTCAGTCTGGAACCGCGACGATGACCCTGGCGCCCGCCAGCCCCTGGGCGTTGGTGCCTGCCCTGGGCAACCTGGACGCCTACATTTCGGCCGTCAACCGCCTGCCCCTGCTCACGCACGACGAAGAGCAGACCTATGCACGTCAGCTCAAGGACAACAACGATGTGGATGCCGCCGGTCGGCTGGTGATGTCGCACCTGCGCCTGGTAGTCTCGATTTCGCGCCAGTACCTGGGTTATGGCCTGCCCCATGGCGACCTGATCCAGGAAGGCAATGTGGGCCTGATGAAGGCCGTCAAGCGCTTCGACCCAGACCAGGGTGTGCGCTTGGTGAGCTACGCCATGCACTGGATCAAGGCCGAAATCCACGAGTACATCCTGAAGAACTGGCGCATGGTGAAGGTGGCGACCACCAAGGCCCAGCGCAAGCTGTTCTTCAACCTGCGCTCGATGAAGCAGGGCTTCAAGGCCGATGCCGCTGCGGCGGACGCCGCCACGCACCGCGACACGCTGTCGGACCGCGAGATCGACTCGGTGGCCGCGCAGCTCAATGTGAAACGGGAAGAAGTCATCGAGATGGAAACCCGCATGTCGGGTGGTGATGTGCTGCTGGACCCGGCCCCATCGGACGATGGCGAGCAGGCGTTTGGCCCCATTGCCTATCTGGCCGACGGATCGCACGAGCCCACGGCCATGATCGAATCGCGCCAGCGTGACGCGCTGGCCACCGATGGCATTGCCACGGCACTGGCCAGCCTGGACGATCGCAGCCGCCGCATCGTGGAAGAGCGCTGGCTCAAGGTCAATGACGACGGCACGGGCGGCATGACGCTGCACGAGCTGGCGGCCGTGTACGGCGTGAGCGCCGAACGCATCCGCCAAATTGAAGTGGCGGCGATGAAGAAGATGAAAAAGGCGCTGGCGGAGTACGCCTGAGCCGGTGGGCGGCGGGGTTAATATCCCCGGCTGCAGAAGTTGCCTCACGGGGCCCCAGCTCTGGGGCCCCGCGTCGTTTTGGCCCCCGAATACTCTTGTTGAGGAGACCCCTTTCCATGTTGTCGTCACACGCTGTTGTGTCCCGCCGTGCTTCTACGCTGCTGATTGCGCTGGCAGCCGCCTCCCCCTGGGCCCTGGCCCAGAACACTGCCAAGCCCGGCGCCGCCGCCGCAGCAGCCGCGCCCCTGGCCTGGCCCACCAAGCCGCTCAAGATCATCGTAGGCTTCCCCGCCGGGTCTTCGCCCGACCTCACGGCGCGCACCTTCACGGAGCCGCTGTCCAAGGCCCTGGGCCAGCCGGTGATTGTGGAAAACAAGGTGGGTGCAGGCGGCAACATTGCCGCCGATGCCGTGGCCAAGGCGCGCGATGACCACACCATCGGCCTCATGATCAATGGCAACATGACCATTGCCAAGCTGCTGAACCCGGCGGTGCCCTATGACCCGATCAAGGACCTGGCGCCGCTGAGCCTGATCGGCACTTCGCCGCTCATCCTGACAGCGCCCGTGAGCCAGCCCGGGGTGCCCGCCACCAGCAGTGCCCGCGACTTCTTCGTGGCAGCCCGCAATGGTGGCGACAAGTGGAGCTATGGCACGCCGGGCGTGGGAACGGTGGGCCACATCGGCACCGAGCTGCTCAAGTCGCGCAGCAACATCAACCCGGTGCATGTGCCCTACCCCGGCTACCCGCAGGTGGCCACCGCCATGCTGGGCGGGCAGTTGCAGATGGCCCTGCTGCCCCCGGCCCTGGCACAGGCGCAGGTGCGTGCGGGCAAGCTGCGCGCGATTGGCGTGACGTCTTCCGGGCGCAGCCCGCTGGCGCCCGATGTGCCCAGCCTGGCCGAAGCAGGCATCGGCAACTTCAACCTGGAAATCTGGAATGCGTTTGCTGCGCCTTCGACCTTGCCCAAGCCCATCCAGGCCAAGCTGGCGGCACTGATCGGCGAGATTGCCCGCAGCGAAGAGGTGCGCGGCAAACTGTTCCAGCAGGGCTGGCAGACGGTGGGCTCTTCGCCCGAAGGGCTGGCCAATCGCGTGAAGGCCGACACGAACCTGCTGGGCGGCGTGATCGCGATGCGCGGCATCAAGGCGGAGTAAACCAGCGCGGCGGAAACGCCGCACGCCTTTGCTACCAGTCAACATCCACCCGGGTCTGGCCGATGCGCCTGCCCGGGTTTTTGTTTGCCGGTGCTGTCACGCCAGCAGACGGACTGGCGAGCGCGGGCCCGCAGAAATCTCAGCCCGCTTCGGCGAGCAGGGTCTTGACGTCGGCCGCCAGGGCCTGGGCGCCGCTGCCGTAGCGGTTGTACACGCGCAGCCGCCCGGCGGGGTCGTACACGTAGCTGCCCGCCGAGTGGTCCATGGTGTAGCTGGTGGGCGTCTTGCCATCGACCTTCTTGTAGTAGATCTTGAAGTCCTTGGCGACGGCCGCGAGCTGCTCGGGCGAGCCCCGCAGGGCCAGAAAGCTTGGGTCGAAGTTGGCCATGTAGGCCTTGAGCACCTCGAGCGTGTCGCGGTCCGGGTCCACCGTCACGAAGATGCCTTGCAGACGGTCGCCGTCCTTGCCCAGGATCTGCTTGACCTCGGCCAGCTCCTGCATCGACGTCGGGCACACGTCGGGGCACTGCGTGAAGCCGAAGAACACCACCACCACCTTGCCCGCAAAGTCCTGGATGTGGCGCGCCTGGCCGTTGTGGTCGGTCAGCGGGAGGTCGCGGGCGTAGTCGGCGCCAGTGATGTCCACGCCCCGAAACTCGGCCTTCTTTTTATCGGAACAAGCACCAAAAAGGCCCGTCCCGCCTATGGATAAAGCGCTGACAGCTATCGTTTTGAGAGCATTTCGTTTGAGCATGGGGTTCACAGCACGTAGTGGTCCACGAGCAGGGCGGCGAACAGCACGCTCAGGTGGATGAGGGAAAAACGGAAGGTCTTGCGCGCCAGCGCGTCGGAGTAGTTGCGCCACAAGGCAAAACCGTAGCCACAGAAACCCGCCGACAGCAGCACGGCCGCCACCAGGTAGATCCACGAACTCATACCGTACACAAACGGCATGAGGCAACCCGCAAACAGGATCAGGGTGTAGAGGAACACCTGCAGCCGGGTGAACTCGTTGCCATGGGTCACCGGCAACATGGGCAGGCCGGACTTGCGGTAGTCCTCCACGCGGTACAACGCCAGTGCCCAGAAGTGTGGAGGTGTCCACAGGAAGATGATGAGGAACAGGATCAGCGCTTCAGGCCCCACATCACCTGTCATGGCGGCCCAGCCCAGCACCGGGGGCATGGCGCCGGATGCGCCGCCGATCACGATGTTCTGCGGCGTCAGCGGCTTGAGGATCACGGTATAGACCACCGCGTAGCCAACAAAGGTGGCGAAGGTGAGCCACATGGTCAGCGGGTTGATCCAGAAGTACAGCAGGGCCGAGCCCGCAGCACACAGCACGGCCGAGAACAGGAGGGTCTGCGCGTTGGACAGCTCGCCCTTGGCCGTGGGGCGCCAGGCGGTGCGCTTCATCTTGGCGTCGATGCCCTGCTCCACGATGCAGTTGAAGGCGGCGGCAGCGCCCGCCACCAGCCACACCCCGGCGCTGGCCAGCGCCATGTGGCCCAGCTGCGCGGCGGTGGGCAGGCCAGGCACGGCCAGCACCATGCCGATCAAGGCACAAAAAACGATGAGCTGCACCACGCGGGGCTTGGTCAGCGCGTAGAACTGCTCCATGCGCGAAGGCAAGGCAACAACGTGGGGGGGGGCGACACTCATGCGGACACTCTCGATGCGCCAGGCGACGCGGAAAACTCTCGGGGAACAGGCACGGATGCACGGCTGGACACCAGGGCCCAGGTCAGCACCACAACCAGGGCCGCCGCGCCGCCGGTGTGCAGCACGGCGGCGACCAGCGGCCAGTCCAGGATCACGTTGGACAGGCCCGTGGCCAGCTGAAGCACCGACAGGCCCGCCAGCCACCGCGTTTGCGCGCGCAGCACGCCACTGCGGTGCAGGCGCCAGGCCAGCCATGCCAGTGCCGCCAGCACCACATAGGCCATGAGGCGGTGCACGTAGTGGATGGCAGTGAGGCCTGCAAAACTGATGTGGCTGCCGTCCTGCAGCATGCCCAGCTTGCGCCAGATCTGGAAGCCCTGGGCAAAGTCCATGGCGGGCCACCAGCTGCCCTGGCAGGTGGGGAAGGTGGTGCAGGCCAGAACGGCGTAGTTGGTGCTGACCCAGCCGCCCAGCACCACCTGCAGCGCCAGCAGCAACCCGGCCCAGGCCAGGCCCCGGCGCAGCGCGGGCGAGATCACAGCGGGCAGGCGGCCTTGTGCCGCGTGGGTATGGCGCACGGCCTGCACGCACAGCAGCGCCAGCAACACCAGCCCGCCCACCAGGTGCAAGGTAACGATGGCGGGAAAGAGCTTCATCGTCACGGTGAGTGCGCCAAAGGCCCCTTGCAGGCACACCCACACCAACGTGACCGTGGGCCACCAGGGGCTGAGCGGCGGCGCCTCGGCCGCGCCCCGCTGGGCCCGGCGCTGCTGCACCCAGGACGACACCGTGAGCACGATGATGAGCACACCTACACCGGTGGCGAGGTAGCGATGGATCATCTCCACCCAGGCCTTGCCATGCGTGACGGGCCCCGTGGGCATGGCCTCTTGTGCCGCCGAAATTTCTTCGCGCGCGCCCACCGGGCTCGCACTGCCGTAGCAGCCGGGCCAGTCGGGGCAGCCCAGGCCGGAATCGGTGAGCCGCGTGAAGGCACCGAACAGCACCAAGTCAAAGGTCAGGAACAAGGTCAGCACCGTGAGCGCCTGCAGGCGCCGCATGGGCGAGCTGCGGCGGTTGCGCAACCACACCCAGGCCAGCGGTCCCAATGCAATCAGCAGACCCAGGAGCATCAGCTCCAGCACGGGCGCCAGGTCGTACAGCGGCTGGGTGTCGCTCATGGCTGGCCCGGCCGCCCGGCGTCGTCCCACGACGAAGAGGCGCGCAGCAGGCGCTCCAGGTCACGCTTGGCCTTTGCGGCGCCGCTGGCATCCATGCCAGCAGGGAAGCGCATCATCCAGTTGCCCATGGGGTCCACCACATACAGGTGGTCGGCCTGCTGCTGGCCCGCCGCCGGTGCAAGCCAGGCATTGAGTGCTGCGCCGTCCACCCGCAGCACCGTGGCTTTTTGCAGGGCCGGCGCCAGCGCGTCGGGGATGGCCGCGTTATCGTTGACGAGCCAGACCCAGTCCAGTCGGTCTTTTTCCTTGCCCAGGCTTTCGCGCAGTTGCCGCTGCAGATACAGGTGGTTCTGGCACGGCGCATCACAGGCGCCACCGGCCACGCTCACCAGCAGCCACTGCCCCTTGAGCGAGGCCAGGGGCACCGAGGCGCCATCGGGCGTGGCAACGGTGAGCGCGGGCAGCGTGCGCTGGGGATCGATCAACTCCCCGTAGTTGCGGCGGCCTTCGGGGCGGATCACGTAGTAGGTGAAATACGAGGCGATCACCGGTGCCGCACAGATCGCCAGCACACCCAGCATCTTCCAGCGGCCATGGCGGGTGCGCTGCGCGCTGGCCACCGCATCTGCGGCCTCGGGCAAGGTGTGCACGGTCAGTCCCAGCGGGTGCTCGGCTTGGACCTCAGGGGGCAGGCTGGCTGCGCGGGCGAATGAACCGTCGGACGATTTGGAACCAGACATAGAGAAGTGCCATCAGGCCGCAGAGCCCGAACCATTGAAATGCGTAACCGTAGTGTTTATCGACGCCTGCGCCCACCACGGGCCAGTCGCGTTGCAGGCCGTCGCCCGCCCCCACCGCCTCGCCCGTCTGCACCACAGTGAGCGGGGCGAGCGCCAGGCCGGTTTCGGTGCGAAACGCGGCCAGGTCGAGATTTTGCCGGATGCGGGAAGCCCCCTGGGCGGCGGGGGCGCCCGCACCGCTACCCTCTCCACCGAATTCGTACAGGCGCGAGGGCCCGGCGGCCACACGTCCAGTCACCCGCACCACCACATCCTGCGGGGTCGGAACCTGGGGCAACTGGCTGCGATCCTGAAAGTTGCGCGGTACCCAGCCCCGCTGCACCAGCACCACTGCCGAAGGCATGCCTGCCAATTGCAGGGGCGTGAGTACAAAAAAGCCGGGGCGGCCATTCATCTGTCGGTTGTCGAGGTACACGGTGTGCTCTGGCAACCAGTTGCCCTCCAGCACCACCGTGCGGTGCACCAGGGCCTCGGCTTGGGTGGGTGCCACCGTGGCTTGCGACAGCAGCACGCGGCCACCCATCGCAGGCATGCGGCCGCGTGCGTCCAGCATGGCCTGCAGGGCCTCTTTCTGCGCCGCGCGCGACAGTTGCCAGCGCCCCAGCGACGCTGTGACCAGCATGCCAGCCACAGCGGCCAGCGTGATGAGCCAGAAACGCAGACCCAGGGGACGGCGGATAGTGGTCACGGGATAATGTGCTCCATGAAATACCTCGTAGTGCTGGCGTTTATCGCCATTTTGGCCAGCCTCGCGTCGGCTTTGTTCTTCATGATGCGCAACGGCGAGGGCGACAAACGCAAAGGCAACCACATGGCCAAGGCACTGGCGGTGCGGGTGGGGCTGTCCATTGTGCTGTTTGTGTGCATTCTGATTGCCTGGCAGCTGGGCTACATCCAGCCTACCGGCCTGCCAGCAACCCGCTGACCGGGCCCGCCGCAGCGACGGCCCTCACCTCCCACGGGGGAGGTCCTCCCGCCTTTCGGCAGCTCGCACCGCCCACAAAAAAAGCGCCTCGCGGCGCTTTTTTTGTAGTTGCCGTGGGGTGCTTACATCCAGTACACCAGCACGTACAGGCCGAGCCACACCACGTCCACAAAGTGCCAGTACCAGGCTGCACCTTCAAAGCCGAAGTGCTTGTCGGCGGTGAAGTGGCCCTTTTGCAGGCGCAGCGTGATCACCAGCAGCATCAGCATGCCCAGGAACACGTGGAAGCCGTGGAAACCGGTCAGCATGAAGAAGGTGGAGCCGAACACGCCCGAGTTGAGCTTGAGGTTCAGGTCGGTGTACAGGTGGTAGTACTCGTAGCCTTGCACCAGCAGGAAGACGAAGCCCAGCAGCACCGTGGCCCACATGAAGCCAATCGTCTTGCCGCGATGGTTTTCGCGCAATGCGTGGTGGGCAATGGTCAGGGTCACGCCGGACGTCAGCAGCAGCGCGGTGTTGATGGTGGGCAGCCAGAAGGGACCAACCGTCTGGAAGGGCTCGACGATGCCAGCAGGCGAGGCCGTGATGCCAGCTGCCACGCTGGGCCACACCGCCTTGAAATCAGGCCAGAGCAGCGCGTTGTCGAGGCTACCCAGTGCAGGCACCGAGTGCGAACGCGCCCACCACAGGGCCGTGAAGAACGCGCCGAAGAACATCACTTCCGAGAAGATGAACCAGCTCATGCTCCAGCGGTACGACAGGTCGATCTTGTGGCCATACAGGCCACCTTCGCTTTCGCGCACCGCATCGCCAAACCACTGGTACAGCGTGAACAGCCACCACACCAGGCCCAGGGCCAGGGAATACTTGCCCCAGTCATGACCGTTGATCCACTGGCCCGCGCCAAGGATGACAAAGAACAGGCCTGCAGCCGCCATCACCGGGTGGCGCGACTCGGCAGGCACATAGTAGTACGGGGTTCCGCCGTGGGTTGATGCACTCATTTCAGCTCCTGAATCTCAAATCTTGTTTTCAGTCTTGTTGTTGATACGGGTCCAACAACCCGCTCACACTACCCAATTCACCAAGGCCATCAGCCCTATCACCAACAAAAAAACAGCTACCAGTCCCACCACAATGATGTGCAGCGGATTGAGTTTTTCAACATCCTGCTGGTATTCACTGCCCTTGCGCAGGCCAACGAGCGACCAGGCCACCGCGCGCACCGTGCGCAGCAGCGAACCCTTGCGCTCCAGCGGCTTCACCGCAGAGGGATCGACGGGCGCATTCATGAGCCCACCCCCGTCGCCAACACGCCAGGGACGGACACGGCACCGCCCGCAGCGGCGGTGGACTCTGGTGCGGCTGGCGTCTTGCCCCCCACTTCAAAGAAGGTATAGGACAGCGTGATGGTCGTCACGTCCTTGGACAGGCGCGGATCGATCACAAAGGCCACGGGCCATTCCTTCTTTTCTCCGGGCTCCAGCACATACTGGTTGAAGCAGAAACACTCCAGCTTGTTGAAGTGGGCTGCCGCCTGGCGCGGGGCATAACTCGGAATGGCCTGTGCAGCCATGCGGCGGTTCTGCACGTTCTGGAACTCGTACATCACCGTGGTCAGC
Source organism: uncultured Verminephrobacter sp. (assembly GCA_964466605.1). Taxonomy (GTDB): domain Bacteria; phylum Pseudomonadota; class Gammaproteobacteria; order Burkholderiales; family Burkholderiaceae_C; genus Acidovorax. The sequence continues at coordinate 32,567 of CAYXSL010000027.1, forward strand.
TCGCCGGGGTGCACCTGCACCGAGCGCCGCGCGGGCTTGAAGTCCCAAGGGCCGCGCGCATTGGCGTCGAACTCGACGGTAATGGTGCGGCTCTTGTCTACCTGCGTGTTCGCGGGCAGCTTGACGTCCTTGCCTGCCACGCCGTTGCCCGGCACCTGGCGCTCGGACAGCGACAGGATGTTGATACCGGTCATCTCGCAGATGTGCTTGTAGATCGGGATCAGCACGTAGCCGAAGGCGAACATGCCAGCCGCAATCACGACCAGCTTGCCGACCATCTTGGCGTTTTCGCGGCGCAGGCTCATGGCAGGTGGGGCCTCAACTCAACGGGAGAGGAAAAACACCTTGGCCATGAACCCGACGAAGAACACCACCGCAATCGACGCCAGGATCAGCGCCATCCGCAGGTTGCTCTTTTTCTGCTCGGGTGTCATGGGCGGGGTCCTCAGCCGATCACACGGGTGGCCGTGGCGTCCAGCTTGGGTGGGTTCTCGAAGGTGTGGAAAGGCGCAGGGGATGGGACTTCCCACTCCAGGCCCTCGGCACCGTCCCAAGGCTTGGCTGCGGCCTTTTCACCCTTGCCACGCATGGCGGGCACGATGACGGCCAGGAAGAAAAACACCTGCATCAGTCCGAAGCCGAATGCGCCCACCGAAGCAATCGCATTGAAATCAGCGAACTGCATGGGGTAGTCGGCATAACGGCGCGGCATGCCGGCCAGGCCCAGGAAGTGCATGGGGAAGAACGTGATGTTGAACGTGATCAGCGAACCCCAGAAGTGGATCTGGCCACGGGTTTCGGAATACATCACGCCGGTCCACTTGGGCAGCCAGTAGTACACGCCTGCGAACATGGAGAACAGCGAGCCGGCCACCAGCACGTAGTGGAAGTGGGCCACCACGTAGTACGTGTCTTGCAGCTGGATGTCGATCGGGGCCATGGCCAGGATCAGGCCGGTGAAGCCACCCATGGTGAACACGAAGATGAAGCCCACGGCAAACAGCATGGGGGTCTCGAACGTCATGGAGCCGCGCCACATGGTGGCAATCCAGTTGAAGATCTTCACGGCCGTGGGCACGGAGATCAGCATGGTGGCGTACATGAAGAACAGCTGGCCGGTCACGGGCATGCCGGTCGTGAACATGTGGTGG